>JBCCRH010000456.1:0-4553 GCA_039208045.1 Bacteroidota bacterium
ACCAAATCGATACCTGTAATCAATTCGGTAACGGGGTGCTCTACCTGTAGCCGCGTATTCATTTCTAAGAAGTAGAAATTGTGATCAGTATCTAGCAAAAACTCCACAGTTCCGGCCCCCACATAATCACAGGATCGCGCTACATCTACCGCTGCTTTTCCCATACGTGCCCGCAATTCGGGAGTAAGCACAGCTGAAGGCGCCTCTTCTACCACTTTCTGGTGGCGGCGCTGAATGCTGCACTCCCGCTCAAAGAGATGTACCACATTGCCATGCGTATCTGCCAGCACTTGAATTTCGATATGCCGTGGAGAAGTAACGTATTTTTCAATAAAAACCGCTCCGTCCCCAAAAGCAGAAATGGCCTCGCTAACTGCACGCTCCATTTGCTCTACAAAGGCATCCGCGCTATCAACAATACGCATCCCCTTGCCACCACCACCTGCTGAAGCTTTAATTAAAATAGGGAACCCTATTTGCTCTGCCAATGCCTTTGCCGCAGGAATATCAGTGATGGCTTCGTCCGTACCTGGCACCATCGGAATATCGTAGGCTTTGACGGTTTCTTTAGCCGCTAACTTGCTTCCCATTACACGGATGGCATGCGGCTTGGGGCCTATGAAGGTAAGGCCTGCTACCCCCACTTTTTCGGCGAAAGCCGCATTTTCACTCAAAAAACCATAGCCCGGATGGATGCCATCTACCTGAAGGGCCTTAGCATGCTCAATAATCTTATCCCCCAGTAAATACGACTGATTAGATGGGGGAGGGCCAAGTAGTACACTTTCGTCAGCAAAGCGCACATGCGGTGCAAAGCGATCCGCTTCGCTGTATACCGCAACAACTTTGATGCCCATCTTGCGAGCAGTTTTCATCACTCTTAGGGCAATTTCTCCACGGTTGGCAACAAGAATCTTTTTCATTCAGATAGTGGTTTTGCTATTCAAAGGTACTTAATAAATAAAAAGCCTGGCACGCACTCAGTGGATTTGCAATCCGCGAGCCGTTCCTTAATCGTGCTAGATTACCAATCCGTAAACGCCTCATTAAAAATATCCTCCATCAGCTGATCCGAAATGCTCTCTATAGCCTCATCCTGTATGTTCGATAAGTCAACATTCGACGCAAAGTCGAAGAAGAATGGGAAGTTTTTCTTCCAGTTCTTATCCTCATTTTTAGTATTGATATACTCAATAGAAGTGACAATAGTCAATCGGTTAATAGCGGTGGTTTCACCAGGCTCAGGAGCTTCGGAGGTTACTCGATAGTCGACAACTGTTCCTTTAAATTCAATATCGGGATCACGATCCACATAGAGCAAGCGGGATTCCAAGCGAATCTTTTCCTTCAAGTCTTCTGTGAGAATCTGTGCCAAGGAGGGCACTACGTTTCGTGCATTATTCTTAAAGGGTTCTACATAGTAGGTATTTGTTTCTGGATCGATGCTAATGCCAGATAAGGAATAGCAACCACTCGCTACTGCTGCGCTACCAATCAA
Source organism: Bacteroidota bacterium (assembly GCA_039208045.1). Classification (GTDB taxonomy): domain Bacteria; phylum Bacteroidota; class Bacteroidia; order Chitinophagales; family Saprospiraceae; genus JBCCRH01. Next base: position 1,499 of record JBCCRH010000456.1, read on the forward strand.
TAGTAAAAGGATGAAGTATCTCATTGTTTTGAATTTAGTCTTACAACTCGTACTGCTTAATTTTCCGGTAGAGGGTCCGCTCGGAAATACCCAGGTCTTGGGCCGCTTCTTTTCTTCGCCCATTATGCTTCCGCAGGGCTTTTTTGATGAGGCCCTTCTCATTTTCTTCTAGGGATAGATTCTCTTCTACCACTTCCATCGTTTCGTATTCTTCTTGATCTTTTTGATCCAAGATGATCGGTCTATGAGGCTCTCCAAAATCGCTTTGGTGATTAGAGTGCGGTTCTTGGGATAGAGGAGCTGTACTTCGAGGGGTCTCCGGGGCATTAATGGCTAGCAAGCCCACATTTCCGTCACTTACGGTGAGGTCGTTATTTTGAATGAGTTCAAAAACGAGGGCTTTGAGGTCATTCAAGTCACTTTTCATATCAAAAAGCAGCTTGTATAGAATTTCACGCTCCTGCATGGGAGGGGCATCATTGGGGAGGGCCTCCTGGATAGCAGGTAAGTGCCGATGCATAATATCGGGGATTAGCTCGATCATTTGCTCAGCATAAATGTGCTTGTGTTCGCTGAGTACTGAGAGCTGTTCTGCTACATTTTTCAGTTGACGTACGTTGCCTGGCCAGTGGTAGTTTTCTAGCAAGAGGCGCGCCTTTTCATCCAAAATGATGGGGCTAGTGCGGTACTTTTCTGCAAAGTCAACCGCAAATTTTCGGAAGAGCATAAAGATGTCTTCTTTACGCTTGCGCAATGGTGGAACTTCTATGGGGACGGTGTTGAGGCGAAAATAAAGGTCTTCTCTGAACTTCCCTTTTTTGATGCGCTCTTCTAGATTGACATTGGTGGCAGCAATCACGCGCACATCGGTTTTACGTGGAGTAGAAGAGCCAACGCGGATGTATTCGCCCGACTCAAGTACTCGTAAAAGATAAGCCTGCGTATCGAGTGGCATCTCCCCAATCTCATCCAAAAAGAGAGTGCCCCCATCATAGCTTTCAAAATAGCCTTTTCGATCTCCTACTGCTCCTGTAAAAGCCCCTTTTTCATGTCCGAAAAGTTCAGAATTGATGGTGCCTTCTGGAATAGCGCCGCAATTGATAGGGATAAATTTGTTGTGCTTTCGAGCGCTAAGGGAATGAATAATTTTTGAAAAAGCTTCTTTACCAACCCCGCTTTCGCCAGTAATTAACACGCTAAGGTCTGTGCTTGCCACTCGTACGGCTTTGCTCATGGCACGGTCTAGTATATCTGATCGCCCAATAATCGCAAAGCGTTGTTTAATTGCCTGAAGCTCCATAAATTGATAGGGGGTGTTTGGGTTAAGCTATTGCTCCTCTTAGCGTAGCACTCGTTGCATCTTTAATGGTAACATTTGTATAGTCGCCGGGCTTTAGCCCCGCTTTTTTAGGAAAAACAACCATTTTATTCTGAGAATTCCGACCCTTAAAATCTTGGTCAGAACGCTTGGAGTCGCCTTCAATCAATACCTTAAAGGTTTTACCAATATCGTTTTGGTTGTGTTGAAACGATACTTGATTTTGGAGACGAATGATTTCTTGTAGCCTTCTTTTCTTGATATGATGAGGTATATCATCTTCGAATTTGCGCGCTGCTAGTGTGCCCGGGCGTTCTGAATACACGAACATGTAGGACATACTGTAGTTAGCAAACGAAATCATGCTCAAGGTATCTTGATGCTCTTCTTCCGTTTCTGTACAAAAGCCAGCGATAATGTCAGAAGAAACCGCGCAGTCTGGCATAATTTCATAAATCCTACGCATTTTTTCCATATACCACTCACGGGTGTAGGTCCGATTCATGAGGTCGAGCACGCGTGTGTTGCCCGACTGAACGGGTAAATGGATATACTTACAAATATTATCGTAAGCTTTCATGGTATAAAGCACCTCGTCTGTAATATCCTTTGGGTGAGAAGTGGAAAAGCGGATTCTGAGATCAGGGTGTACTTGGGCCACCATTTCCAATAAGTTGGCGAAGGTGACTTTTGTATTGCTCTCTGGATTTTCCCATTTATAGGAATCGACATTTTGCCCTAGCAAGGTAACTTCCCGATAGCCACGCTGAAACAACTCTGTAGCTTCTGCCACAATACTGAAGGCATCGCGGCTCCGCTCGCGCCCTCGTGTAAATGGCACGACACAAAAGGAGCACATATTGTCGCAGCCACGCATAATAGAAATAAAGGCCGTTACCCCATTTGAGCCTAAGCGCAGTGGACTAATATCGGCATAGGTCTCTTCGCGCGATAGGAATACATTTACACCTTTGTCCCCATCTTCAGCAGTTGCCACCAAGGTAGGCAGGTCACGATAAGCATCTGGGCCTACTACCAGATCCACCAATTTCTCCTGATGTAAAAGCTTTGTTTTCAAGCGTTCTGCCATGCAGCCCAATACGCCTACCATTGTTCCTGGTCGTCTACTTTTCACTTTATCAAATACCCTCAGGCGCTTACGCACCGTATCTTCTGCTTTTTCTCGGATCGAGCAGGTATTGATCAGAATGAGATCGGACTCTTCCATATTGCGCGTAGAAGAGAAGCCCATATCAGATAAGATAGATGCTACAATTTCACTGTCGCTAAAATTCATTTGACAGCCGTAGCTTTCTATGTAAAATTTTCTGCCACCAGCCGGTGCTATCCCTTGCTTTTTTTCCTTGAAGAAGACTTCACCTTGCTTCTGCTCGTCGATGGTCTTGGTCAAGCCTTCTATGGTCGGATTATCATTATACATTGTACAAGTTTATTTTGCCCACTACTGAAGAGCATTTTTCAGCAATTGGTTCAATAAAGTGGGGAGCTTTTCCCTTGTTATTTTACGTAAGTGCGAAAATAAAAGAAAAATGCCAGATTGCGTGACAATCTGGCAGGTCTTTTCTTATTTATATGATAGGTGCTTAAAACTCGTAGTCAAAGCGCACCGTCAAATTTCGGGGTGCGTCCATCAAACCAGGGCGGGAAGTATACTCTTCATTGAGGGCATTACCCAAAATGACAGATGTTTTCAGGCCAAAGTCAAACTGATAAGAC
>JBCCRH010000457.1:0-4549 GCA_039208045.1 Bacteroidota bacterium
AAAGACTTGGTCAAAAAAGTCGATAATGCTCTGACTACTGCGGATAATGCCGATACCTATAATGGCTCCAGGTATTACATAGCCAATGGTAGACAGCTTTTTGAACACCCGAAAAGAGCGCACTACATTCCAGTTGGACAGGTAAATCATAGCTAGCGCAGTCAACACTACTAGTAAAGCAGCACTAAAGGCTACCCCAAAACTTTGCAGTGCTACCCAAAATAGCTCTGGCTTAAACATCGACTCAAAAGTGAGTATGGCCCAATATAGGAGCTGACCCACGGGCAGTATAAAGCCAAACACAACAGGTAGGCAAAGCACCAGGCTATACGTGATGAGCTTCCAGCCTTGTAGAGGAATCCTCTTTGCAGCAGCTTGTTTGGAAGGGGACTGCTTAAGTGCAAAAGAACGCTTACCCCGTTGCCATACGACCAGCGCATTGAGGCTAAATACCAGCACTACCAATATAGCCGAAAGATAAATACCCGACTGTATGTCCTCCAGCATCGTCCAAGACCGAAATATTCCAGTAGTAAAGGTATTGATACCATAATACTTAGCTGCGCCATAGTCGTTGAGCACTTCCATAAAGACCAGAAAGAGGCCGCCCGTAATGGCAGGCGTAGCTAGCGGCAGCGCAACAGAAAAAAAGTAGCGTCTACGCGAGACTCCCAGAAGTTGGGTAGCTTCCCTAATGCTAGTGGGAAAACTGCTGAATATAGCTCTAGTACCTGCATATACGTAAGGGAAAAGCGAACAACTCAGCACCCAGGTCAAACCAAAGATATTCATAAACTCAACCTTCTGACCCGTAAAACCTAGATCCTGGAAGAAGCCAATGAGCGTGCCTCCATTACCGAATAAACCAACATACGTATAGGCAACAATGTAGGAAGGGATAGCTAGCGGCAAAAAAAGGAGCCACTCCAGTATTTTCCGAAAGGAAAATTCGTAGTTGCTCACAATCCAAGCAGTAGAAGTGCCCATGATGAAGCAGAGCACCCCTGAGCCTAGGAGCAAGAAGGCAGAATTGCCGATATAGTCTACTAAGAAATAAGAAACAATATGCGACCACATCTCACCGGGCCCATCGAAGATATAGACAACAATAGCTAATAGTGGAACGGCCACAAATAGACCAATGGCCATCGTAGCGAATGACCATTGGTTTATATCTCTGAGTACGTGTTTAAATCTCTTCTTTTGCATCAGGTCCTTTATCCCATTGAACTTGGTCAAAGGTAATAACTGCTTCTTTGTTTAACTCTCCAAGTTTGGATAAAGGTAATTGATCTTCTTTGAAGGGCCCCCAAGATTCTAACAGCTCCGAGCTCGCAGCATTCGGGTTTACTGGATACTCATAGTTTGCTTGCGCAAATTCTTCCTGTACTTCCTTGCTCACCAAATACTCTATGAATTTAATGGCGTCTTCCTTGTGTGGTGCATACTTTGCCAATCCTATACCACTAATATTTACATGCGCTCCTCTACCATCCTGATTAGGGAAAAATACCTCTACTGCTTGCCCTGCCTTTACTTCCGTAGAATCAGAAGAATTGAGGAGTTTACCCAGATAGTAGGTGTTAATGATAGCAAGTTCCCCTTCGCCCGCGAGGATCGCTTTTACCTGGTCTCTATCGTTTCCTTTTGGTACTCTCGCCATGTTTGCCACCAAGGCATCGGCCCAGGCGGTAGCCGCCTCTTGCCCGTCATTAGCAATGATAGACGCCAACAAGGATTGATTATAGATATTGCTGGACGCACGAATTAGTATCTTATTTCTCCACATGGAGTCGGCCAATGCTTCGTAAGTGCTAAGCGTTGCTGGGTCTACTTTATTTTTATCATAAGCAATAATCCGAGCCCTTTTGGTCAAGCCAAACCATTGCTTGTCGGTATCCTGTAGGTGTGCAGGAACGGTAGTATTAAGCACTTCCGAGTCGATAGATTGTAGGAGGCCTTTGTCTTTAGCACGCACCAAGCGTCCTGCATCAACGGTAATCAAAAGGTCAGCGGGGGACTGTTCGCCTTCGATTTCCATTTTCTGGATTAATTCATCGGCACTAGCCTTTACGACATTAACTTTTATGCCGGTTTCTTTTTCGAATTTTTCGAAAATTACTTTGTCCGTATCATAGTGTCGGTGGGTGTATAGCGTGATTTCTTTCTGCTCTTCGGGGGTACTGCAGGCAGCAAGAAAAGCTATGAATAGCATAAAAAATACTCTTTTGATCATAAGCGGTTTTTAAAGTTAGTTATGAAGTGAAAAATAGTTTAATTAGACTGAATCTTAATAACGTCGTGCTTCATCTTTTGTTTTCGAAATAAAAGGTGTGCTTTAGTGGGTAAGGTATTTGCCAAAAGGCCTCCGCTAACAACGCTTGTGCGATATATGATTAATGGGTATATTGAGGGCTAGTAAAAAATTATTACAATAAAAAACAGCTTTATGAAGAATTTTCTTAGCGTATTAATGATTCCCGCTTTCCTTCTGATCTCAGTATTTGCAGTAGCCCAAGAGTATGGCATTGCGTCCTATTATTCTGATGATTTTCAAGGGCGGAAAACCGCTTATGGCGATATTTACGATAAGAATAAGATGACAGCAGCTCATAAAAAGCATCCCTATGGTACCAAACTGAGAGTAACGCGCCTTGATAACAAGAAATCAGTAGAAGTATTAGTCAACGATAAAGGACCTTACATCAAAGGCCGCGTAGTTGATTTATCAAGAGCTGCTGCCGATGAGCTAGGTTTGCCCAAAGATGGATTGACGGAAGTCAAAATAGAGGTAGTTGGTAAGAGCAGTGTAACGGCTAAGCGACAAACAACTACTCCACGCAGTATCCCTCGCGCTGCTGAGCAACCAAGCCGGGTTATTGCTACTAACACTGATGACGACGACGATGATGGTGAGGAAACTGAAAAGCGGGTACCTAAAAGAAGAGATGCCGATTCGGGTGAGAAAAGCAAAGCTAAAGAAGATAAAATGGAAGCTGCAAAAGTCAATAAAGCTAGGCTAGTTGGCAAAGACTATAAGCAATATGGATTGTATCGCATCGTGCTAGAGCGCCCAAGTAGTAAGGGCTATGCCGTACAAGTAGCTTCTCTGAACAATTATGAAAATGTATTGCGCCAAGTCGCAGATTTACAATCCAAGTGGTTTGAAAATATCTTGATTAGTGTGGAGCGCGGTGATGGTGATGAGTCAACTTACAAGGTGCTATTAGGGCCATTTGATAAGGAAGATAAAGCAACGAACTACAAGTCTAGTCTTGCTAAAAAGCATAAGATCAAGGGCTTTGTGGTGGACTTGAATGAGATTTCTTATTAACAGGCAGGCTGCCCAACAAAGTCGGGCGCTTTTGATGAGTGCTAAGCTAGCTTATATACAGTTTGTCCCTCCAGGACAAGTTCAAGTATATTGTCCTGGAAGGACAAACTGTATATAACTCAGTTAGTGCGTACATAATCCTGCCCCTTCGGGGCAAGCTGTATGTACCATTACTTTCGGTTTATCATCCTTTTCCCTCACTTAGCAATTAACCTATATTCTCCCTCTTTTAAAGGCTTGAGCCCCAACTCCTCTCTAGCTTCATTAGTAGCTTCTATACTTACAATCGATGGTGGCTGTACACTATTAGTAGAAACATCAAAGACTTGGTTGGTGCCATACAACTGAGGCTCCCGTAGTATCTTCACTTTTATATTATCGTAAAAAGTAGCGAAGGTTTTGGCTTCCATGCGACCTGCTTCCACTTCAGCTTGTAGGAGTTGGCTATAGTCGCTTAGGTAGTTGGGAATATTCCAATCTTTTGGGGGGTGTAGCAGGATAATGAGCTGTACATAGTGCTTTTCGGGGAGCATAGATTCTGGTAAAAAGCCGTAGGTTTCGAAGATACCTCTTAGTGCCAGATGATTGGCTAAGTCAATTTGGTGCTGCAAATTCCAAAGGGAATCTTTTATGGATTGCTCTAATTGGAGATTCAGAGACGCACAATACTTCATATACGCTTCAATGCCGTCCGCTTCGTACACGGCATCCATTTTATCAATTACGGTTTCGTCCAAGGTATTGGCACTGATGAACTTGCGGTAGCGTTGATCACTTTCTGCAATAGCATGAATGGTTTGTTGTAGGTAGATGACTTCTGCTGCTGTAACGGGCTTCTTGAGATCGTAAGACTGAGCAAAAGTGTTAGTAAATAAAATGGTCGAAAAGAGTAGAAGAATGGAGTATTTCATTTTTTTAAGTTTTGTGGTGAATAAGTTACAGCAACAAAGTAAGCGCATCTACTTCCTAAATTCCCTTCACTAAAACCCAAGCTTGCCAAACGAAAAACGAAAAGACTTAATGAAAACTTAAGCAAAAGGCTGCTCGCCTCAAATTGCTTTATCTTGGCCTCATGAAGAAAAACTACAACAAGTTTTATCTAAATTTTACCCTTTTTGCTTATGTATTTTTTCTGCTAATCATTGGATTTCAAGTTAATTTGCTTTATCAGGCTGTTAGTATTCAGAAATTAGAAAACAACAAGACCCTGCTAAA
>JBCCRH010000458.1:0-4537 GCA_039208045.1 Bacteroidota bacterium
CTTCCTTTTTCAGCTTCCTGAACCGAAGTGGTGGACTCTACGATAGTGATAGTGTAGTCCTCTACTTCTCCAAAATAGTTAGAACAGGGATCGGAAATCTGATTATTTAAATAAGTATTCCGAACACGCAAAATAGTTTCACCTAATAGTGCATCTTCTGGTACAATCACCTCTCCATAACTTATATACTGTTCATCAAAATTAGACATTGGAATTGCCTCATTGGTATCAAACTCTGTATTATGATTAAAATCAATCCATGCATAAGCAGCATCTTGATCAAATGCAAAGTTCAAGCCAATTTGAATCGGATAAATTTCTCCGCGTTCTAACTCTGTGCCCTGCGCTGTAAAGTCAGAATAGGCTGTTTGAGCAGAAGTATTATCAAGTGTATGAACCGCTACTCGGTTGATCCAATCTGATCCGGTACCTGGTGAGCCCTCTGCAAAACAATAGGTCTCACAAGCATCAGGCTGCCCATCCAAGTCTACATCAATAGTATCATCGCCATCTGGACACACATCCAAAGCATCACAGACTCCATCATTATCTTCATCGTCAGGGTTATCAGATAGACAATTACTCAGTGGCAAAGGTGCTTCAAAAACAGATCGCCCGTGGGTCCCGATACGAATGAGTTGCTGCTCATACTGGAATTCAATATCTCGAACCTGCGTATGAGGAAGTTTCCCATATTCTTCCCAGTCCTCCAGATTGGCATCCAAATAGTACACCCCTGCATCAGTCCCTACAAAGACAGCTTGGTCGTAGTTGGGATCGTTAATAGCTTTGATCGTATTTGCAGGCACATTCGGTAAAGAGCCCGAAATATTAGTCCAAGTTTGTCCACCATTTTCTGATATATACACCTTATTTCCAGCATTATATCCACCACGAGTAATATAAATCCGATTTTCATCAGCAGGGTCAACAGTGATTTGAGTAATTCCGCCAGAAGGCATAGTCATACTCTCCCAATTGGCATTAGCACCAGCTGAAGCATTAGACGTACGATACAGTTGATTAAAGTTAATGGTATAAACCACATCAGAATTAGAGGGCGCCACCGTTAATAAATCAAGGATAGAACCACCTGCCAATTCGTCGCTAATAGTAGTCCAGCTAGCACCTCGATTAGTAGAGCGGTAAACTCTTGAATAGGCCGCAATAATCACTTCAGGATTATTGGGATCTAATTGATAAGGAGTGACCCAAGCTCCATTGCCATGTTCATCATTGGGGATATTACATGAGATACAGGTATTATTACCATTAACATATCTAGAAATACTCCCAAATTGATACTCCCAATATCTAAAATCATCATTAATTGGATCGATAGCACCAACCATTCCATCGCCCGTCGAAGCATAAAATTGCCATTCTTCTTCTGCATTGCGAAAGAAAGAACCATTGTCTTGGGTTCCTCCTGCTATGATAGCTTTTTGCTGTTGTGAGTTAGAAATATCGTAGTACTGACTAATCTTCATCCCCTTCGACAAATCGATATACTCCCCAAAACAAGAGGAGCAGCTAGAACAACTATTTTCTGGGAACTTATATAAACCTCCATCGTTACAAAAATAGACCTCATCAGAAACCAATGGATTGATTGCTGCAAAGTGGTTATCTACATGAATTTCATCTCCTCCGGTAAAACAAGTTATTCGACTCCAATTACTCCCATTATTAGTAGACTTCCAAGTATTGAAATATCCTCCATACAACAAATCAGGATTTTCATGCGACATAAAAACATAGCCAAAATCTCCATTATCAAGATCACCAATGTCTTTGGTCTCTGGGAAGCTTTCGCCTTGATCGTAAGATTGATACAACTTACTCCCAGCTGAATAGTATACGCGATCAGGAGCAGCAGGAGAGACTACTAAACGAATAGCCGTGCTAGATTGCACCACTTGTTTTTGAAAAAACGTTTCTCCACCGTCTGTACTTTTCCAGAAAAAACTACCGCTCGTTGCATACATAATACTCGGATCAGTAGGATGAAACTTCACATCATAAAATTTGAAGGAATTAACCAACTCTACTGTCTCAAATCGATCTGTTGTGCGAAATAGCCCATTATCTGCTGCCACATACACTTTCGTTGGGTCATCAGGATCAATAGTCATTGCGTAAACTCTAAACTGACTTGACGCATTAATCGTCAAACTCGTTTCTGTCCAATTGAGGCCACCGTCTGTACTTTTATAAATACCAATGCTTGGAAGGCCATACCACACGCGATCACCTGTTGCAGCATAGATAATATCTGGATTGGAATAATCTACCGCCACGACACTCACCGCCAGTATCGGTAAATCTTCTGCAATGGGGATATAGGAATTACCTCCATTTGTCGTTTTCCAAATACCTCCTATCGCAGTAGATACCCAAAACGTTTCTGGATCTTCTGGGTGAAAAGCAACAGAAGTGGTACGCCCAACTCCAATCTGCCCTCCCAAATTTTCGGGTATACTAATATTGTTCCAAGGCACATCGCAGTAGAGGCCAGTGGTGCGCGGATTGATTCGTCCTTCACGGAAATAGGCAGACGGATCGCCCAGTGTCCCATTGGGATTCAGGTGACTTTTCCAGTAATACTTCCAACGCATATACTTTACGAATTCCCCATCCCGATGCTCGCCTTGCGTCAATTCAAAAGCGGTTCGATTGGGATATTTCGCTGCAAAATAGGCATCAGCTTGTTCTACAATAGCGGCAAAAGGCTTTTTTGAGGTCAAAATATCCTTTAGTCCCGTTTGCGCTGAAAGTGTTTGGGCTAAGCAAATTATGCTTAATAAAAGTGTCCCAAATAGGTATGGTCTAGCAGTTGTCATCTCTTCATAATTTTATAGAGCAACAAACTAGCCAAAATTTAGAGATTCACACCTATTTTGATTTTAGAACTTCTAAAATCGTACTATGTCTTGCAATTCAAAAGCTATGCCCCTATTTTTATCGCTTTCGCTAAATCCCCTTACCAATCAGTTGGTGAGAAAAAAAGGCTTGCTACTGGATCACTACTTTTTGTGGCATAAAGCCTTGTGCCTCTCCTATTTTTAAAAAGTATACGCCAGCGTTGAGATGAGAAAAATCTAGTGTGAGGTCATTTGAGCCAGCTGTAACTGCATGATGTTGTTGCGCTACTATTTGTCCATTGGCATTAAAAAGTTGAATGCGAATACTGGCTTCTTTCGGAGCGCTATAGCGTACGTTAAACTGCCCTGATTGGCTTGGATTCGGATTGATGGCGGGCACTTCGGAGCGATCTGCATCTACTTTGACACTGATAATCTTACTGTATTCGAATTGGCCATCAAAGTCTATTTGTTTGAGGCGGAAGTAGGATACGCCATTTTGTAAATCTTCCACTTTGAAAGTATAATCTTGCTGCCTAGTAGTGGTGCCATTTCCAGCCACGGCTCCAATAGCTTTAAAGTTCTGCCCTCCTCTACTATGCTCGATAATGAACTTTTCATTGTTGGTTTCTGTAGCGGTCTGCCAATGTAGCAAGATAGCTCCATCTACCTGCGCTGCTTCAAAAAAAGTCAGCTCTACGGGTAGTGGAGCCGCTACATAGATCACGCAAAGGTCATGGAAACCAGAAAATCCTGTGCTGCAATCTTCATCTCTTAACTGTACAATATGGCTAGTGGCCGTTGCGATAAAGGTAACGCTTTCATCATCCCCAGTCCCACAATTCCCCCCAGTACTTTCACCAACGAATATGCCACCTGTTGTCCAAACACCTATATATGAATCATAAGCAGGAGGGTTATTAGAAGGGTCTGGCTCCCCACAAGTTTCTACGGTGTACTGGCCATTCACGACCAAATTATTCAGCGTGTAATCGTCTCCCCTACTCAGCACTTGGTCGAAGCATACCGTTCCCCCTGGTGCTAGCGATTGAAGGATGGTTCCTGAGCTTAGTGCCAATCCCCCTCCAAAAGGGCAGTTTTGTGCTAGGGCTATAGTAGATAGTAGGGTGAGCATGCAGGTCAAGAGCTTTTTCATACACTTGGGTTTTAGTAGTCATGTTGTACCACTCAAAAGTATATGCTGCACCTATCACTCTGTCCACCCGATCGGGTAGTTTTCGATTTTCCTGGTAATACAGGGATCGGCTACCAAAAAAAGTCGAAAAACCATACAGGTTTCTTTTCAAAAGTAGCGAGCATTATTGTAGATTTGCTGCGCTTAATTTTATTTGGGGGTATAGCTCAGTTGGCTAGAGCGTTTGACTGGCAGTCAAGAGGCCGGGGGTTCGAATCCCCCTACTTCCACCACCTTCCAAGCCTCCCCGATTCTTCCCTTTCCATTCCGATTCTTCAACGCTTATTTGGTAGACCTTCTTTTTTAGTCCTATCTTGATAGAGCTACTCGAAAACAATCATCTTTTTTTTAAAACTATAATACAAACAAAATGAAATCCTTACAAACATTACTCTTCCTGGTATGGGCGCGATTCTAAAACGTGCCATGAAATAATCATAAAAAGAAGTGGCAAGAGTCATTATTTTTGTTAGCAACC
>JBCCRH010000459.1:0-4458 GCA_039208045.1 Bacteroidota bacterium
CAGCTATTGAACCGCAACAAAGCCATCAAAAAACTACAGCAGTTGCTTGAAAAAGCTGTTTTACCCCCTGCTGAACGCAAAGCAGTGAAAGCACTCACCTCACATCCCAAAAAGCGCCTACAGCAAAAGCGGCACCATTCAGAAAAGAAAGCCTTACGGCAAAAAATAGATTTATCCGCTGCTTCTGATTGATATTAGACTTGTTTCGCCGGCCACTAAATGGCTGCAAGCGGCAAAATTTCATCCTGCACTGCGTTAAAAAGCCTTGCCGATGCTTAGGCATCGCCTACGTTTTTTGCCTTGTTCAGAATAAAATTTGCTACGCTTTCGCTCATTCGCGACCGGCGGAACAAGTCTATTCAACAATTCTTTGAATATTCGGTTAAGAATACCAAAAATGCCCAAGAGAACTGCTCTTTTTTCTGTAGCCATCCTAGTACTTTTTTCTTCTTGCACAACGGATCGCTTACCTATTTTGAGCAAATCGCTCCCCAGCGCTCCAGGCCAGTATCAAGTTATTTCTGCTTTTAGTTTTATCAATCAAGATAGCCAGCTCATCACGAATCAAACATTTGAGGGCAAAGCTTATGTGGCAGACTTCTTTTTCACCTCCTGCCCTACGATCTGCCCGGTCATGACACGCGAGATGATGCGCATCCACGAACGCTTTAAGGCAGATGACCGCTTCTTGCTACTCTCCCACTCTATTGATACGAAGCGGGATACCGTGCAACGCCTAAAAGAATATGCAGAAGGCCTGGGCGTCGATGGTAGTGCCTGGCACTTTGTTACAGGAGATCGCACTGAACTTTTCGCCATAGCGGACGATTACTACAATGTCGTCACAGAAGATGCTAGCGCTCCCGGTGGCTACGACCATTCTGGTCGGTTTACATTGGTAGACCAAAATGGTCATATTCGTGCTTACTGTAATGGTACGTCTAGCGAAGAGGTAGCTATTTTTATGAATCAGATCGAAAAATTACTCGTTGATGAATATTAAGTCTTTTTTAAGCCTGAGCACCGTATTGGCCGCTTGTTTACTTGTACTAACTGATTGTAAAGAAACCCCGTACCAACAAGGAAAAATTTTATACGAAAACTTTTGTGCTAGCTGCCACATGGACGATGGTGGCGGACTCACTGGCAATATTCCACCCCTAGCCAATGCCGATTATGTAAAGCAAGAGCAAGCTCAAATCGCCTGTATCATTCGATATGGACAAATGGGGGAAGTAGTCGTCAATGGCGTGACTTACAATAACCCCATGCCTGCGGTACCACAGCTATCTGATTTTGAAATTACAAACGTGCTCAATTATATCAACACCTCTTGGGGGAATGATTACGGAGTGGTAAAACTAAGCGAAGTGCGTGCTGCCTTACAAGCTTGCCAATAAAATTCACTATTTCGGGTAGAATTGCTACATTACAACTGTAAACCTATCTAGTTGTATATGAGATTTTTTATTACCCTCTTATTCGCCTTTGCTTATCTATTTGCCTACGCACAACCAGCTAATGATGATTGTACCGGTGTTATAGACTTAGGTGTTGCTCCTTATTGTCCAGACGCCGTCTTCTTTTCTAACGTTGGTGCTACAGCCAGTGATATAGGATTTGGCAATAGTCCTTCTTGCTTTAATGGTGGACTTGCTGAGAATGATGTCTGGTTCTCCTTCATTGCTAGTGATACCATTTTGGATTACACAATTACAGTCACTGGCCTAAGCGATGGTACAGATCCTCCGCTTACCAACCCTCAGATTGCGCTCTATCGCGGCGAGTGTATGGTAGATGGCTTGGCCGAACTGCTCTGTGTCTCAGCAGAAGAAGGGGCCACAGAAGTGGAGCTAGATGCTAATGGGCTTACGCCAAATGTACCCTATTTTATCCGAATCAGTGACTATTCGGCGACAGCCACCCCTAACGAGGGAAGCTTCCAGATATGTGTGGAAGAACTAGAACCCATCAATACCATTGATCAAATGAGTTCTACGGCTTGTACTGGTGAGCTATATGACAGCGGTGGGCCTGATGGTGATTATCAAAACAATGAAGATTTTACGTTCACTATTTGTCCACAGGAATTGACGAACTGTATCAACTTTAGCTTGCAGTACTACAACCTTGGTCTCGACAATTTGACTTTCTACGATGGTGATGATACCAATGCGCCGATCATTGGCTCTGTTGGCGGGGCTAGTGTGGCAGGTAGTGGCGGAGTCTGTTATGAAGTCCAAGCTAGTAGTGGCTGCCTGACCGTTCAGTTTCAGTCAGATGCAACGGCTACTTTTGAGGGCTTTGCGGGAAGCTGGGCGTGTAGTGCTCAAGCCTGTGAGGAGGCCGTTCCACTAGCAGTAGCGAGCGGGGTAACAGAAGAGGAGATTATTGATTTTATTACTACTCCCCAAACCGTAGTAACGATTACAGATATTACCTGTTCTGAGAATTCTTATGGTACCTTTACAGCGACCGATCAGACAGGCTTGGGCTTGGAGCGCGGCCTACTACTAACCACGGGCACCCTTGATTGGGCTATTGGCCCCAATGACGATGACGGTTTTGGAAACGTAGCAGGTGGCCTAGGGCTACCTGGAGATGATGATTTAGATGTGCTGTCGGAACAGGGCGGAGTGCCCCTGCCTTCTCAGGATGCTTGTGTTATTTCTCTCGATGTATTTGCAGCTACCAATGAGCTTACCTTTGAGTATATTTTCGCCTCAGAAGAGTACCCAGAATTTGTAGGTGGTGGTTTTAATGACATCTTCGCTTTTCTCATTTCAGGGCCAGGCATTGCAGGTAATCCTGCTATTGATAATCAGCTTAATATCGCTGCCCTCCCCGACGGGACGCCAGTGCAAATTGATGACATCAATAGTGATACGAACTGGGAATACTACCGAGATAATAGCGGTGGGCAGAGCATCCAATACGATGGCTTAACCTCTGATTTCTTGGGCATCAAAAAAAGCCTGACGGCGCGTGCGCAAGTACAGCCGTGCTCTACCTATCAGCTAAAACTAGCTATTGCCGACCGAGGAGATGACCTTTTTGATTCCGGCGTATTCATCTCTGAATTAAAAGGCGGTAGCCCTAGTGTCTCCATTAAATTCAATTCTGGTATCGACTATCTCATTGAAGATTGTACTACCTTACCCGACGAAATTGTTATTGCATTAAACAATACCTTGGAAGATACCGTCACCTACAACATCAATCTTGGTGGCACGGCTGAGCTAGGTATCGATTATGACTTAGAACTTCCTTCTTCTATCACTTTTTTACCTGGCGAGCAGGAATTTATCTTCCCTATCACGGTTTTATCTGATCTACTCGATGAATCTACTGAGTTGATTACCATTGCCTTATCTAATGATTTTGGCTGTGGAGAAGTGACCTTGACAACGCTCGAAATTCCTTTAGAAGATGTACTGGACATCCAAATCGCGGCAGGGCAAGATACCGTTTACCTATGCACAGATGAGGTAGCAGAACTTTCGGTAGAGGGCGCAGCTAATTACTTCTGGTCTCCTGTAAGTATTTTTGACGATCCTTTTATCACCAATCCTGTGGCCAGTCCTGATTCGAGTCAGCTTGTTTTTGTGGAAGGCTCCGTGGGGCAATGTACAGCTGTTGATAGTGTTTATTTGCAGCAAATTGATCCAGTCCTTGCAATCAATCCGCTTAGCCCTCCTGCCATTTGTGAAGGTGATAGCGTAACGCTACAAGTCACCAATAATGCCAACAATCAAGGCTTTGCATGGGAAGAAAACGAATTGATTAGCGATCCGACTGCCCCGACTATTACCATTGCTCCGACCTCTACGGAAGTGTTTACCGCTAATCTCGACTTATCAGGTTGTGTCACATCCGATAGTTTAGAAATCGTTGTCGATTCGTTCACCTTTCCGATGGTAGCAGCTGATACGGTTATCTGCCAAAATTACAGCGTGCAACTTGCCACGCAAGAGCCTGGACTCGTTACAACTACCTATGAATGGTCGCCCGCCAATGGCCTTTCTGACCCCACGGATCCTGAGGCCATCGCGACGCCAGAGGTCACGACTACTTATACGCTTATCGCCATGAGCGCGAGTGAACTATGCGCTGACACAGCCGATATTCAACTCACTGTAACCCCAGTGGATGTGGCCATCCAAAACCCCGATACTACTTTACTTTGTAAGGGGGAATCGGTGGATTTACAAGCGATTACCAATACGGGCCTTTCGACAGGCCTAGTATGGAATGCGGATCCTACTTTGAGTGATAGTATAGGTTTGGTAGTCACCGCTACTCCAGAAATAAGCACCTCCTATTTAGCTACCTTTGCGCTTGGGGACTGTGTTGTCTTCGACTCTGTATTGGTACAGGTAGATTCGCTCCCTGCTACTCTGCCCATTATGCCTCTCGATACTTCTGTGTGTGAAGGCTCGTTAGTTTTACTGACTTCAC
>JBCCRH010000460.1:0-4455 GCA_039208045.1 Bacteroidota bacterium
AATAATCAGGCTAATGCTCCCGGAGCGTTGGCGCCAGGAGATGTTGGAGACCAGGTAACTATTCCTTCACTAATGATCAGTCAAGGTTTGTGTGCTCAATTAAGGTTAGTTGAGAACTTAACAGTATCCCTTTCTTTCGAAGAATTCACTGAAGTACCTAACCCTGGCCCTACTGGTCGGAGTAGTGACTTTGATAATGGAGTAATTGCTCATGAATATACGCACGGAATCTCTATCCGCTTGACTGGCGGAGCTAGTACAAGTGGCTGTTTGAACAATTTCGAACAAGCAGGGGAAGGCTGGAGCGACTGGTTTGGCCTAGCTATGACCACTACTTCTGAAAATAATGCAAATCAAGGGCGAGGTATTGGTACCTATGCAGCTGGGCAGCCAACTACAGGCGGTGGCATACGTCCTTTCCCGTATACCAGAAACATGAATGTTAATCCACATACTTACTCAGATATACTTAGCGAATCAGTTCCTCATGGAGTGGGCTCAGTTTGGTGCGCCATGATCTGGGATTTATACTGGAACTTAGTGGATGAATATGGCTTTGATAATGATTTGTATAATGGTACAGGCGGCAACAATATCGCTATGCAACTGGTTCTTGATGGGCTAAAATTACAACCTTGTGGCCCTTCTTTCTTGGATGCAAGGGATGCTATTATTGCTGCAGATATGGCTAACAATGATGGAGCTAATCTCTGTTTGATTTGGAATACATTTGCGCGTCGTGGATTAGGGGCCAGTGCTGAAGTAGGAGGTAATGAAGCTTTTGATTTACCTTTTGACTGCCAAGAACGTTTCAAAGTACGCAAGACGGGTGTGGAAGCCGCAGATGCAGGAAGTATTATCACCTACACGCTAGAAATTGCAAATGGCCGTTCAGAGATTCTACCAAGTGAAGGCATTGTAATTGATGAGTTGCCAACTGGGGTAAGCTTTGTAGCGGGAAGCTCTGAGTGTAATATCACCGAAGTAGATGGGACATTAACGATCAATGTGGGTGAATTGGGAGGTAATCAAACGATAGAGTGCACTTATCAGGTACTAGTAGCAGATGAACCATTTACAGCTGTACTCTTTGAGGATGATCTAGAAACAGGAAGCCAAAACTGGGCAACAGAGAGTCCAATTGGCACCAATGGCTGGAATCGCATCAATTCCTTTGCCAATAGTGGAACTAACTCCTTTTTTGTGGTAAATACAGAAACCCAAAGCGAGCAAATTTTGGTACTTAATCAACCATTTACAGTGGGTAATACCAATCCTGCTCTATCCTTCTGGCATTTCTACAATACAGAGAGCGACTGGGATGGTGGCGTCGTAGAAATTTCTACTAATGGTACGAATTGGATAGATTTAGGAGATAATATGATCCAAAATGGTTACCCTGGTGCATTGAACGAGAATCCAGATAATGTTATCGGCGGACAGCCTGCCTTTAATGGCAATAGCGGTGGTTGGATTCAAACAATAATCGACCTTAGCGAGTACGCAGGAAATGACGTTCAAGTACGCTTCCGCTTTGGCGCAGATGCTTTTGTAGGTGGCGAAGGCTGGTATGTAGACGATATTCGTTTCTTAGATAACCTCTATACTATCACCAATGTAGCCTGTGTAGAAGATAGCGGCGATACTTTCTGTAGTGAAGTAACTACAATCGTATTTGGCGAAGTGATCAACAATACAACAACCATCAACCAGGCAGAAAAAGTATCTATTTTCCCAAATCCTACGTCTGGATTGATTACCGTTCAATTGGATGCTCCTGTTACGACTGCCGTAGATTTGCAAGTGCTAGGTATCGATGGGCGTGTGCTGTATCGTCAGCAATTTGATAGCTTCCAGAATACGTCGGTGGATTTATCGGATTATGGAGCTGGGGTGTACTTGGTGCAGTTGCGCACAGAGCGTGGCATTACGACGCGGCGTGTGGTGGTGGAGTGATTGATTGGTTTGAGAGTTGAGGAGTTTGGGGGTTTAGGGGTTAATTTGGTTGAGGAGTTTGGGGGTTTGAGGGTTTGGGAGTTAATTCGTTTTAGTGTTTAAGGGTTTGGGAGTTACATGGGTTACTCCCGAATCCCCAAACTCCTAAACCCTCAAACTCCCAAACCCCTAAACTTCTAAACCAGCTCCCTCGGCCCTGCCGCGATAATTTCAGGATTTACATTAGCTTCAAATTGCTTGAAGTTCTCCTGGAATAAGCGGATCAGTTTCTCCTTTGTACTATCATAAGCAGCTTTGTCGGCCCAAGTATTGCGTGGAACAAGTACTTCGGAAGGTACATTTGGGCATTCTGTAGGAATTTCTAATCCGAATGCTTCATCTCTAATAGTGGATACATTATCGAAGTCACCATTGTGGATGGCATCGATCATAGCGCGGGTATAGCGAAGTTTGATTCGAGCGCCTACACCATGGGCACCACCCGTCCAGCCAGTATTGACGAGCCAGGCTTGTGCGCCGTGCTTTTTGATTTTTTACGCTAGTAGTTCTGCATAGCGGTTGGGGTGCCACATCATGAAGGCGGCGCCAAAGTTGGCAGAGAAGGTAGCTTGCGGCTCGGTTACGCCCATTTCTGTACCAGCAACTTTTGCGGTGTAGCCTGAAATGAAGTGATAACTGGCCTGCTCAGGGGTGAGTTTACTTACTGGAGGTAATACCCCAAAGGCATCACAGGTTAAGAAAATGATGTTCTTCGCATTTCCAGCCATACAAGGCATCTGGATGTTGTCGATATAGCTGATTGGGTACGAAGCACGGGTGTTTTGTGTGATAGAGGTGTCAGAGTAATCTACCGCTCTTGTTTCTTCATCATAGACTACATTCTCCAGTACGGTGCCGAAGCGAATCGCATTATAAATATCTGGCTCGTTCTCTTCTGATAGGTCGATCGCTTTCGCGTAACAGCCCCCTTCGATATTGAATACGCCATCGTCTGTCCAGCAGTGCTCGTCATCGCCGATTAGTTTGCGCTTAGGGTCCGCACTTAGTGTAGTTTTACCGGTACCCGAAAGACCAAATAGGATCGATACATCGCCTTTTTCGCCTACATTAGCCGAGCAATGCATGGGTAGTACATTTTGCAAGGGCATGAGGTAGTTCATAATGGTGAACACCCCTTTCTTCATCTCTCCCGCATACTGTGTACCTAAGATGACAATTTCTTTCCGCTCTAAGAATAAGTCAACACTGGTCTTAGAAGTCATTTTAGAAGTGTAGCGGTTGGCAGGGAATCCACCGCCATTAAATACGACATAGTCGGGCTCGCCAAAGTTCGCTAATTCTTCTTCTGTAGGCATGATGAGCATGTTCTGCATAAATAATGCATGATAAGCTCTGGTACAGATAATTCTGATTTTTAATCGGTATTTAGGATCCCATCCCGCGAAAGCATCGACTACGAATAGGCGCTCGCAAGTATTCAGGTAATCGATAGCCCGTTCGCGATTAATCATGAAGGTCTGCTCATCGAGCTCCATATTGATCTCTCCCCAATCGATATGATTCTCTGACTCAGGGTTTTTTACAATGCGCTTATCTTTAGGACTACGGCCTGTTTTCTCACCGGAATAAACAAGGAGGGCTCCCACGTCAGAAATAGCGGTTCCTTTTTCAGCACGGAGGCCGATTTCATATAACTTGGGGACACTGGTGTTACGGAAGATGTTGGTTACATCAATCCCGTATTGGCTTAGACTGAAAGGCATGGATGAAGATTTTTGGTGATTGAACTAATTGGCTGTCATCAACAATATTCAAAGAATACGAGTCATAGTATGCTGATTTAGCTCATGTTGTGTGTTGACTTTTGTCATTAGAAAAAAATTCTCTAAAAAAATTAAAGTAAAATCAAGAGTCGTTCGTCTTCCTAATTGACAACATGCTTATAAATGCTTTTATCAGAAGCTCGATAGATAGCATGATGAACTTAACAATGACAGAACAACGAGAACGTACCATACAAGGGACTGTCAGAAATTACAGTCAGCGCTTATTTCGATTCATTCGGGAGAGGGTGCCGACTAATGCAGATGCGGAAGATGTACTACAAGATGTGTGGTACCAGTTTAGCAAGGTGGTTGATCTGGATTCCATAGAGCAGGTAAGTGGGTGGTTGTTCAGAGTCGCCCGCAATCGAGTGACCGACAACTACCGAAAGAAACGACCAGAATCACTGGAAGATTTGACGTACGAAGATGCAGATGGAGAACGATTTCTGGACGAAGCGTTACTAGTTGATGCAAATACACCTGAGGACGAAGTACTTCGCGAAGTGTTTTGGGAGGCTCTATTTGAAGCACTTGACGAACTGCCCGAAGCACAACGCGAGGTCTTTGTAAAAAATGAACTGGAAGATCAGACCTTTCAAGAAATTGCAGACGCCACTGGCACTAATATCAAGACGCTGATTTCGCGCAAGCGCTATGCCATACAGCATTTGCG
>JBCCRH010000461.1:0-4449 GCA_039208045.1 Bacteroidota bacterium
CCTACAAAGTAGCCTGCCCAGTTGCCTTGGGTATTGCCATTCCAGCCGGGGTGGCTGATGTGGTCGTGGCCTAAAATGGCTGTACCATTATTTTGACCAAAAAGGCGGCCGAAGACGCCATAGTTGTAGTTGCTGGTGGCATTGCCTGCTACGCCATAGACGCCGTAGGCACGGCCAGCATTGGATGGGGTAGTGGAGGTAGCTCCGCCCGATACACCGTAGGTGTAGCCATAGCCCGACTCAATAGTACCCTGCACGGCACGGACGTGATCGGCAAAACCAGTAGGTTGATCTGCTTGACCAACGATGCCAGCCGCGCCACTGGTCTGTGAAGTGGTGTGCCCATAGATGCTCCATCGGCTATCGCCATCGCCATTTACGCTAAGTGTAGAAAGCGGGTTTGTACTAGCAATACCCACATTCTGGCTGAAGTAGCCCCGTCCTTGGAAGTAGCCCCCCCAGGTGCCGCTACCCAGGATATTGTCGCGACCAAAAACAGCTGCTACGACGCCATCGGTAGGGTAG
This sequence comes from Bacteroidota bacterium, assembly GCA_039208045.1. Taxonomy (GTDB): domain Bacteria; phylum Bacteroidota; class Bacteroidia; order Chitinophagales; family Saprospiraceae; genus JBCCRH01. Next base: position 526 of record JBCCRH010000461.1, read on the forward strand.
GTGGTGATCGTTCCCGAAAGGTCGCCCATGGTACCAGCAATGTAATAGCGACCGCTGGCCAAGTTAGCACTAGCTAGTGGATCATCAATTTGTGTGCTAAAAAAGCCGCCAAAGGCAGAGCTCGTTTTACCAGCGACTCCTACATCGAGGCTCGTTACATTTTTGGCGTAACCAGCCATACCACGTACGGTACCTGCGGCATACCAAGAGGTATTTAAACCCACAAAGCCTTCCGACTCACCCACGGCAGTACCGCCACTTACAGCACTTTTGCCATAAACAGAGGAGCGTGCGCCATAGGATACCGTACCCGAATGAATGCTGAGAGTACGTGTCGTATTAGCTGGGGGCGCGGTGTTGTGCCCAATACGGAGGCCACCATTGCGATAGATGAGATCATTGATGTTGCTGCTGGGCGCGTTGGTGGTACTACCCAACCATTCGTCCTGCGCTTGGGCAGTGAAGGTGCAGCAAAAAAATAGAAGGCAAAAGCCGAGGTAATGCATACTTGTTTTCATGGTTAAAACTTATTATTTAAGGGTTATGGAATACTATTTGGTTGTTTGAGGTGAACTGCTGTTACTAAGCAAATTCATAGGTAGATGTAGGGTACGCTATCAATCTTACCCTCTCCCACAAATTTTTTTTAAAATCTGCTATCTTTGATAAAACATGCTTGCATTATGCCCGAACAGCACCCCGATCAACGCCTTATTGAGGGATTGACGCACAACGACTACGCCACTATTAAAGAAATTGACAAAAAGTACCGTGCTATTCTTACAAAGTGGGTACTCCACAATAGCGGCTCCCGCGAAGATGCCGAAGACTTATTCACCGATAGCGTATTAGCGATCTTCGATCGTATTTCCAGAACACCACCCCTTATCCTCACACGCCCCTTTAGTGCCTACTTGATGGGTATTGCGCGCAATAAGTGGTTGGAGCGGCTGCGAAAAAGAAAAAAAGAAATGCAGGTAAGAAACGACCAAATTAAGCGATATATAGATGAGATGGACGAAAGCGTCGAAGAAGTAATTATACACACCGAAAAGGTCTTCGAACGCAACAGACAACTCGAAAAAACGTTCGTGCAACTATCTGAACGCTGTCAGCAACTGATCGATCTGATCTTTAATCGCGGAATGGATACTTCCGAAATCGTACAAGAAATGGCCTTCAATTCGGAAAATGCCTACTATGTGCGCAAGAAGAAATGCCTTGATCGGTGGCGTAGTTTGCTTCATGCATAATAGTGTTGCTCGAAACAATTAATGGTCAAGAAAAAATAAATGAGATGCAAGCCGACGACTACCAATTAATAGATCACTATCTGCGAGGCACGCTCGATGCAGCTGGCGAGCAGCAGGTGCGAGCACGGCTGCAAGCGGACGAGGCTTTTGCCGAGGAGCTACAATTCCAGCAAGAGCTACAAGGCTTTATGCAGCAGCGCGAAAAGCGAGCAGCACTCGAAACCCAGCTCCGCCAATTGCAACAGCAACCCCCCCAAGTAGTACCCATGCGCCGCCGAATCCTCTTTATAGCAGGTGTAGCTGCGGCCGTAGCAGCATTGGTCTATTTTGCATGGCCGTTCCTGATGCCAAGCTCTCTGTATGAACAGTTCAACCAACATCAGCCCCTGGCCCTGCAAGAGCGTGGCGACCTCAATACGCTGATGACAGAGGCCGAACAGGCGTTTAATACCAAAGATTTTGAGCTGGCTTACGCCAAATTGCAGACACTTACCCAGCAACAAGATACAGATGTGCGTGCCCGCCTCGCTCTGGGTATAGCCGCGCTAGAAACCGATCGTTTGGCGGAAGCCGAAACCATTTTTACCCAACTCCGGCAGGGCGAATCAGCAGTGACCGATGGCGCGAGCTGGTATTTGGGACTCACTTATGTGAAAAAAGAAGACTGGCAGAAAGCTCAGGAAATACTTGGGGCTATCCCTGCTGGTACGTTTTGGGCAGGGAAGGCGCAAGCATTATTAAAGCAGCTAACATCCAAATAATATGGAAAACAAAAACAAAATTGCTGAAAAGCTATTCCTAAGCCTGGGCATCATTACCGTCATAAGCGGAGTAGCCTTGGTCGTGATGGGGAACTGGTTCTTAGGCATCTCTGGTTCTATTGTAGGGCTTTCCATAGCAGTAAAAAATTTCCAGAAGCTACGGGCCAAAGATCAAGTGTAGTGCTACTTTATCACTACTGTTTCCCATCCATCATAGCTCCCCTGATACTTTTGGGCTAGTGTCCGTAGCTCGCTGGTCGTGGAATAGATGGAGTTGATATTCACCACATCTGACTTATAAATTTGGAGCTCATGTTGGAGGTCAGACTGTTCATTGATCGCTATTTTTTCTACAGAAAAGCCTAGCGGCAGTAGTTCCTCTTTGCAGCTTTCTAATAATGCTTTAGAAGGAAAATAGAGCCAAAAGTCGATTCTTCGAGCCTGATCTAGTTGATCACCCGCTCGCTTTAAGTTTTCTATCACCTTGGAATCATTCATGTAACTTAAGGTTTCTTCATTGGGATAGAGAAACTCTAGGTAGTGACCCCAGTTGGCATCCTCTTCGATAGAAAGAATAGACTGGTACTGCGGATAGTTAGAGGTATAAAAGTTTGCAAGTTGCTCTTTTAAATCGCCCACTTCTTGTACATAGAAATAGGCGAGGCGCTCCTTTTCGAAGGTGAAGGCCCCTGCAAAGATGACTTCCGTAGACTGCTTAATGATCGCTGTGACTGCTTCTTCGATTTGGTACAGCGTATCCATGGTAGAGGCTACCGGAAAGCCATCCGGTCGATCACTCGCGTATTGGACGCCTGTAATGATTACCTGCTCAAAGCCCTTGATGGGGGCTTGGTTGATGAGATCCATGCGTAGCATGACGGAGCCAGGGCGCTCGTTTTCATAGTAAGCGATATAATTGTCCCAATATTCGTCGGGAGCCGGGGCAGCGTTTGCGGCTGCTTCCGGCTCAGAAGGAGAAGAACAGGCAACACTACAGAGTAACAGCATAAAGAGGAACGTTCGCATAGTAATCTTTAAAATTTTTGAAAATAATGATGGCGCGGCATCTGTATAAAACGCAAAATAAGTATACTTTGGTTGAAGAAACAATAACCCATTTAGGATATGAAGCAACTGACTACTATTTTTTTATTGCTCTTTGCTGGCGCAACGCTTTTGCAGGGCCAGTCCGATTTCGTGGTCAACGGTAGTGCTACCGAAATTGACGGCTGCTTCCAGCTCACCACCACCGTCAATGCACAGGTAGGCTCCATTTGGAATGAGCAACTGATTGATCTGAATGAATCCTTTGAAGTGGCAGTTGAGTTATTTTTTGGTAACAAAGATGTAGATGGAGCCGATGGGATGGTATTTGGCCTACAGCCCATTAGCACGACGCTGGCAGGCAATGGCGGAACACTTGGCTTTGATAATGTACAACCTTCTCTGGGGGTAGAGTTTGATAACTTCCAGAATCTTGATTTTGGCGACCCGGTGTTTGATCACATCACCATTATTCGAGATGGCGTTTTAAACCATAACTTACCCGAAGGTGTACTCGCTGGTCCCATACAAACTAATGCTAACAATCCCAATGTAGAAGATGGCACCTTTTATCCGATACAAATTAGCTGGGATGCTGTCAATCAGCAGCTATCGGTTTATTTGGATTGCGAATTACGCCTCACCTACATGGGCGATATTGTTAACGATATTTTTGATGGTGACCCTATGGTTTTTTGGGGCTTTACTGGCGCCACTGGTGGGCTGAATAATGATCAGCGAGTTTGCCTGTCGTACACTACCCTGTTGGATGGCCTAGCTGATCAGACCATTTGCTTAGGCGAAACGGTGCAGCTAGAAGCTAGCGGTGGCGTAAGCTATCAATGGCAAGCGAACGAGACGCTTTC
>JBCCRH010000462.1:0-4441 GCA_039208045.1 Bacteroidota bacterium
AACTACAGCAGTACTTGGAAGCTTGGGCCAAAGCATCGGATTACATTTTCCAGCAGGAATTGCCAATACTAGATCAGCTGGGCAGTATGCAACCTTTGTATGCCGATTTCTCGCAAAAACTACGAGCTTACCAGTACTTAGCTGGCACCACCTCTACCGCTCAGAAGATCAAAGCTATCCAACAGCAACGCCAAGAATTGGTGGCGCTGAATGCTACGTTGGAGCGCCAGCAGGCGATTTTAGCGCAGGAAGTAGCCCTTGCCAAACAAAAGCTAGAGGACGACAAAACCTTGCTGTCGCAAAATGCAGCTACCGCCACAGATGTAGATGCCTCCGAAACGGAATATTTGGCATATAGCCGCCAGCTAGAGGGGCTACAGGGGCAAATTATCAACAATCGAATTCGAAGGGAAGAGCTAAGTGTACAATTGGTGGAATTGCGCGAAGTGCGCGATCAGCAGCTGAGCACGGAGCGGATTGCACTCAACGAAGATCGTAAGCGATTGCAACAAGCGTTGGATGATTGGGAAGCGCAATTTTTGGTGCGCACGCCCATTGCGGGGCGCGTCTCGATGCAACAGCTCCGGACACCCCAACAATATCTCCAAGCAGCTACCGAAATCTTGACTATTCTTCCCGCCACCGCGCAAAACCGCATTTTAGCGAAAGCGGAAGTAGCCCCACAAGGCTTTGGCAAGCTGGAACTAGGGCAGGAAGTGCAACTGCGCCTTGCAGGCTATCCGTATCAGGAATATGGAGCGCTGGAGGGCCAAGTAAGTGAGCTAGCTAACATCCCCGAAAATGGCTTGTATACAGCCACTGTTTCCCTAGTTTCTCCCCTTGTTACCAATGCTAATGATACGATCCCTTTTCAACAAGAGCTTTTAGCGGAAGCGCGATTTATTACGGCAGATAAGCGGGTATTGCAGCGTATTTTTGATCGGTTTGATGCGTTGTTTAGGGATTAGGCATCCATTTTTTTAAGGCTTGTCGGTTGATTTTTCCGGTATCATTTTTGGGTAATTCGTCCATGAAAATGAAAGACTTTGGTATTTTGAACTTGGCTAGTTTGGAGCGGCAAAAAGTGTTGAGCTCCCCTTCTATGACTGCTTCGCTGAGTACGACAAATGCTCGTCCGGACTCGCCCCATTCTGCATCAGGGATGCCCACCACGGCTACGGCATTGACGCAGGGGTGTGTGAGCAAAACGCGCTCGATCTCGGCGGGATAGACGTTTTCGCCGCCAGAGATAAACATATTTTTGATGCGGTCTACTACGTACAGATAGCCTTCCTCATCTTGCCGTACGCGGTCACCGGAGCGGAACCACTCGCCAACGAAGGCCTTTGCGGTAGCGGTAGGGTTTTGCCAATAGCCTGGTGTGACCACGGGGCTTTTGAGCAGCAGCTCACCGGGCACATTTGAAGGGCACTCCTCCCCTGCCTCATCTACGATTTTGACTTGCACATAAAAATTGGGGCGGCCGATAGAGCCCATTTTGCGCACGGCATCGCGCTGGTGCAGCGAGGTCAGGTTGGGGCCGACTTCGGTCATGCCAAAGCCTTGGCGGATGGGGATGCCTTTTTGGTGGTAGCGCTCGATTTGGGGAATGGGCATGGGTTCGCCACCGACGATGATGTATTTGAGGGAACTCAAGTTTGCCGTTTCGAATTCTGGTAGATCGGACATCATTTTGAGCATGGTAGGAACGCCGAGGAAGATGGTAAGTTTTTCCTCCTCGATGGCTTTCAGGACAGCTGCGGGGTCGAAGTTTTTCATTAGGCCGGAGTAGCCGCCGTGGTGGAGCAAGGGGGTGGTGAGTACATTCCAGCCGCCAGAGTGGAAGGGTGGCATGCAGTTAAGCGTTCTGCTCTCGGTATTGATAATGAGGGAAATAGCCGTGTTGATGCTATTCCAGAATAGCATTTTGTGGGTGTAGAGGGCCCCTTTTGGGAAACCGGTTGTACCAGAGGTGTAGAGGATGAAAATGGGGTCATTGGGCTGTAGTTCAGCGCTTGGGAAGGTAGCTTTTGCAGGGGTTGTTGCCATTGCTTTAATTTCCTCCAAGGAGATGCGGTGGGGCACCTTTGCAGCAGCTTCGGAGTCGATGAGTTTGGGCGCAAACTTGGTTTCGGTGAGCAACAGCTTGGGTGCAGCATTGGTGATGAGATAGTCGATTTCGGCGGGTGCGAGTCGATAGTTAAAGGGCACCAGGATGCTCCCAGTTTTTTGCGCGACAGCGAACAAAACGATGTACTCCAAGCTATTTTCCGCAAGGACAGCAATGCGGTCGCCTTTTTGGAGGGCGTAGTTAGTCGTTAAGTGTTGTGCTAGCGTATTGGCCTGCGCGTTGAGCTGTGCGTAGGTGATGCTACGGCTCGTTTCGTATTCTTTGATGGCTATTGCATCGGGGCTATACAGTGCCCATTTGGCAGTCCAGTCGTATTGATTTAACACAGCCCTATTGATTTTTTACAGTTGAAAAGCGGCGCTAGCAAAGGCGAGGCCGCCGCCAGAACCAATAAAGTAAACGAGGTCTCCTGACTTCACCAAATCTTTTTCCCACGCGTCGTTGAATGCCATTGGAATGCAGGCCGACCCCGTATACCCATAGTAATGCATGATTGTGTGTCCTTTGTCGCGGGGCACCTCCAAGCGATCGAGCGTCTCCCAGATGGCGTTGATGTTGATCTGGGTAATAAAATAGCGCGCTACATCGCTGGGGGTAGCTCCTATTCGTTTGTTGAGGCTGCGGGCCATGCCCGACCATACCTCTGGATTGAGTTCTTTGGGGAATTTTTTGACAAATTTGAGCTGATGATCGTGCTGCTCTAGCGCCTTAGCATCAGTCGGTTGGTGGGTGCCGCCTGCGTAGATACCCATCCAGCCATGGTACTCGCCTTTGGAGATAAGTTCGCTAGCCAGGAAGCCTTTGTCTTCCGTATTTTCGGCACGCAAAAGCACCGCCCCAGCTCCATCCGCAAAAAGCGTTACTGTCTTTTTGTCTTCCATATTCAGGTACTTGCTCATGGCATAGGCCCCGATGACAAGCACATATTCATATTGCTCATCCGCGCGGATGTACTTGGAGCCAACATCGAGAGCCGTTACAAAGCCTGCACAAGCGGTATTGATATCAAACGTACCTGCCTTCGTTGCTCCCAGTCGATGCTGCACGACGGAAGCGGTGGAAGGGGAAATAAACTCTGGTGTATCGGTAGAAATAACAATCAAATTCAGTTGCTCAGCACGTACTCCTGCCCGCTCCAAGGTGATGCGTGCCGCCTGCTCTGCCAAATCAGCGGTGCTCTCATCGGCAGCACTCCAACGGCGTTCGTAGATATGCACATTTTGGCGGAGCCAAGTATCCACATCTTCTCCCAGTAAGCCATTAAAATATTGATTGGTCAATACCCTTTCTGGGGCATAAGCGCCACAGGATATAATGGTTGCATTACGCATAGTTTAATTGATTATTTATGTCCGATTGATAAAAAGGTGGATTAGCAAGGTAGGTACTACACTTGCAATCAATCCGATAGTGGCAGTCAGGCCTGGGTTACCGAAAGCCAAAGTACTGTTAGGAAACCAGTTTTGCCCCTGCGCAAACAGCCCCAAGTGTACCACCAATGCCAAGATGGAAAACGTCCAGACGACCTTCAGATTAGCATTTTTAAACAGAATACCCGCTAACAAGGGCGGCACGGCTGCCAACACTAGCCCATATACCCCGACTTGCCCGAAAATACCCAGTAGCTTAGGCGGATTTAGGGTTAATCCAAACGTCAGGATCGCAATGACGATCAGCACCACATGGCTCGCTTGGAAAGCGATCTTAAACTGCTGTTCTTCTGTGAGGTTTCCCTTTCCAAATTTTGCCAGAAGGTTAAGTACTAAATCGTTAGCCGTAATAGTAGAAATGCTCACCAGTAAGCCATCTAGCGTAGACATCGCTGCGGCCAGCAGCACCACGCTAATAATGGTAAAAAGCCAATCGGGGAAGCTATTTTGCAAAAAGACCGTCATGACCAAATCTTGCCGAAAAGCACCTGTTGTTGGATCATTCAACTGCTCAGGTGTTACTGCTACATGCGCCCAAAAGCCTGCCAATAGCAAGAGGCAGAACAAAAAGAACACCACGCTAAACACCGCAATGTATCGCGCCACCGCTCGATCCGTTTTCACGTAAAGTGCCTTAGTTAGAATGTGCGGCTGGCACACCAGCGCCCCGCCAATACAAAAGCCAGAGACGACGGTAGAAAACCAGTCGTTGTAGAGCTTGCTCGTAGGATTAATCGGTGTCAATAAATTGGGGTCTTTTGCCTCCAGGAGTGCCCAAAAGCCATCGGTCGAAAGCATCAGCTGTACGCCGGCCCACAGCACAATTGCGGTAACGCCAATCATCAGAAAACCTTGGAACATATTGGTAAATACATGCGCA
>JBCCRH010000463.1:0-4437 GCA_039208045.1 Bacteroidota bacterium
GAAAGTTTGGATATGGCGTATCCTCCGCTAAATGAAGAGTAGTACAACATGCTTGAAAAGGTTCGAATCGATAAATGGCTGTGGAGTGTCCGCATCTTTAAGTCTAGAACAATGGCTACTGATGCGTGCAAGAAAGGGAATGTCAAAATAAATGACCAGAACGTCAAACCAAGCTACCTCCTTACTAGAGAAGAGATTGTACAGGTAAAAAAGAATGGTTTCAATCTGACTTTCCGAGTAATCGATTTACTACAAAAGCGCGTGGGGGCGCCAATTGCACAAGCCTGCTACGAAGATTTAACTCCTGCCGAGGAGATGAATAAATACCAAGATTGGTTTGTTGGGAAAGGATCACCAGAACGCCGCGAGCGTGGAACAGGGCGGCCCACCAAGAAAGATCGTCGCCGCATCGAAGCCTACAAAGGGGTACGATTTACTGAGAATGAAGAATAGCTACGCTTCTCTTCTGTTGTATACATTGAGGAACAAAAACAAAAAGAAGCAAAAGAAACCTACCCCAATAGAGTTTTCGATAGTGTGCTCTAGCATAAAAGCAACCAAGCTAATCGAATAGAAGGTGAGCAATATGGGATGCTGAAGATTTTTCTGATAGAAAAAAGGAAAAAGGATAGCAAAAATAAAAAGGCCCAGCCCAAGCATACCACTACCCACAGCGATAAAAAGGAATTGGTTGTGTGGCATATGTACCTGCTCAAACTTCGGAAAACGTTCTTTATATCGTTCTTGTACTGCTATTCTTAAATTACCAGCCCCCACTCCTAGCAAGGGTTGCTCTTGTAATAACTCCCACCCTACTACTAAAGACGATAGCCGACCGGAATCCGCGTATTCCTCTCCTTTTCCTTCCCTAAACTGCATCAAATCCCAACGCATGTAATTTATCTTAGTCTGAAAGCTTGGAATGGTATAATAGCCAACTACTGGCAGTGCACTCAGTATTAGGGCAGTCAAACCAATCAACCACCACTTTTTCCAAAGTATAGCCTGTCGGACAGCCAACGCAAAGATAGCAATGTAAAGACTCAAAATACCTGTACGCACAGATAGGAAATGGATAAATACAAGTAAGAATATGGTTGCCCCCAATAGCGCAGGCCGCTCCCACTGGTATTTTAATACAAATTTTTCCTGCCAAAGGTAAAAAGCTGCGATAACGCTCAAAGCCAGCATGAGGCTATATCGGATGTGGTTACGCGGCGTAGGCATAGGGTGGCCCTGCTTCATTAGCTCATTAATTTCCGCCATATTCATGAAGTAGTTGACCCCTACGGCAAGGCTAGTGACTGTCATTAGGAACACCAAGAAGTAGAGTAAGCCCTTAAACTCTACTTCCGTAAGCTTGGGCAATACCATAAAAAGCATTCCTAAGGCTAAGAAAGGAACCTTTATGCGCACCCGCTCCCACCAGTAGCTAGTATCCACAATATCCCAAAAGCTGAAAAAGACCAAAAAGAAGACCAGGGAAGGAATCCAGAAGCTCGGATGCTGAGGGTATTGCCCTAGCGACTGAAAGAACTTGGAATTACCCCATATCTTGAAAGAAGTCCGCGTGATTTCAAACTCAAAAAAGCAAAGCACCGCCAACGCAATCATCGCCACCGAAAGTAGAAAGGGCGAATACACTACCGATGTCATCCAGACACAACAGAAAAATAATACTAGGTGTCGGTGCTTAAAACTTTTGGTCATCTTATTTCGCAAATGATGGCGCCACTATTAAATCCTTAGAACCTGGCGAGTAGGAATAGAAACCCTCTCCAGATTTTCTACCCCATTTTCCAGCCGTTACCATATTTACCAATAACGGACAAGGGGCATACTTGGGGTTGCCAAAGCCATCCTTTAACACATTCAGAATAGATAGACAAACATCTAACCCAATAAAATCAGCTAATTGCAAAGGCCCCATTGGGTGGGCCATACCCAGTTTCATCACCGTATCTATCTCTGCTACTCCTGCCACCCCCTCATAAAGCGAATAAATAGCCTCATTAATCATAGGCATAAGAATGCGATTCGAGATAAAGCCTGGATAGTCATTTACTTCCACTGGTATTTTTCCAAGCGTTTGGGAGAGTTTCATGATCGTCTGTGTCACTTCATCAGAAGTAGCATAGCCTCGAATGACTTCTACCAGCTTCATTACGGGTACCGGATTCATAAAGTGCATACCAATCACCTTATCCGGACGGCCTGTAGCGGCTGCAATTTTGGTAATTGAAATAGAAGAGGTATTTGTCGCTAGAATGGCAGCTTTAGGAGCGAGCTGATCCAGCTGTTCAAAAATTTGTAGCTTCAAATCGACTCGTTCGGTAGCAGCTTCCACCACTAAATCCACTTGGCTTACCCCCTCTCCTATTTCAGATGTGGTACGAATATTTTGCATGGTCTGGATTTTAGTGGCCTCACTAATCTTTTCCTTGGCAAGCATTCGGTCAAGGTTTTTGGTAATAGTGGACATTCCACGTTCTAGTGCTATTTGATTGAGGTCAATAAGCTGCACTTGAAAGCCGTTCATAGCGAATACATGAGCGATGCCATTCCCCATCGTTCCTGCTCCAATCACTGCTATTTGTTGCATATAATCTGGTTTTAGTAGTCGGTGAAATCAAGAAAAGCGAAATTAAAAATTTTCGGAGAACTTCTATCTTTGAACAGTTTGTAGTAGTTGTATATTTTAATAAAATGAATAAAGCAAGAAAATTTTATCTGAGTAAAAAAATATTACAAAAATTAACTGTACTCCTCGGCTGGATAGGCCTGCTCCTTTGTATACTACCACAGCATGGCAAAGCACAAGATATTCCAGCATCAGAGATAGCAGCAATTGTTACACTCGACTCCTTTGTAGTCACTGCACAGCGCAAGGGCTTCAGCATCAAAGACTTTGTCGGCTTAGTGCAAACAGACCAAAGCTTTTACCAAGCATTTCGCAACCTTCGATTTGTGAATTATCGCGCTACCAACAACGTCCAGTTTTTTAACAAAAAAGGACATTCCGTTGCTCTACACCAAAGCACCACACAACAGCATAGTGATGGCACTTGCCGATCTATGGAAACCCTGGCAAGGCATATAGGGGGCCACTACATGAAAAAAGATGGAGACTTACGCTATTACACCGCCAAAATGTTTGAAAAAGTATTTTTTACACAGGATACGATTTGTGACGACCCCACTGATACTACTATCGATTCCGAACAAAATCTTAAGGGCATACAGAAGCATTATAAAGCCCTCAAGCGACTTATTTTTCAACCTGGAGAAAAAGTAAGTGTCCCATTCATTGGCAAAAAGATGGCCATCTTCAGCCCAGATATGATGGAGTATTACGATTATTCGATTCACTCCGTTGTCTCAGAGCAAGGAAGAGACTGCTATGTATTCCGCTTGGAAGTAAAACCAGCTTTTAAAGATCGTAAGAAGAAGAAAACGGTAGTAAAATTCATGGAGACCTACTTTGACAAAGAGAATTTCCAAGTTATTGCCCGCAACTACCACTTGACTTACAGAGGCGCGTTTTTCAGCTTTGATGTACGTATGGAAATTGACCTAAGCTACATTCAGGGAAAGTACCTACCCAGTCGAATTCAATATGATGGGTGGTGGGATATACCTTTTAAAAGACAAGAAAAAGGGCGCTTTGAGGTGCATTTCAATGACTTTCGGGTGCCATAAACGGCCGATGGGCACACTACCATAGTAGCATGCCCATCAGATTGATAGTTACAATAGCTTAGTTACTATACTTATTCTTTGAAGTAGGAGCTTGCGTTTTTGCCGCCACCTTGTACAGTCTCTAGTCTAGTTGTTATTTCTTTAGCAGTTGCTAAGTCATCTTTACGAGCGAAAATCTCTTTAAGAGCGATCAAGGTATTGATATCATTTGGATTTAAGCTCTCTGCTTTTTTGAACCAAGGCAAAGCCTCATCAAACTGAGCAAACATTTCAGCCTTCTTTGCATCGTACTTCTTCAATCCCTCTTTTGAGTAATCGTCAGCCAGTTTGTTCAACTCCTGAGTCATGGAAGCAGCTTTGTTGTAGTATAGTGCTCCAATACTGTAGATGGCATCTACAAACGTTGGATCTTTCTCTGTCGCCTTATTGTAGTATTCTAAGGCACTGTTAAAATATTCGTTTGCTTTCTCTACATTACCAGCAGTATATTCCTTCTGGTACAAGTTATCATATACATTACCTAAGGTAGAGTACAGAGACTTGTTATCTGGTTCTTTATCAATCGCTTTTTTCAGCTTACCGATTAGCTCATCTAATCTTCCAGTGGTCAGATAGTGATTGATCTCTGCAAATAGTAGAGAGATATCTTCTGGATATTTGTCGCGACCTGTCTTGAGGTAGGTGTATGCCTTTTCCATACCACTATCATATCCTTCATCACCTTGCTTAAGCTCAGTC
>JBCCRH010000464.1:0-4425 GCA_039208045.1 Bacteroidota bacterium
CGCTATTGTAGACGGGACGAGTTGACTGAAGGGCTATATCCGCTCTAAAGCGTGTTGGAGAAAGCTCTTCCTGAATCGTCAACAGCACATTGCAATTGATACGCTCTTCGTTTTCAAAAATATCATCCGTCCACTTTTGGCTGTTTAGAAACTCCACCATCGTAGCTTCCAATGTCTTAAATACCAATGGATCAACATTTTGTAGCTTAAGGGTATTGATCTTCACGGAAACATTTAACTCCTGGGCTACACCTACGACGCTCAGTAAAAGACCAATGGTAATAGGTAAAAATCGTTTAATCATTGCTAGTCGATTGTTTTATCAGAATCACCAATTCATTCAAAATATCTTGGGCGACTTCGTCTTTTGATTTTAACTCAAATTCTTTGATCTTATTGTCTTTGTAGACGATACTGATCTTATTAGTATCATGGTTGAAGCCTGCGCCCTTGTGCTTCAGCGAATTTAAAACAATAAAGTCAAAGTTCTTTTTTGCTAACTTTTTGTGGGCGTTTCGCAGTTCGTTATTCGTTTCTAAGGCGAAGCCAATGAGAAGTTGATCCGCGCGCTTGTTTTTCCCTAGATGAGCTGCAATATCTGGATTTTCTACTAAGACCAGTTCAGGTTGCCCATCAGACTTTTTGATCTTTTGTGCTGCTACTTGGGCAGGCCGGTAGTCGGATACCGCTGCCGCTAAAATACCAATACTCGCCTTTTCGAAACACCCCTTAGCTGCCTCGAACATTTCTTGTGCTGTTTCCACTTGGCGTAAATGGATGGAAGGGTGCGTTGGCCGTAGTGCCGAAGGCCCTAAGACCAAATCCACTGTTGCGCCCCACTGGGCAGCAGCTTCAGCTAGTGCTACCCCCATTTTACCCGAAGAACGATTGCCGATGAAACGAACGGGGTCTATTGGCTCATAGGTTGGCCCAGCGGTGATGACAATATGCTGCCCCTCTAATAATTGTGATTGCTCAAAATATTGCTCCAGAAAAGAAACAATATGCTCCGGCTCTGCCATGCGGCCAGGCCCGACCAAGCCACTGGCCAATTCACCATGCTCTACTGGAATAAGATGGTCACCATAAGAAAGCATACGCGCTACATTAGCTTGTGTAGAAGGATGCTTCCACATATCTAAATCCATTGCAGGGGCAAAAAAGACAGGACAGCGCGCAGAAAGATAGACGGCGCTCAGCATATTATCACAAATACCATTCGCCATTTTGGCAAGGGTATTGGCAGTAGCTGGCGCAATAAGCATGGCATCGGCCCAGAGGCCTAACTCAACGTGGTTGTTCCAACTTTCTTCGTTGCTTACGTCCTGTAAAACTGGATTTTTAGAAAGTGTGGAAAGGGTAAGTGGAGTAATAAACCCCGCTGCTGAAGGGGTCATGAGCACTTTTACGTCAGCCCCTGCTTTGACCAGGAGCCTGACTAAAAATGCAGCTTTGTAGGCGGCAATACTGCCGCTAATACCCAGCAGTATGTGCTTTCCATGTAATTGACTCATACGCCAAAACCGCGTCTAACCTACATTTTACGCTTTTTATCGTTGTAGCGCCAATAGATTTCATCTTCCAAAAATTCTTCCATCGCAATTACGGTAGGATTGGGAAGACGCTCGTAAAATTTTGAAATTTCAATCTGCTCTTTGTTCTCATTGATCTCTTCAATAGTATCTGAAGAAATCGCAAACTCCTCTAACTTTTGGTGTAGCTCGTGCTTCAAATCAACAGACAACTGGCGAGAGCGCTTGGCAATGACAGCAAGTGATTCGTAAATATTAGTGGTATCTTTCACAATAGCACTAATGTTGTGGGCACGAGTGTTAGGATCGATTCCTTGCACCTTGGTTTTGATATCCGACATTCGTTACTTTATTTAATTGTATCTTGGATTCTTCTAAATAATCTCTTACCTCTTCTACAAAGGTACTACTATTGTAGCGGGAGATAAACTCTTCTGACAATTTAGTTACCTCTCTATATCGTTCTTCTTGTTTGTCTACCACACTATTTTTTGCCAGTTCATATCCTGCGCGTATGATCATGTAGCGAATACGCTCCGTGTCTCTTGTCTCTGGAAAATCCTTGAGGACATTCTCATACTCATGCATAGCCGACTGGTATTGACGCAAGTCAAAATAAAGCTCTGCCACTGAGAACGCTTTTTTCTCCAGCTTTGCTCGCAACTCATCCATCATTTTATTGCAGGTCGCTACCCGATCACTTTGTGGATAAGTATTGACAAACAATTGAAAAGCATCAATTGCTTTTTGCGAAGAAGATTGGTCTAAGCGATAGCTGGGCGAAAGCTGGTAATAGCACTCAGCATGCATGAAATCAGCTTCTTCTCGGTAATCGCTGGTAGTGTAGGTATTAGAGAAATTTTTGAAATAGTACGCTGCTAAGATATACCGCCCGGTATTGTAGAAGGTATAAGCATACTTAAAGTAAATCTCTTCTGCCTCTTTTCGGCCCCTGTATGCCCCAATGACCAATTCGAATAGGGTCTGTGCTCGGTCATACTCTTCTGCTTCATAATACTCTAATGCTTTTGAGTATAGCTGATTAATATCTCCACTGGATCGGATACGCTCAAATTCACTTCGGCAAGAACTGAACAGAATTGCAATCAGACTTAAGGCTAATAAGGTAAATCGCATTTTTCTCATAAGGATGCAAAATTATGCTTTTTTTAGAAGGTGGGCAACAAAAAATATTGGCACCCCCTTTTCCAGAACGTACCAATATTGTAAGACTCTCACTAATAACGTACTAAAAGACCACTCAAAAATGACAGCGGTTGGTTAGGCTTACCTATTTTACACCCAAAAAATGTTTTGTACCTTTCAGTAAAGTGCCAAATAGCTATGAAGCGACTGGAGGACTTTCGAATTTATTATAACCACACCATTCATCCGGAGTTACTGCGGCTGGAACGCAAGCGCCTGCGCTTGCTGCGACTTTTGTTCTTCTCTACAGTACTCGTACTGGCTTTGCTAGCGTTCGAACTCTATGTGGGCATCTTAGCCATTACGCTATTTATGATGATCCCAATTGGTTTCTATATTGCCTACTTGCTGTACCGTATTCGTCAGTTTGTACAGACCTTTAAGCCAAACATCATGAATCTGATTTTAGATTTTATTGATGATAGTATCAATTATGGCACGCTGAAGTACGACAGCAAGCGATCGATCACCAAGCAGCAGTTTTTTGCGAGTCGCTTATTTAAAACTTCAGCTTCCTATTTTAAGGGAGAGGATTATATTGAAGGGAAGATTGGCTCGCTGGACTTTGAACTTTGCGAGTTGTTTGTACGAGAGATGTCGCCGGTGCGCAACCAGATGGATTACGTCTTTAAAGGTGTTTTTTTGCATGCTGTCTTTAGTGAAGACCTCCGTGGTGAGGTAGCAATTTGGCCTCGTGAATATCGCCAGTTCTTAACTCGATCCATCAAGGCATTTACCTGGAGTGGAGCCAAAAATGTAGACCATGAGATTTTAAATAATGCCTTCCGGGAACGGTTTATAACCTATGCCACCGAACACACCTATGTGGCGGGTATTCTTTCGGAGCCTATGCAACAAGCACTAGTCAATTACTGCGAGCAGACTGGTAAAGAAGTGTATATTTCGGTGATTGGTAAAGATATTTATACCGCTATTACGGAGCCACGCAATATATTAGAGCCCAATATTTTTAAATCCAATCTAAGTTTTGAGCTAGTTCGAGAATTTTTTGAGGACATCTATGTAATTTTGAGTATCATCGAAGACTTCGATAAAATGCACTAGCCGTAGCTACCTCTTCTAAACCTTTTAATCAAAGTAGCTGTTGCTTTTCCGATATTTATCCTATCCGCACACGCCAAAACGCTTCGATGCTGCAATTTTGCAGCTTTGGCATTAATTACCATTTTAAACTTTAATACGATATGAAAAACTTGTTTTGGGCCTTACTCGTTGGCGTCCTATTCTCTGCTTGTAATACCGCAAAAAAAACGGTGAGCACTCCTACTGCTCCACAAGAGGTAGAAAACTCTTTGCTTTGGGAGATTTCTGGTAAAGACTTAAGTACTCCTTCTTACCTTTTTGGCACGATCCACATGATTAATAAGTCCGACTTTGTCTTGACGGACAAAACAAAAGAGTCAATCAATAAAGCCAAGTTGGTCACTTTTGAGATCAATATGGAAGACATGATGGATATGTCTAACCTAATGCCGCTGATGATGCAGTCTTTTATGAATGATAATAAGACCTTGAAGGATTTACTATCGGAAGAAGATTACACAAAGGTGAATAGTCATTTCGAAAAAATGGGCTTGCCCATGATGTTCCTCGACCGTATCAAACCCATGTTTTTGACCGTAATGGCTGGTGAAGATATGAGTTCTTTTGGACAAGCAGGGGGCGA
>JBCCRH010000465.1:0-4420 GCA_039208045.1 Bacteroidota bacterium
AACGGCACAGCAGGTATTGGAAGAGCTAAAAGGAGAATTCCCTTCTCCCATTGTAACCGAGCTTTCGCCATTAGATATATTCTACCCAGCAGAGGAGTACCACCAGAATTACTACAACCAAAATAGTAGAGCAGGCTACTGCCGTGTGGTGATTACCCCAAAAGTGCAAAAGCTGCGCAAGCAGTATGCTGATCGGTTAATAGAGAATGCTTAAGAATAAGGCCGAGTACGCCCCTTCGACTCTGCTCGGGGGACGTACTCGGGAAAAAAGGACTAGTTCGCGGGAAAAATAGCCTACCGACTCCCTGCCAAAAGCCTACATCTTTGTACTGTAATTATTCATCAACATTATCTAATACAAAAAATAGTACAAACATGAGAGCTTTCCAAGTTCCAACTCGCGACCAAGTTTCAGCCAACAATCAAGCCATTTTTGACAACCTACAGAAAAAACTAGGCTTTGTGCCTAACCTTTACGCCGCCTATGCCTACAACGACACTGCATTGGAAGATTACTTAGGTTTCCAAGGCCGTAAATCGACCCTAAAAACCAAAGAAAAAGAAGTCGTCAACTTAGTCGTGAGTCAGATCAACGAATGCTCCTATTGCCTAGCCGCACATACTGCTATCGGAAAAATGAACGGTTTCACCGATGCCCAAATCCTTGAAATCCGTAGTGGTGCTGCTTCATTTGATGCCAAATTAGATGCCTTAGCTAGATTCACCCAAGACATTACCATCAACCGTAGTAAGCCCTCCCCAGAAGCACTCGACCAATTATTTGAAGCCGGATACAACGAAGCGAACTTAGTAGACATTGTAGTGGCCATCGGCGACAAAGTGATCAGCAACTTTATTCACGGTGCCACACAAGTACCAGTGGATTTTCCTGCTGCACCTGCATTAGAAGAAATTACAGCATAATCGAAATACATGGCCATACCAGTAAACTCGTTTGATTTGCCCTAAAATCCAACTGGTATTGTTCTACCGCCCCCGAATAGTCTAAGGATTATTCGAGGGCTTTTTATTTTAAGAAAATCCTAAAAAATGCTCTAATTTTACGCAGCTCATAACCAAAACAAACCTAAAACATGGAACGGATTAGTGTTTTTGACATGCTCAAAATCGGTATTGGTCCTTCTAGCTCCCACACCTTGGGCCCTTGGCGGGCTGCACAGCGATTTGTGCAAGAGCTTCGCGCAAAAGAATGCCTCCAAACCACTCAGCAATTATTGGTAGAACTTTACGGGTCACTCGCCCTTACTGGAAAAGGCCACGGCACGGACATTGCCATACTGATGGGACTCTGTGGTACCGACCCCGAGACGGTGGCGGTGGAAGAAGTGGAGCATTTACCCAACATCATCCAGTCGACTCAACAATTGCCACTGGCAGGCAGCTTGACGGTACCCTTTCAGCACGAACATCACCTACTGTTCCACTTCTCCGAAGCTTTACCATTCCATGCTAACGGTATGCGTATCACAGCTTTTCACGAAAGTGGCCAACTGCTGCACCAAGCTACTTTTTACTCGGTAGGTGGGGGCTTCGTAGTGAAAGAAGGGGAGGAGAGTGAGTTGATGCTACACCACTTGCCACACCCCATAGAAACAGCAAAAGATCTACTGGATCATTGTATCGATGAGGGCTGTAGTATTTGGGAAATTGTGCTCCAAAACGAACGTACTTGGCGCAAAGCTTCCCAGGTGAAATCAGGACTACTACGCATCTGGGACGTGATGCGTACTTGTATGTACAAAGGCTGCCATACACATGGCGTACTCCCTGGTGGCTTGAATGTCAATCGCCGGGCTGCTCGGCTGCACAAAAAGCTGATGGGGTCAAGCGCTGATTATCACACGATCGAAGAATGGACGGATGTTATCAAAAGGCGACCGAATAATTTTTCGACTATTGTCAAATGGATTGGTTGTTTTGCCATGGCAGTTAATGAAGAAAATGCCAGCTTTGGGCGCATTGTGACGGCTCCCACTAATGGTGCAGCTGGGGTGATCCCAGCCGTCTTGTTTTACTATATTTGCTTCTCTGGTAAGGAAGTTACGGAGGATGACATCGTGAAATTTTTACTGGTGGCTGGTGAAGTAGGCAGTATCTTTAAGAAAGGCGCTACCATTTCCGCCGCGATGGGAGGCTGTCAAGCAGAAATAGGTGTCTCCTCCGCTATGGCTGCCGCAGCACTCACCGAAGGACTAGGTGGAACCATCCGGCAAGCATTGATGGCCGCAGAAATTGCTATGGAACACCATTTAGGCTTGACCTGCGACCCTGTTGGAGGACTAGTGCAGGTACCGTGTATTGAGCGTAATTCGATGGGTGCTGTAAAGGCCATCACTGCGTCTAACATTGCACTAGAAAGCGATCCGACCAAAGCGAAGGTGACGCTGGACGATGTGGTGAAAACCATGTGGCAAACCGCGCAAGATATGAATACAAAGTATAAAGAAACGTCACTTGGTGGCCTAGCGGTACATATCCCACTCGGCGTGGCTGAGTGTTAAAGCTATACACTATGAAAGCACCCAATTTATCCTATCCCATCGGCAAATTCAAACAACCTACTCTTATCACCGAAGAGCAACTAAGCATGTGGGTTGACCAAATCGCCCAGTTCCCCGCCAAGCTGGCAAAAGAAGTAGCTCATTTAGACGACGCTCAACTCAGCACTCTCTACCGCCCCGGCGGCTGGACGATCCGCCAAGTCGTGCATCATGTAGCAGATAGCCATATGAATGCCTATATTCGCTTCAAACTAGCACTAACAGAGGAAACACCGACTATTCGCCCGTACGACGAAAAAGCTTGGGCCCTTATTCCAGAGGCTCAGCATGGCGATATTGGGGTGTCCTTACAACTGCTGACTGCCCTGCACCAGCGCTGGGTAGATACCTTGAAGGAAATGAGTGCCGAGCAGTTAGAGCGTTCTTATTACCATCCTGCGGATGAAGAACTCGTGCCTATTAAAGTTGCTACGGGGATTTATGCCTGGCATGGTAATCACCATCTGGCGCATGTGGTGCAGGCGAAGAGGGGATAGTACCTAAGTGGATTGCAAATCCACTTAGTGCGGGCTAGGATTTATGAAAAAAGAAGCCTAGCACGCGCTCAGCGGATTTGCAATCCGCGAGGTATAGACGATCAGAATTCTTCAGTAGACGCTACCGGTCACACAAAATTTATTTCCAATAAACTGTAATAGACGAGAAGAAACATACTCTAAACCAGTAGAGTGACTCACTAGCTAGTACAGTG
Organism: Bacteroidota bacterium; assembly: GCA_039208045.1. Classification (GTDB taxonomy): domain Bacteria; phylum Bacteroidota; class Bacteroidia; order Chitinophagales; family Saprospiraceae; genus JBCCRH01. The sequence goes on from JBCCRH010000465.1 coordinate 3,274, forward strand.
ATCGCTCGATTCAGTAGAATTGGAAAACAAATTTTAAGTAAGAAAACAGATGAAAAAGGTATTACTACTATTTCTAAGCTTATCAATCATCCATTCAAGCAGCGCACAATCAACTGAGCTTGCGATTCAAACATTCGGGGAATCCACGGATGAGCCCATCCTTTTCCTGCATGGGGGACCAGGATACAATAGTGTAATTTTTGAAAAGACGACTGCTCCCGCCTTAGCAGCAAACGGATTTTTTGTCTTATCCTATGACCGGAGAGGGGAGGGGAGAAATGAAAAGGTACCAGCCGCTTATAACTTTCAGCAGACTTTTGAGGATATAAATGCCATTTTGAAGGTACATAATTTAAATGCTGTTAGCCTGATTGGCCATAGCTTTGGAGGCTTGGTAGCGACATACTATACGCAGCAAAATCCGGATAAGGTAAACGCCCTATTCCTCGTTGGAGCGCCCATCTCTATGCCAGAAACCTTCCAAAATATCATTGCTCAATCCAAAGAGATATACCTAAAACAGGATGATAAAATTAACCTGAACTACATCAGTATGCTCGAAAAGATGGATAGTACTAGCCTACAGTATAGTTCTTATTGTTTTATGCACGCTATGCAAAATGGGTTCTATTCCACAAAGCGTCCTAATGCAAAGGCAGTTGAATTGTATGCTGCATTTGGGGCAGATGAAGAGCTAAAGAAATACGCCAGTAAAATGGAATTCACTGCGCCCCAGAAGTTCTGGGAAAATGAGCAGTACACAACCATATCCATAAAGGAAGACTTGAAAAAGCTGATAGCAGCCAATAAAAAGATATATGCGCTATACGGACAAGAAGATGGGCTTTATGGGAGGAGTCAAGTTGAAGAACTAGGAACCATTATTGGAGAGGCCAACCTACTGTATCTCGAAAACTGTTCTCATAGTGTATTCATCGACCAGCAAAATGAGTTTATTAAAGCACTAAAAAAGTGGTATTGAAGCATAGCACGCGCTCAGCGGATTTGCAATCCGCGAAGTTTATCACAGTCCAATAACCGAATCCTCCACAATCACAAACACTTGTTCTCCCTCTTTCGGTTGAATATAGGCCATCCCTGTAAAGGCTCCAAAAGCGGGTAGTATCCCTCCTTTTTCTCCAAAATA
>JBCCRH010000466.1:0-4407 GCA_039208045.1 Bacteroidota bacterium
CCTATCCGCTATTCAACGTGGTTAACTGTTAGAAGAAACCGCCGTGGTACGTTAAAGCGTATGCCCGGTGGTGTGGGGGGGATGGCGGCATTGGCCGCCTACCCATCCCGATTAATTAACCCAGTACTCACCAAGAGCGCTCGCCTGAGGCGAGCAGCCTGACAAAATCAAAATAACCCTCATTCTATACATAAATTTGCACAAATAACCCCTATTTTGTGCAGAATCTTACACAGAAATAGGGTTATGGAAATATGATTTACGAACGAACAGCCGATCACTACCTAGAAAATTGGGCTCAGAGTGCCTATCGTAAACCACTGGTGCTCCGAGGAGCGCGGCAAGTGGGGAAGTCTACGTTGGTACGCCGCTTTGGCGAGCAATTCGACTTGTTTTTGGAAGTGAATCTAGAACGAGATAGCGCTACCCTCCAATTGTTTGAAACTACTACGTCCGTCGATACGTTGTTGGAAGTGCTGAAAATCGAACGACGGGTGGAGCATTTTCCAGCCAGAACGTTACTATTTATCGATGAGATCCAAAATAGCCCGCGCGCTATCTGGCTGCTGCGTTACTTTTATGAGGAACGCCCCGATTTGTACGTCATTGCGGCTGGTTCGCTGCTGGAATTTGCGTTGGGAGACGTGAAGAGCTTCCCGGTGGGGAGGGTGCAATTTTACTACCTACACCCGCTTACTTTCGCTGAATTCTTGCAATGGCGAGGCGAAGACTTTTTGCTACAGCATTACCAAAGCACGCCCCTAGCTCCTACTGCTACTGAGGCGCTTTTTGACGCTTATCACGACTACCTCATCGTGGGAGGAATGCCAGAGGCCGTACAGCGGCTAGTAGAGGAGAATAGCATGGGCGGGCTACCTGAAGTTTATGATGCAATCTGGGCTTCTTATCTGGATGACTCAGAAAAATACGCCAAAGATAGGGCCCAACGCAATTTGTTACGCTTCGTTTTGGAGGCTGCTCCTTTTCAATCGGGCCGCATTACGTTCCGCCACTTTGGTGAATCCAACTATGGCTCGCGCGAGGTAGGAGAAGCCCTTCGCTTACTGGCTCAAGCTCGGATTGTGCGCTTGCTGTACCCGAGCACCAAAGTAGAAATTCCCATTGTTCCAGACTTTAAAAAGAGTCCCAAACTTCAATTCCTGGATACCGGTTTGTTGATCCACGCCTTAGACGTCCAAGCGGAACTGATCGATGTGACCGACCTACAGGGGCTGTTCAACGGTCGCCTAGTAGAACACCATCTGATGCAGGAATTTGCCGCGCGCTTCGTACAAAAAGACTATACCCCCCGCTTCTGGGTACGCCAAAAAGGAAGCAGTAATGCAGAAGTGGATTTATTGTACCAATATGGCAGTACCGTCATCCCCGTAGAAATCAAATCAGGCCCGCAGGGCCGCCTCCGCTCGCTGCACCAATTTGTGGAGCGTAGCCCTCATCCGTATGCGGTGCGCTTCCTGCGCAATACGTTTTCGGTAGAACAACACACTACGCCGGGAGGCAAAGACTACTACCTCATGAATCTGCCCTACTTTCTGATGGGAAGGATTGAGGAGTATGTGCAGTTTTTGCTGGAGCATTATTGATGGAATAGAAGGGATCAAATGGCTACCTTTGGAAACCATAATTAATAGCTTGGCTATGAGCGCTAACACCAAAGTATCTATCCGTTTTTTCGATGACCGAGAGGTTAGGGCTGTTTGGGATGACGAAAATGCCAAATGGTGGTTTTCTGTTTTGGATATGGTCGCGGTACTCCGTGATCAAAGCGACTATAATAAGAATCGTAATTATTGGAAGTACCTGAAAGCCAAACTGAAGAGGGAGAACAGTCAAGTGGTTAGTGTCACTACCCAGTTGAAACTGCTCGCTCCCGATGGTAAAAGGCGGCTGTCCGATATGCTCGACTATGAGGGCATTATTGCTTTGGGCAAAGAGTTCCCTAGCAAAAAGGCCAACCGCTTCATTGAATGGTTTACTTATAGTTCGGAATCTATTGACGGCAAGAGTAAAACCAAAGCCTATGCCCTATTCGAAAGTTCTTTTATTGAAAATATAGAAGTGGGCACTACTAAAGGATTGCAACAGATACATGCCTATCTGTTTGGTGGACTTTATGATTTTGCGGGGCAAATCAGGCAAAAAAATATTTCTAAAGGGGGCTACCGATTTACTAGCATCCAGCAGCTCGAAAATAAATTGAGCCAGATTGATGAAATGCCTGAAAACACCTTAGACAACATCGTAGATAAATATGTGGCCATGAATATCGCCCACCCCTTTATGGACGGCAATGGAAGGGCCACCCGTATATGGCTCGATTTAATCCTAAAAAAACGATTGGGAACCTGCGTGGATTGGAGTAAAATCAGTAAAGCGCAGTATATGAATGCTATGATTATCAGCACGGTGGATACCAGTGTATTGAAAGCCAATTTACAATATGCCATGACTAATGATATCCACAATCGCGAACTGTATATGAAAGGTATTGACTATTCTTACTATTATGAAGAAGAGGATTGATAGAACTTAGCAAGCTAGATGAATGAATGTTGAAGGGTCTATAGTTCACCAACCCAAGATTTTTGAATTCTGACTTGCCCTTTTTCTCCACGAAGTGAATTTTTTTGAAAAAGGAGGCTGTAGAAAGTAGGCCATAAATGCATACATTGCCTTAGTGGACAGCAAAGTAATCTCCTGCTACAATTGAAGCTTGCCCACCTATGGGGGCAGATCAGGGCGTTGACTATTAAGTTAAAGGCAGTTTGTCCTTCCAGGACAACAGCTTAACGGGAGTATATACCTTACTTATAATATTGTCCTGGAAGGACAAACTGTCTATAATGAACCAAGTACTCACCAAGAGCGGTCGCCTCAGGCGAGCAGCCTAGTAAAAAGTGAATCTGCATAAATATTTATGCAGATTCACTTTTTACTTTTAAATTTGCATATGATTACTCGCCAAATAGCACCGGCCATCCGCGATCAAATTGGGAAATACTCCGTCATCATGATTACGGGGCCGCGACAGAGTGGGAAGACGACGCTTATTCGGGAGTACTTTCCCGACTTGCCTTACCTATCCCTTGAGCATCCAGCTACTCGGCAACAGTTAGCGGCTGATCCTAACGCGCTATTTCACCAATATGGGCATCGCTTGATACTGGATGAGGTGCAACGGTTACCTGTGCTCCTATCCTACATTCAGGGTATTGTGGATGAAGATCGCGATAGTCTGTTTATCCTTAGTGGAAGCCAGAACTATTTGATGATGGAAGGCGTCAGCCAGACCCTCGCTGGTCGGGTAGCGCTGTTTTATCTGTTGCCATTGAGCTACACCGAACTTAGTTCAGCTAACTACCACCATCTGAATATCAATGAGCTGATATGGAGCGGTGGCTATCCACGAATTTACGATCGCCAAGTAGACGTTAATGCTTTTTATCAGAGCTATATCGAAACGTACGTTCAACGTGATGTTCGATTGATCCGCAATGTGGGTAATTTGAATGTCTTCAATCAATTTCTTGCAGTCTGTGCTACCTTTGCGGGTCAGGAATTGAATCGAAATGCACTAGCCGCTGCTGCTGGAGTCAGTCATACGACGGTGGGAAATTGGTTATCCATCCTGGAAGCTTCGTATATCATTTACCGCGTCCACCCCTACTACCGGAATTTTAAGAAGCGATTGGTAAAAAGTCCACGGCTCTATTTTTACGATACTGGCTTAGCTTGTGCCCTGCTCCGCATTCGGTCGGCAGCAGCCTTACAGAATTACTACCAAAGAGGAGCCCTATTTGAAAATTGGGTAGTCACCGAATTAGCGAAAGCGTACTATAATGCCGGTGATCGACCTCCATTTTATTACTGGCGAGATAGCAACCAACGGGAAATTGACTTACTGGTAGACCTAGGCACCGCTATCCGCCCCATCGAGATCAAATCGGGAAGCACGTATAGCAATGATTTTTTCAAGCATCTTGCTTGGTTTACAGAACTCAGTCCCATCCCCATTGAGACCCCAACAGTCATCTACGGTGGCGATCAAGACTGGGCGGCGGATTATGGTCAGTTAGTGAGTTGGCGGCGGGTGAGTTCCTTATTGAATGAATGAGTTTTTAGCTATAAAATTCAAATGGTATGGGCAAAAAACATTTGGTGCGTTTGCCCTAATATACGAAAAGCACCCCACAACGTATAGACAAGAATCCCTATCTTTACCCTAAAACCACCATGCTCGCTACCCTCTACACAGAATCCCCCACCCTAAAGCGCCGCCTATGCACCTATACCGCTAATGGCTACTCCTTCCAGATGGTACCAATACCCAAAGGGCGGTTTTGGATGGGTGATGATAACTCAGAATATGATGATGAGAAACCCGCC
>JBCCRH010000467.1:0-4398 GCA_039208045.1 Bacteroidota bacterium
AATGAGCGAAAGCGCAGCAAATTTTATTCTGAACAAGGCAAAAAACGCAGGCGATGCCTAAGCATCGGCGAGGCTTTTTAACGCAGTGCAGGATAAAATTTTGCCGCTTGCAGCCATTTAGTGACCGGCGAAACAAGTCTACTAAGAAATATAGAACGTTTTGGGCACAAAGCCACTACATTTTCGCTGTAAAATATGTATATTTCTGAATAACAAGCTACCCCCATGTCGCGTCTGAGCCAGACCTTATTTGCCGATTGGAGTATTCCGCGCATCTTGTACCACTTCATGTATAAGCTGCTGGCGACGCTTTGGCGAGTTTTTGATGGTATCCGCCTCATTCCTAGGCGATTATTACGCTTAATTGATCATTTTATACACGGTATATACTGGATTGAATTTCGGTTGCGAAAGCCTAGTAACCCGATAGAGATGCTGGCGCAAATGGGGTTTTGGTGGATAGAGCTGGTGTTGTATACGCTAGATTTACTGGGCATAGGTGAATGGTACGAGACGCTTTGCGATTGGGTAAAACTCAACACTCGGTCGCTCAAAGACTGGGAGCTGCAACTGGCTCGACAAGTTTTTGGCGACACCATTAACTACCGCCGTGTACGCATTGACCAGTTGGCTACGCTGGGACCGTGGCAAAAACAAGTGTGCTATGTTAGCTTTAATACCGTCAATAGCTGGGGGAATATGAATAATAGTTTGCTGATACACGAGCTAGTGCATGTGTGGCAGTATCAGCAGATCGGTATGGTATATATGCCTAGGGCTATTGCAGGCATGCTTTCCGCAGCAGGCTACAATTATGGGGGCGTTGGGGCATTGCAAGAGGCTAAAGAGCGAGGCCAAAGCTTAGGGGATTTTAATCTAGAACAACAGGCCGATATTGTAGCTGATTATTACCGAATAAGTAGTGGCTATCGGCCAGCTTGGGGGAATGGGAAAACGACGGATTTGCCTATCTATGAGTATTTTATTCAGCAGTTGCAGCGGCCGCTGCCGACTCGTAAAAGCTTCTAGCTCCACGCGGATTGCAAATCCACTAGGCGCGGGCCATGCGGTTTGCCTCAGGCGAATACTGAGCGCGGGCCAAGCTTTGAGGAAAAAAGCCTAACACGCCCTAACAGTTGCATTAGCAAGTGAGAAATCGTAAGTTTGCTGCTGCCGAAAAAAGGCCATTGTGAGACCGTAAACCAACAGCTATGATCCGGTATTACGCAAAAGTAGAGGGACGCCTGAGGGAGCTGGAAGAGCCGGAAGTATCTTGCTGGGTAAATATTTCGCCCCCGTTTACCCATGAAGAGCTCGAAGAAGTGGCCAATCAATTCGATTTTCCATTAGATTTCTTGACGGATTCGCTAGACATCGACGAGCGTTCGCGCTATGAGCGAGAGGAAGAGGTACGCCTGATCGTTCTGAATACACCGATATTAAATGTTGCAGAAGCAGCTAATGATGCCACTTATATTACTGTTCCCATTGGGATCATTCTTACTGCCGAGCATGTCATCACCATTACTTCTTACGAGAATCCTGTGCTACAGCTCTTTCTAGATAGTAAGGTCAAGTATTTTGATCCTGCGGATGAAGGGCAGTTCGTGCTTCAAATCTTGGAGCAAAATGTTTATCGCTTCTTGACTTGCCTTAAAAAACTCAATCTGCAGCGCAACCAGATTGAAAAAGAACTGTACGACTCTAGTCGAAATAAAGAACTCAAACAACTCCTGAGTATTGAAAAAAGCTTGGTCTACTTCGTAAGTTCTCTAAGTGCCAACGAATTGCTCAAAATGAAGATGAAGCGCACTGATTTTTTGCGCATCGGAAAGGATGAAGATAAAGCAGACCTGTTTGAGGATATTATTATCGATAATAGCCAGGCGTTAGAAATGTCCAATATTTATACCAATATCCTAAATGGTACTATGGACGCCTATGGCTCCATCATCTCCAATAACCTCAATATCACCATTCGCCGCTTGACGCTGATCACCATCATCCTCATGGTACCCACCTTGATTGCCAGTTTTTACGGTATGAATGTGCAGTTGCCTTTTTCTAACTCTCCCTATTCCGTCTTCTTTATTATTATCACTTCTCTGCTCTTAAGTTTATTACTAGCCTGGTATTTTCAGAGAAAACGATTGTTCTAGGTACTCCCAAACGTACTTTTTACTGATTATCCAAGACTTACATATCATGGATAGTCTACTTCAATGGGCTAGGTTAACTGGTCGTTAAGTTATTAACAGAAAGTTATCAACATTGTGGATAACTTAACTAACATTATATAGTTATTGATTATCAGTGTTTTAGATAACTTATCAACATGGTGTTAATAACTTTGAGTGTCTAGTGAGTACCTTTTTTATATTTTAGTGTTGCCAGAGAGATAACCATTTTATCCCTTCTAGTAAGCACTCAAAACAGCAGTAATATATAGGATCTAGTCTCATGTGTCCTTTCCTTAATGACTAAGGAAAGGATTTATAGACTGTACCTGTACATAAATATATATGTTAATTCAAATAATAAAATTTTGTAGATGATGACACAGATGGTAGAGCCAATATTACAAGACAATCCAAACCGCTTTGTGCTGTTCCCCATTCAGCATGACGATATTTGGGCCTTTTATAAGAAGTCAGAAGCGAGCTTTTGGACAGCTGAGGAAATTGATTTATCGGCAGATTTAACAGATTGGCATCAGAAGTTGAATGATGATGAGCGCCACTTCGTTAAGCATGTCTTAGCCTTTTTTGCGGCGAGCGATGGTATTGTAAACGAGAATCTGGCGGAAAATTTTGTAGCGGAAGTGCAGTATACAGAAGCGAAGTTTTTCTATGGTTTCCAGATCATGATGGAGAATATTCATTCAGAAACGTACTCTCTTTTGATCGATACCTATATCAATGACCCAAAAGAAAAGGATTACTTATTTAATGCGATCGAGCATTTAGAATGTGTGCAAAAGAAGGCAAATTGGGCATTGCGTTGGATTGAGAATGGTTCGTTTGCTGAGCGTTTGATTGCTTTTGCAGCGGTGGAAGGTATTTTCTTTTCTGGCTCTTTCTGTTCGATCTTCTGGTTGAAAAAGCGGGGGTTGATGCCGGGCTTATCTTTTTCTAATGAGCTTATTTCCAGAGATGAGGGCATGCATTGTGATTTTGCTTGTTTGTTGTACAATGACCACATCACCAATAAGCTACCGGAAGGAACAATAGAGACGATTATTCAGGATGCGGTATCTATAGAAAAAGAATTTGTTTCAGATGCACTACCGGTAAATCTTATCGGTATGAATGCCGATTTGATGTGCCAGTACATTGAGTTTGTTGCTGATCGTTTGCTGGTCGCACTCGGTAGACCCAAGATTTATAATGTGGAGAACCCATTCCCATGGATGGATATGATTTCCTTGCAAGGCAAGACGAATTTCTTTGAAAAGCGGGTAGGTGATTACCAAAAATCAGGGGTAATGGCTGACCGTGAAAAGCAAGTATTCTCGCTGGATGAGGATTTCTAGTCAAGGATAAACTAGCATACTAAACAACTTAACTAACAAACCAACCTAAAAAATCCACCATCCATGCAAGTAATAAAAAGAACGGGCAGAAGAGAGGATGTGAGCTTTGATAAAATTACCGCTCGGGTCAAGAAATTGTGCTATGGCCTCAATACCCAATATGTCAATCACATTGAAATCGCACGTAAAGTCATTCAAGGACTCTATGATGGGGTGACTACCACGGAGCTAGATAATCTGGCTGCGGAAACGGCCGCTACCATGGCCACTACCCACCCCGATTATGCGCTATTAGCAGCTCGTATTTCGATTTCTAACCTTCACAAGAATACCAATAAGTCGTTTTCAAAAACAGTCAAGGCCCTGTACAACTATGTGGATCCCAAGACGGGGGAGAAGGCAGGCTTGATCGGCGAGGACACGTATAAAATTGTGATGAAGCACAAGAATCAGTTGGACTCTGCCATCATTTATGATCGCGATTACAACTTTGATTTCTTTGGTTTCAAAACCTTGGAGCGTTCTTATTTGCTACGCATGAATGGTGCTGTAGTAGAGCGCCCACAGCATATGCTGATGCGGGCGGCAGTGGGTATCCACGGCGAAGATATTGAATCAGCTGTAGAGACTTACAACTTGATGTCGGAGAAGTGGTTTATTCATGCCACACCTACTTTATTTAATGCTGGTACGCCAAAGCCACAGCTGTCTTCTTGTTTCTTATTATCGATGACGGAGGATAGTATCTCAGGCATTTTCGAGACCCTTTCTCGTTGTGCGCGTATTTCGCAGTCTGCTGGGGGAATTGGGTTGAGCATTCACAATGTGCGTGCCAAGGGCAGCTACATCAAAGGAACGGGCGGTAC
>JBCCRH010000468.1:0-4393 GCA_039208045.1 Bacteroidota bacterium
CCCCTACTGACGGTTAAACTCTAATCAATACACCAAAAGTAAAGAGAAAACTTACCATTGAACAGTACGCTAGCCCGCGCTAGCACTGTCATTCTAATGCATTAACATTACTTATTACATCACATAATTAATTTCCTCTTACATTACAAATTCTATTATTATGAACCCAATTAAACACGTACTACTATTTATCCTCTTAGGACTACTAGTGACTTTCAGTCCAAGAGAACTCACAGCACAAACGGGGGTAGATTTATCCATGATCTTCGAACAACTCGACTCCACCCAACGCTCCAATTTCATGGAAGACTTAGAGCTTCTAAATAACGAGATCGATTTTGATGATTTCGAATTTGAAGGGGTTACGGATAGCCTTTTCCAATTCTTCGACATGGCTAACCTGGACGTAGACTCCTTGCTCGACGCTTGGGGAGCTGGGCGCGATACGCTCACGGTGCTCCTCGATAGTAACGGCAGTTTTGACGTAGATGATTCGCTAGGGGTAATCGGTCAATACGATCTATTCAATGACATCTGGATTAACAATTTAGATAGCTTTGGCAACTTGCTGACCATCTTTGAAGATAGTATTAGCCTAGATGGTACCGGCGAAGGAGACGACCGCTTTGATGGTTCCCTACAAGGCTTATCGGGACAAGGACAAAATATACTAGAAGAGGTCTATGACGCTGCCTTTGATAATACCGATGCAGAAGGAGTGGGCGATGCAGACGGGCTGCTCGGCACCTTATTTAGTTCCGCCTTTGATATAGAGCTAGCCTTTGGTGCAGAATGGAGTAATATCCTGTACTATGGGGAGAAAATATCACCTCAAGCCACCGTATTTAGGGTGGGAAGTGTGCCTTCTTACCAAGCTGTCCTTGAAACTAGATGGCACGTTCAGGCCTCCTTCGACCGAGATCTATCCAATACGATGGTGAATGAAGGGGAAATTAATTCGGAAGCGTTTCGTCCATTGCTTTGGGGCGGAGAATTTTCTATTCTCTTTAACCCTCAGGTTGGCTTCTTACAAGGCTCAAATACCGGTATCAGGCTATATAGTAGTTTGGGTATGGAGCTACAGACGAACGTGCCCGAATACATCAGCTCAGCTCGACCAGGTTCTGAAGTAAATGTTGGAAAATCAACGGGCTTTGGCCCACAAGTTGGTGCAGGCTTTATTCTAAATACCCCTGCTTATCAGATTTATACTTACGGTACGTTCGCTACTGGCGCCGTGCAGGTAAGCCCTGGCTACCGATATAATTCCATGGCGGTAAATGCAGGCGTGCGATATGGAGATGTTGCTAACTTCCTTTACACCTTTGGTGAGACGGACTGGGCACAAGAAGATAATAAAAACGCAGTTTACCACCGCTTTACGATTGGACTGCTTATTAATCATTTGTTTGAATAAAGAGGAAATTACCAGCGAGCGGGTTTATTGTTTTTCAAGCCCGCTTGCTGCTCTTTTTTAGAGTAATCACTACTCTTCTTTCTTCTTCTTCACTGCTTTTATCGCATCTTCTACATCCTTGGTAGCTTTTTCTAGCTCTTCCAATTGTTCTCGTCGTGCCTTTGCCGCAGCTTCCTCGGCTTTTTCTTTTGCTTCAGCGGCTGCCGCTGCTTTGGCTTTTTCTTCCACTCCATTTGCTATTACCTTTTCAGGAATGGCGGCTCCATCAAATGGCTGTGTATCAAAGGTGAGCTTGTCTTTTTTCAGATCTACATAGATCGTATCGCCTGCCACATACTTACCCGCAATCAATTCTTTAGATAGCTCATCGATCAAGTGCCGCTGCAAAACACGCTTCATAGGGCGGGCCCCAAATTGTGGGTCATAGCCCAAATTACCTAACCAATCGATTGCTGCATCGCTCATTTTCATCACAATCCCCTGGCGCGCTAGCATCTTATCGACCTTCCTACTTAAAAGCTTCAGAATTTGCTTGATTTCATCACGCGTCAATGGCAAGAACATAATCTGATTATCAATCCGATTCAAAAATTCTGGGCGTAAATTCTCCTTGAGCTGCTCGAACACTTCTTCTTTGGTCGTAGCCAAAATATCTGCTCGGTGCTCCTCCCCTACGGCTTCCAAATCTTCGAAATTCTCCAATATAGTAGCAGCTCCCATATTAGAGGTCATAATGATAATCGTATTCTTAAAATTGGCTACCCGCCCACGATTGTCCGTCAAGCGCCCATCATCAAGTACCTGCAATAGAATGTTAAAGGTATCTGGATGCGCTTTTTCAATCTCATCTAGTAAAACGATCGAATAGGGCTTCCGACGTACCGCCTCAGTCAGTTGTCCCCCTTCGTCGTACCCTACATAGCCCGGAGGCGCACCCACTAAACGACTCACAGCATGCCGCTCTTGGAACTCACTCATATCAATACGAGTAATCGCCTTTTCGTCATCAAATAGAACCTCCGCCAGTGTTTTAGCTAGCTCCGTTTTACCAACCCCCGTTGGTCCCAAGAAAATAAAGGAGCCAATAGGCCGATCTTCATCTTGCAGGCCTGCTCGGCTTCGCCGCACTGCATCCGACACGGCACGCACCGCCTCGCGCTGGCCAATCAGGCGCTGACCGATTTCATCTTCTAAGTGCAGCAGCTTTTCTTTCTCGCTCTGCAACATCTTAGCGATGGGAATCCCCGTCCAACGCCCCACTACTTCTGCAATATCGTTCGCCGTCACTTCTTCATTGGTAAAGCGTTGCTCATCGGGTAGCTTTTCCAGCTTTTCCTCTGCTACTTTTAGCATCGCTTCTTGATTCTGAATTTCACCGTACCGAATCTTTGCCACCCGCTCAAAGTCACTATCCCGCTCTGCTTTTTCCGCTTCCATCTCTAGCTCCTCTATCTTCTTCTTGATATTCTGCACGGTATCCACTACCTCTTTCTCATTGCGCCACGACGCTCGAATGGAGTCTCTTTTTTCCTTAGCATTCGCAATCTGCTCATGAATAGACTTTAGTTTCTTAGAATCTTTTTCCCGCTTAATCGCTTCCCGCTCAATTTCCAACTGTCGCACCTTACGATCCCACTCATCCACCTCATCGGGTACGGAATCTAGCTCTAAGCGGAGCTTAGCAGCCGCTTCATCAATCAGGTCAATGGCCTTATCTGGCAAATACCGATCCGAAATGTATCGATTAGAAAACTCCGCAGCAGCAACTAATGCTTCATCCAAAATCTCAATCTTATGGTACACCTCATAGCGCTCTTGCAAGCCCCTCAGAATAGAAATCGTATCCTCCACACTAGGCTCTTCGATCAGTACCGTCTGAAAACGACGAACCAGTGCCTTATCCTTCTCAAAATATTTTTGGTATTCATCCAAAGTAGTCGCCCCAATGGTACGTAGCTCACCACGAGCAAGCGCAGGCTTAAGAATATTGGCAGCATCCATCGCTCCGTTGCCCCCACCAGCTCCAATTAAGGTATGTATCTCGTCAATAAAGAGGATAATCTCTCCTCCTGATGAAGTCACCTCCTTAATGACACTCTTCAAGCGCTCCTCAAACTCTCCTTTGTATTTTGCCCCAGCGATCAATGCAGCAATGTCTAATACATAGATACGCTTTGACCGTAAGTTTTCAGGCACATCTTGTTTGACAATACGCCATGCGATTCCCTCTACAATAGCGGTCTTGCCCACGCCAGGCTCACCAATTAGAATTGGATTGTTCTTCTTTCGGCGAGAGAGAATATGCAGTACTCGCCTAATCTCTTCATCTCTTCCAATGATGGGGTCGAGCTGCCCCGTTTCTGCTCGTTCATTGAGATTGATGGCAAATTTGGAAAGTGCGTTGTAGGTCTCCTCTGCATTTTGCTCCGTTACCTTTTGCCCTTTCCGCAATTCTTGGATGGCCGCTTTCAGACCATCTACGGTAGCTCCAAGCTCTTTCTTCAGCATCTTGGCACATCGGTCACCCCCCTGAACGATGCCCAACAGCATCAGCTCTATAGAAATGTATTCATCTCCAAATTCCTTCAACATATTTTTAGCCCGACTCAATGCTTTGTTGGCATCAGGGGTGAGGTATTGCTTTTCTGCTCCTTTCACCACTGGAAAACGATCGATAGCTGCCGTCAGCCGTTGCTTCAAACTACTCATGTTCACTTCCATCTTTTGGAGTAAGAAAGAAGCCACATGCTCATCTGTTTCTAAAATCCCTTTGACCAAGTGAAAAGTGTCCACTTGCTGTTGGTTAAGCCCTGCTGCAATTTTCTGCCCTTTGATGATCGCATCTTGAGCTTTATTCGTAAAGTTATCGTATGTCATATCGGAAAACGTCTTTTTAGAAGTAGGCCTAAAATACTGCTTTTTGTGAAGTAAGCTAAAAAAATCTTCCAGTGCTCTAAGAGAAGCGACGGATGTAAG
>JBCCRH010000469.1:0-4384 GCA_039208045.1 Bacteroidota bacterium
AATGGCTGCAAGCGGCAAAATTTTATCCTGCACTGCGTTAAAAAGCCTCGCCGATGCTTAGGCATCGCCTGCGTTTTTTGCCTTGTTCAGAATAAAATTTGCTGCGCTTTCGCTCATTCGCGACCGGCGGAACAAGTCTAATTCAATATAGCAAAAGGAAGCGTCAATTGCAAGTCATTTAGTGGCAGAAACGTATACCTAGGCGTCAGAAAATTTGCATTTTATGGTATCTTAAAAACCAATAAGTTGTTTTACCGTTATACGCTAAAAAATGAAACTAGCTGTACCCTTTTTCGCCTTGTTCCTACTCGCTATCATAGGCTGTACGCCATCTACAGACCGAACATTACCTGAAGATGAAGATGTACGCCCTGTCTTTTTAGGTTTCCAGATGATTGAATCCTCCTCTCTGGAATTTATGCCTTACCTTAATCGCTCACAATTGACTTACAGAGATGCTTCCGGCAATAGCTTTGTTTTCTTCGCTAAGGAGCCTGTGTACTTAGACTTTTTTACCAATACGGAGGTTTTTCCCGATCCTACTAATGAATTTGAAGAGGCACATTATAATTACAATGCCGACAAGTATCGATTAGAATTTTTGAGTGCTGCTACGGGAATATTGCTTCAATTTGAGTTGTTCCCAAGTATTTGTGATGATCCCAAACTAGAAGATGAGGACGTACTGATTGACCAGCTAGAGGTATCCGTTCGTGGCTTTTTATCTAGTGGCCAAAACTCCATCCCTGTTCCGCTAATGACGTTTGCTACTGCCACTCAGGTTATCTGTTCGGATGATCCGAATGTAAGTAAGCGCCGGTTCCCTGAAATTGAGCTAATTGAAGAGACCTTTGAGGATGTGCTATATGTCTCGCACGATCTGGGAGAGAGTACCTTCGAGGTATTTTACAATAAGCAATGGGGGCTGGTAGCTTTCCGATATCAGGATATTTTCTGGGTTCTTGACAAAACTCAGTAAAGTGTTGTTTCTTTGTAGGCATGCAGAAAGAACGAAAGGACAAGAACTTCATAAAAAAGCCTATTTACAAAGGAGGCCCAAAGGCAATGAAAGCCTTCATTTCTAAGCATCTGACTTATCCTAAAGAAGCATTGAAATCAAAGGTAGAAGGTACAGTCGTACTGCAATACGATATTGACCACACTGGAAAAGTAATAGATGCAAAAGTGCTAAGTGGCATTGGATATGGATGTGATGAAGAAGCTGTTCGACTTGTAAAACTATTGGAATTCACTATTCCTAAAAATAGAGGCGTTAAGGTACTTTTTCATCGAAACATGCAAATCCATTTTCGCTTGCCAAAACAGAAGGTAGTTGCTAACTCACCAGTGACGAGTTTTAGCTATCGATACATTCCTAAGAAAAAACAGCTACCTACTACTAGCAAGTCTACCAAGAAAAGCTACTCGTATTCGATCATCTTTAAAGAGCAATAGAAAGCCCTAAGATGGCTCATTGACGACGTTTATCAGGCTTAAATTTAGCCGAAAAAGTCTCATCTTTAGCGTCTAAAATGGATTAGAATGAAGAAATTTTACTTGCTACTATTGCTTGCTCACCTCTGGTCTATTGGAAGCATGGCACAGATTAGCTTTTCCGATATTTCGGTTACCTCAACTAGCAATACCCTGCGTTTTAGCGTAAGCTTTTCCACCTCCAAGGCCTGCTGTGCATTTCTGGAATATCAAGCAGAAGATGCTCCGCTGGCTTACACCAATGTTACTGCCTTAGGTACCAGCCATCAAATTACGCTCATTGGCTTGCGCCCAAATACCAGCTACCAAATTAACCTACATGCCTTTGATGCATCAGGCCAGTATGCTATGCCGATCGCTCCCCTTATTGCGGGTGATCTTCCTCCTGAGATTATTGCCGAGGTAGACTCTCTGTTTGTCGCTGGCGGAGCGCAAGGGGGCTTTGTTCTTAGCAATGCTAGAGGGGGAGCGGTGCCGCGAGATCAGTACCGCATATTTGATCGACAGGGAAATATAGTTTGGTACGATTATATGAATTTACAGGGGCCTCCTTGTATTGGTTATAATTTAAGTCGACGCAATAGTATTATTCAGCCTTGGGGCGACTGCCAGACCGTGCTAGAGCTGAGTTTACAAGGAGATACCTTGCAGCAAGTTTCGCTAGTGGATATTCCTGGGAACCTGCAGGTGCATCACGATATTTTGCTTAATGATGAAAACCATCTAGTGGTGCTGGCGGCAGAGGCACGCACCATCGATAAGAGTAGTGTAGGTGGTTTGCCCAATACGGTGGTAGTTGGCGACAGTTATGTGGAATTAGATAGTGCTAGCAATTTGTTGGATTACTGGACAGTATTCGACCACTTGGATGCAGTAAATAGTACGAGCTTGGGTGGTTTTTGGAACCCTATATTTGGCCTTGGCGCCGAAGATTGGACGCATGCCAATAGCTTGACGGCGGATGTAGATGGAAACTATCTAATGAGTTTGAATGCCCTTGACCAAATTATCAAGATCAATAAAGCGACTGGTGAGCTGATGTGGACATTAGGTGAAAATGGAGATTTTGAATTGCTTCCGTCTTGGGGGCAGTTTGTTCGGCAGCATACTTGTACAGGTTTGGGGGATAATCGCTATTTGCTATTTGATAATCAAGGAGGTGGTGGTTTTTCTAGAGCGCTAGAATTTGAACTGGATACATTCGCGCAAGTGGCTGAAGTGGTCTTTACCGAAAATGTAGACTCTAGCCTATTCACGGGTATCGTGGGTAGCGCCTATCGGCTTCCCAATGGGAATACACTTAGTAGCTTTGGGCGGGCTGGAACAATTGTGGAGACCGATCCACTAAATCAAGTAGTCTGGTATCGATCGGAAGGGAGTATCTTCAATTATCGATCGTTTTATGTTGATGATTTATATCCACGAGTTGACCGTCCTAGCCTCATTCGCCCAATACGATGCCTCAGCGATCAAGCAGAATACCTAGAGACGACACTCCCTGGTGGCTACTTTTCGGGTGAGGGCATTACCGAAGCAGGACTTTTTGATCCATCAGATTTATCACCTGGCACTTATTTTTTGACCTATCGCTATGGGCCTCAAGCATTTACTTTTGAAATACAGCTACTAGAAGCACTTCCCCTGCCTATTATAATGAATGAAAATGGAGTGCTGTCTTCTACTACATCGGCTAGTCTGTATCAATGGTTTTTGGATGGCACTCCAATTGAAGGAGCAAACGATGCTACTTTTATCCCAACAGAGAATGGTCAATATCAAGTAGAAGTGACAAATAGTACAGGCTGTAGCCGAATCTCTGATCCAATTAATGTAGTAATTACCTCTACCATTACGCCGGATCAAGCGGCTATCACCATTACGCCTAACCCTGCCACGGACTGGCTCTTCATCGAGCGAAAGCAAGGTACTGGACAAGGTGTGGTTACTATTTTTAATGCTTTGGGTCAGCAGCTTGAACAAATCACTTTGAATGGCATTTCTACAACGACAATACCTATTTCCAGCTGGAAGAGTGGAACTTATGTAGTTCACTTTATCGCTGCCGGAAAAACTAGTTTGCAAAAGATTATTGTAACGGATTAGTAATATGATAAGCGTACAAAAATACAGCTTAGCCTTAGCGGTCTGTCTCTTTTGTTCACTGCACTGCACTGCACAAATCTTCTTTACAGACCAAGCAACTGCTCTTGGCATTAATCATCAGTATGACTTTAGTATTCCTGGCGGTGGAGTAAGCTTTGTAGATTTTAATGGAGATGGATGGGATGACTTGACCCTGGCAACTGATGAGGAAGCCCATATCCAGTTTTATCAAAATAACAATGGCAGCTTTGAGCTATTGGAACCACTTGTGCCTTACACGGGTCAAACCGAGCAATTATTGTGGGTTGATTATGATAACGATGGCGATAAGGACCTTTATGTAGCTACCTTTAGAGATTACAACCGGCTATATGAAAATGTGGGTGACTTAGAATTGGTGGAAGTGACCGAAGAGGTGGGTTTGCCACTAGATACCGTTAATACTTATGGCGCAGCATTTGGAGATTATGACCGCGACGGTTGGCTCGATCTGTACTATGGTATCCGCACAGGTGTCATTCCCAACAATACTATGGCGCTCTTCAGGAATAATGGAGATGGGTCATTTAGTGAAACAACGATCTTTGCGAATGCACAAGACCCCGGCAACGCCCCTTTTTGCTCCACCTTTTTGGACTACAATAATGACCACTGGCCAGATTTGTATACTGCTAATGATCGTTTTACACGTAACACCCTTCTTAAAAATAATGGGGATGGCACCTTCTCCGACAACTCGATATTTTCGGGTACCGCCCTTGCTATGAATGCGATGTGTGTGGCTCCG
>JBCCRH010000470.1:0-4383 GCA_039208045.1 Bacteroidota bacterium
GGTATTTAGTCCTTGTTTTTTGATTTTGGAGCGGCAAATGTCTAGCATTTCGGTAGAAATATCGATGCCTATGACTCTATCTGGGTTG
Source organism: Bacteroidota bacterium (assembly GCA_039208045.1). Classification (GTDB taxonomy): domain Bacteria; phylum Bacteroidota; class Bacteroidia; order Chitinophagales; family Saprospiraceae; genus JBCCRH01. Next base: position 89 of record JBCCRH010000470.1, read on the forward strand.
ATCTTTTTGGCAGTAGCTAATGCTACATCGGCAGTGCCGGTTGCCACATCGAGGATGAGTTTGTCTTTCGAACGATCTAATTGTTGGATGGCTTTCCTGCGCCAGCTTTCATCTATTCCTAGCGTCAGTAGTCGGTTGAGAAAATCGTAGTAAGGTGCGATGCGGTTAAACATCGTTGAAACCTGTTCTTTTTTACTATCTGTCTCATTGTAAGGCTTAACGGACTCGTCCATTTACTAAGTTTTTGTAAAGATATAAATTACGTTTTCAACACTTGTTTATACTTGGGGTTTAATGAAATTGGCTATTATTTTTTATCTTTGCCTGGCTATGGGAGGGATGCAATACATCTGCAAATCGATTGCAAAAATGCTAGGAAATTATATAGCATGTTGGGGCAGATGAGTAAAATGACATTTCTTTTAACTTACTTATACTAATTAAAAAAGAACACACGCTTACATGTCTTTAAATCAGCGTATTATTCCTGTCAACATTGAGGATCAGATGAAGTCAGCGTATATCGACTATTCGATGTCGGTTATCGTTTCTAGAGCGCTCCCTGATGTTAGAGATGGACTCAAACCTGTACACCGTAGAGTATTGTATGGGATGCACGAATTGGGCTTAACGTACAACAAAGCTCACAAGAAATCTGCGCGTATTGTGGGAGAGGTGTTGGGTAAATACCACCCACATGGTGATTCTTCTGTTTACGATTCGATGGTGCGTATGGCGCAGCCCTGGTCGCTTCGTTACCCTTTAGTGGATGGACAGGGTAACTTTGGGTCTATGGATGGTGACAGCCCGGCTGCCATGCGTTACACGGAGGCGCGCTTGCAGAAAATCAGTGATGAGCTACTAGCCGATATCAACAAGGATACGGTAGATTTTGCGCTCAATTTTGATGATTCGCTTAAAGAACCTACCGTACTACCTACTAAGATTCCGAATCTGCTGATCAATGGAGCGTCTGGTATTGCGGTTGGTATGGCTACCAATATGCTGCCCCACAACTTAAGTGAGGTAGTGGACGGGATCATTGCCACTATTGATAAGCCGGAAATCACCATTGAAGAGTTGACGGAATTCATCAAGGCACCCGATTTTCCTACTGGGGGTATTATTTATGGGTATCAAGGAGTGAAGGAAGCCTTTGAGACAGGGCGTGGTCGAGTAGTAGTACGTGGGAAGGCAGATATTGAGACGGCTTCTAACGGAAGAGAAACCATTATTATCACAGAGATTCCGTATCAGGTCAATAAAGCGAATCTAGTAGCTAAGATGGCGGAGCTGGTGAATGATGGCCGCATAGAGGGCGTATCTGACATCCGCGATGAGTCAGATCGTAATGGACTGCGAATCGTAGTGGAGGTAAAGCGAGATGCGATGGCTAATGTGGTGCTGAGTAAGCTTTATAAGTACAGCGCACTTCAGACTTCGTTTGGTGTTAATAATGTAGCACTGGTTAATGGTCGTCCGATGACCCTTAACTTAAAAGATATGATTGAGGAGTACATCAAATTCCGTTTGGAAGTGGTGGTACGCCGAACACGCTATGAGCTTAACAAGGCTCTACAGCGTGCGCATATCTTGATCGGTCTGCTAGTTGCATTAGACTATATTGACGAGGTGATTGACTTGATTCGCAAGTCCGCAACCGTGGGTGAAGCAAAAGAGGGCTTGATAAAAGGGGCATTCATCAAGGATAAGGAAAAATTCTGGGAGAAGTTTGGAGAATTAATTCAGGCTACGAATACAGCGGAGAACTTTGTGGTGGAGGGTAATGTGCTTTCCGAAGCTCAGGCAAAAGCCATCTTGGAGATGCGCCTGCAAAAGCTTACGGGACTAGAGCGAGATAAGGTGCAAGCAGAGTATGACGAGCTGCAAAAACAAATTGCCCACTTAAAAGCGATCCTTGAAAGTGAAGAACTGCAAAAGGACATAGTTAAGGACGAGTTGACGGAGGTGAGAGAGAAATATGGTGATGCGCGTCGTACTCAAATTAGCTATGCAGATGGTGAAATTAGTATCGAAGACCTGATAGCTAATGAAGAAGTAGTAGTGACTATTTCGCATCTAGGCTATATTAAGCGTACGCAAGTCAAAGAATACCGTACGCAAGGCAGGGGAGGCAGAGGTTCGCGTGGTTCCAAAACAAGGGATGCTGATTTTATCGAGCATCTATTTGTAGCGAGTAATCACAATTATCTGCTCTTATTTACCGAATCTGGAAAGTGTCATTGGTTGCGCGTATTCGAAATACCAGAAGCTACCAAAACTTCTAGTGGTCGGGTGCTACAAAATATCCTGTCGATTCCTAAGGAGGACAAGATCAAGGCCTACATCAATATCAAAGACTTAACTGATGAGGACTTTTTGAAAGAACATTACATCTTGTTCTGTACCAGAAACGGTCTGATCAAAAAGACCAGTCTAGAAGCTTATTCGAGACCGCGAGCAGGGGGCATTGCAGCTATTACGATCAATGAAGGCGATCAGCTATTGGAAGCTCGCTTGACAGATGGTAATAGTGAAATTTTTATTGCTTCAAGAACTGGAAATGCCATTCGATTCCATGAATCAGCCGTCCGATCAATGGGACGTACGGCTGCCGGGGTTCGAGGTATTACGCTTAATCAGGATGGAGTAGATAAGGTCATTGGCATGGTTTGCATTGATCCTAATGATGAAGAACAGGCTATTCTAGTGATTTCAGAAAAAGGTAATGGTAAGCGTACTGCTTTCGCAGAATATCGACTTACCAATAGGGGAGGAAAGGGAGTGAAAACGATGCAGGTCACTGATAAAACGGGACTCTTAATTGCCATTAAAGTAGTCCGAGAAGAAGATGATCTGATGATCATTAACCGTTCTGGTATCATCATCCGATTGAGCGTTGCTGATATTTCAATGCTTGGCCGAGCCACGCAAGGGGTTCGAGTAATTCGTTTGGATGAAGATGATGAAATTGCCGATGTGGCGGTAGTATTAGAGACAGGCGACGACGACGAAGATGCCAGTCAGGAAGAGGAATAAATACAAGATTTTAAAACTTTCATAACAAGCTTTAACTTTGTGGTGACGCTCCAAAGCATATAATGGGCGTCACAAAAGTAAATTTGTCAAACAATCAAACAACGAATATTATGAAAAAATTGGTATTAAGCCTTTTTACCTTGTTAATTGCAGCGGGTACACTAATGGCTCAGGATATCAAATCTAACATTGATGCAGCCTTGAATTTATCTAAAGATGCGGATAAGGCGCTTGGGTCTTTCAACTTGGATCAAGCAGGCAACAAAGACAAGCTCGTAGAAGCGCATGGTTACATTGTAGATGTAGAGGCGAAGGTTGGAGCTATTGATAAAGCTGCCCTTCAATCTGCATTTAGCGATGAAGATGATGTAGAAGATGCCATGAAAGACTTGTCTAAGGTTTGGTTCCGTGCGGGTGAAGTGTACAATGAAATCGCCAATCAAATTGTAGTAGCTAAGCAGCTACAACAGGGTGATGTTACTGGAATGCCTACCGTACAACGCCCAGCTGTAAAAGCAACTAATGCCTACAAGATGGCACTAGCTATGGCTGTAAAAAAGTACCAGCGCAAAGATGCTGTGAAAGGTTTACAGTCGGTACAGCGTAACCTAAACAACATGGCGATTTTTAGCTTTGAAACTAAGGACTATGCTGGGGCGTACCAAAACTTCAATGGCACGATAGATGCACACGAACTTCTTACTGCAAATGATGGAGAGAGCTTATTGGCTGATGATGCACAGTATAACGATCAGCTATACTATGCTGGTTTAGCAGCATTGAATGGCCAGATGGTAGAAAAAGCAGCACCTTTATTTGAAAAGTTGTACAAGGCTAATTACGATAATCCTTTAGTGTATGAGGGACTATACAAAGTAAACCTTCCGACTGAGCTTAAGCAAGGTGATGAAGGATATGATAGTGGTATGGAAAAGGCATACACTTACCTCAAGACAGGTCGCGATAAATATCCAGAGGATATCTCTCTACTATTTGCAGAAATCAATCACTATCTGACCACTGGAAGATTAGATGAGTTAATTGGTAAGCTGAAAAAAGCAATTGATAAAGAACCAGATAACAAGTCTTTGTACTCTACCTTGGGTAATGTATATGATAACTTGTACCAGAAAGAGTATACTGCTGGTAATGTAGAGAAAGCAAACGAATACTTTAACAGTGCCTTAGAATACTACAACAAGGCGACCGAGAAAGACCCAACGTTCGTTGATGCTATCTACAGTATTGGAGCACTA
>JBCCRH010000471.1:0-4373 GCA_039208045.1 Bacteroidota bacterium
AATGAAGAGCTAGAAGTGCCCTTAGCAACTTATATGGATCGAAGGCTTTTCCAACCACTTGGCATTAAAAACTATATCATCCAGACGGAGGATACCCAGACGGCGCCCTACTTTGGAGGAGGGATGCATCTAACTTCCAGGGATTTACTAAAATTTGGACAGCTCTACCTCAATGGGGGTACCTGGAATGGAAAGCAAATTATTTCTAAAAAATGGGTGGAAGCGTCCTTTAAGAAGCATACCAAGCTGCAAGATGTAAAAGATAAGAATGAATATGGCTATCAGTGGTGGCATAAGACCTACCTAGTTGATGGACAAGCGTTTGAGTCTGTAGAGGCGCGGGGAAATGGCGGACAGTATATCTTTGTTATCCCCACATTAGATGCTGTAGTGGTAATCACTTCTGGCAATTTTCGGCAACGAGCATTGGTGCAACAGCCAGAAAAACTATTGGAAACCTACGTCATTCCTGCCATGAAGTAGCACTATTACCGCTCAGGACTTTGTAATTTCAAGTTTTTCTACTAGCTTTTCAGGTAAAACACCCATTTGCATGAGCAAACCCATAGTGTATGTGGCTTTCGCTAATCAGCAGGATAACCATTTGCCACTACTCAAAAAGGAAGGTCAACACATTAAAAACGCGCTGCGCCCTTTAGAGCAACGTGAGTTCATCAAGCTGGAAATAGATGAGAGCGTAGAGCTAAGCGATATGCTCAAAACCTTAGCTGCTTATCCCGACCAATTAGCCATTTTCCACTATGCTGGTCATGCCGAAAGTACGGAGCTACAGCTAGAAGGGGGCAGTGCCCAGAGTAAAGGTCTAGCCCAGCTGTTGGGCGAACAACAAGCACTACAGTTGGTGTTTCTGAATGGTTGCTCCACCAAAGGGCAGGTACAACAATTATTCGATGCTGGTGTACCCGCAGTAATTGCTACCTCGGTGCCCATAGAAGACCCCAAAGCGGTAGAGTTTTCAGCGGCTTTTTACCAAGCTTTGGCCAATAAGCGTAGTATCAAAACCGCCTTTGAATTTGCAAAAGCTAGCCTGGAAGCAGCTTATCGCTCTACCCCAGAGATGACCATTACGCGCGGCATTAAGCTTAAAGCTTCCCCGACTACTCCCGATACACTCCCATGGGCCCTTTACTTGAAAGAGGATAAAGCTACTGAAGCCCTACAATGGCGACTCCCCTATTATCGCGAAATAGGACTCCCCAAAGATATGGTACAGTATATTGGCAAAGAGCTAAAGCTTAACCGCTACATCGTGATGGTACTAGATGCAATGGCACGGTACAATAAGGATATTTACCACCAGATGGTCACCGTTAAGGAAGGCAGGGAGGTGAAGCGAGATTCCAGTGCCTTTTTGGATTTAGTGATTCGGAATTTTCCTTGGGTCATTGGCTCTCAAATTCAGCTCTTGCGCCAAAAGCAACAGGCTAATCAAGCGCGGCTAGAGCAGCTGCTAAGCACCTATCTCATTACAAGTAAGGTGCTTTACTTCATCTTACTGTCTAACTTTTGGGAACAGTCCAGGAAGCAGCAAGTCAATTTCTCCAAAAGCTCAATGGTAGCCTTTGGCCTGGAAAAAGGGCAAGTGCTGACTACCAATTTCCTAGAACGTGTCTTGCAACTCTTCCAGCTATTTCAATCCTATGAGCTGATGCTCTTTGCGCCTGAGTACGAGGCCTTTTGCGAGCAGCTACAAGCAAATGGACATTTAGCGAAAGCGTGGAACTACTTAGAAACGCTCAAACAGCAATTGGTGAATAATAAGTTACCGGCGGCGATAGAAACAGAATGCTTGAAAACCGAACAAGCAGTAGCTATCTTACTACAACAAACTGCTTGGCTAGCCGATTATAAGATGCTGACGGTCAGAAACATCAGTATTGACAATCCCAGATTTGGTCAAAAGCTATATGAGCATAAATTAGGCCCGTTGAATGCCATTGTCAATACCAGTTTGAGCCTGTATGATGATGCGGCAAATCGCCTAAAAGAAAACTATGCCAACTGCAAATCCATCGTGCTCGCACGCTCAGAAGCTGATTTATCAACGGCTCTCAACCTCTCCCCTTTCATTATCGATAAGAATACATTTTTGAATAATGACCATATTGACTTGTTCATTTATGGCTATTCCGAAAATGGTGTGCATGCCTATTTAGCAATTAAACATAGCATTTTTGTTGCGCTGAAAAATGAGAAAGGAACGGATATTATTGATACGAGTATGACGTTGGAGGACTTCCAAGAGGGGCGCAATATCAATCGGCAAGTGGAGCAAGAAGACGACTTTGGCTTTGGTGCTGCTTTTGGATTTGAGGAAACCACCACCGCTACTTCGGCCAGTCCGTCCGTCTTCGAGATATTATCGTACCAGTTCGAACAATTACAAACCGACCTTCCTAATCGCTAACTGAACAATAATGCAGAACCCCTTTAAATTTTTAGATGCTTTTCAGAAAGATGATAAGGAGCTTTTTTTTGGCAGAGAAAAAGAAACGGCGCAGCTATACAATGCCGTATTTGCTTCTAATCTTACGCTACTCTACGGTGCTTCTGGTACTGGTAAGACTAGTCTAGTTAATTGTGGGTTGGGTAATAAATTTTATGATACCGACTGGGTTCCCTTATTTATCCGGCGGGGAAATAATATCAATCATGCTATCAATACAGCGATTAGAAGTGGGCTGACTGATTCGATTCCCGATGATTTTGAGACGCTTGAGGTACCCGAAAAATTGCGCTTACTCTACCTAGATCACTACAAACCGATCTACCTCATTTTTGATCAGTTTGAAGAACTCTTCATCTTAGGCAGCAAAAAAGAGCAGCAGCAATTTTACCAATCTATAGCTACCCTCCTAAAAGCTGGACTTCAAGCCAAAGTCTTACTGATTATTCGGGAAGAATGGATTGCGCATCTCAACGATCTAGAGCGGATCATCCCCACCCTTTTCGATAACCGATTGCGGGTAGAGCGGATGAACGACCGCAATATCTATCGAGTAATTAGCGGCACCGCTCGCTATGCTGACATCAAGGTGAACTCGCCAAGTGAAACAATCCTTGCCATTATTGATAACTTAAGAGACAAAAACGAACGTGTTGATCTTACCAATCTACAAGTATACTTGGATCGCTTATTCCGAGAGGCTGAACAAAAGTCAAAGGTAGAGGGCAAGGATACCATTACGTTTGATCTATCGTTGGTAAGAAAGCTGGGACAAATGTCAAATGTTTTGTCTTCGTTTCTAGATGAACAGATGACCATCATTGAGCAAAACATCAAAGAAAAGTTTGGAAAGCCCGTCGTTAAAGGCTTACCGCTAGAAGTGCTCTTTACCTTAGTAACCGACGATGGAACCAAGCAAGCACTTGATCTGACGCAAATTAATGCTGCCTTACCGAAAAATCGCAAACTAGAGAAGGCAGAGCTTACTTATATCATGCAAGAATTTGAGCGGGTAAAGCTACTTCGGGCGCTAGATTAAATATTTATAAACAGACTACACCTATGATAAAAATTTGAATATAAATTTTATATTTGCATCAAAGCATTGCATACACGCTTATGGTTCAAAGCAATTACTGAACTATTTTTGATTATGCAATGAAAGTGGGGCAGCAAATACAACCACTACTTCTATAATCCCCTTCACATTACACACAAATTTTACGCGAATTCTATTGCTTGCTGCCCCCTTTTTCATTTCACAATGTAACTTACCGAACTAATTTCCCTACCTTTCACTGACAACAATCAAATCCGTTCTGGCGTTTTTTGTGGTAATATAACTCATAAAACTAGAGTCTATGCGTTTAGGACTATCCCTACTTTTTCTCACTGCTTTGTTTATTTCTGCCTGCAACTATACCCAGCGCATCCGCGATGGAAAGACCGCTTATGAGCGGAAACAATACGCTGTGGCAGAGCGCATGCTCAAGAAAGAATATAGAAAAGCGGAAAGCCGAATTCAAAAAGGGAAAATCGCCTTTCTACTAGCTGACAGCTATTGGGAACTCAATAGAAGCGACGATGCGATCTCTTGGTACAAAATTGCTTATGATAACCAGTATGGCCTCGATGCCTTGAAGCAATATGCCTACTCCCTCAAAAAAGCGGAGCAGTATCCAGAAGCCATTTCGGCATTCAAAGATCTAGGCTTGGAGTTGGGTAGCCCCTATGAGTATAAGCGCGAGATAGATGCTTGCCAAAAAGCTTTGAAGTGGCTAGAAAAACCCAGCAAGTCTTACAGTGTCGCTATTGCAGATTTTAATACGCGCTATGCCGATTACTCTCCCGTAGCCTACAAGAATGGAGAACAACTTGTTATTACTTCTGACCGCGTGGGCAGCAA
>JBCCRH010000472.1:0-4365 GCA_039208045.1 Bacteroidota bacterium
AGCACTTCGTGTACAAAAGCAATGGAAGTGGTCGTCCCTTCGATGTCCATTAGTATAAATTGGGTCATGCGGATAGGCCTAATTGGTTGTACTCGTGATCTACCCCTGACTCGGTGTAGTGTGGCACCCAGCCTGATTGATAAATAAAAATGCGAATGGCTTTTACCGAAAACTTTGGCCCAAAGTCAAACCAATGCTTGGTATTAGCAGGTACAGAGATCAAGTCGCCTTTTTGGCACACTACACAAAAGACCGGATTGTCATTTTCCATATTAAACCAGAAGAGGCCTTCTCCATCCACAAAGAAGCGCACCTCATCCTCTGAGTGGGTATGTTCGGTTAGGAATTTGGTTTTAACGGCTTCCTTGTTAGGAATGCCAGGGTGTACACTGATAACATCGGCGGTTTGGTAGCCATTGGTGGCCATGTAGGGCGCCAGTACGTGCTCGTACGCAGCGAGTACAGTTTCTTGATCGGCTTCAGGGGCGAGTTCTGCGCTGGCCTCCCATTGGTCAAACCAAACGCCTCGTTCTGCCAAAAATGACTTGATCTCGCCTTGGTCGGTCAAGTGGCGATTTTCATCAGGAATGTGTAGAATGGCCATAATTATTGGATTTAAATAGATGTATTTTATAATAGCATTCAAATAAAAATTCAAAGACTTCGACTTGCCGTTTAGCGACAGCGATCGACTCGCCCCAGGTGTACAAGCCATGCCCTGCCAGCAAAAAGCCATGCCCTATCGGGTGTTTTTGCCAGTATGCTTCGATTTGAGTAGACAAGTGCTCTATATCCTGCGAATTAGCAAAAATAGGGAGGTCTACTACCGTGTCGTGAGTACGGATACCACTCAGGCCTTTGAGCACCTCAAAACCATCGAGTCGTAAGTAGCCTTGTGGCTCCAATATTGTTGATAGCACGGTATTGTAAACCGTATGCGTATGCAGCACACAGCGCACCTCGGGTAGCAAGCGATACAGCATCGTATGCAGGCCTGTTTCTGCTGAAGGCTTCCGAGCATCTTTTACTGGATTGCCCTCCGTATCGATTGTTATTAGATCTGTTGTAGCAAAAAGCCCTTTATCGATACCTGATGCAGAAATCTGGATCCTATCGCTTCCCGCTTGACGGAACGAATAGTTAGAGCTAGTAGCTGGTGCATAGCCTTTTTGGTGTAAAAAATGGATGCAGTCTACCAGTTCTTGCTGCTGTGCGATGAGGCTTGCTTGCATAGCTGCAAAAATAGCAGATTTGGGCAAAAAGTCGGAGCGATTGAAACTTATACTGTCAGAGAGTTGTCTACCAAATGTTTGGAGAAGCTGAAAAATAACTAATTTTGGTGCTTCGCCTATGGAAAAGCTCCATCGGCTTCGCCAAATTGAAGCAGTTATCACTATGATTCTAAATTTTTTCCACCATTTTGGCCGCTACTTGATGATGATGTGGTCGGCACTGAGCCGACCAGAGAAGCTCCAGATGTACTATAAGGAGACCGTTCGGCAGATGAATGATATTGGTGTTGGCTCGGTCACGATTGTGGGGCTTATCGCCATATTTATCGGGGCTGTGACGGCGGTGCAGTTTGCGGATCAGCTAGATGGAACGCTGGTGCCTATTTTCTATATTGGCTATATCGTTCGGGATAGTACGATTATTGAGCTAGCACCTACGATCACGTGCTTGGTATTGGCGGGAAAGGTGGGGTCGAATATTGCAGCGGAGATTGGGGGAATGCGGCAAAAGGAGCACATCGATGCGATGGAGATTATGGGGGTCAATACGGCGGCTTATCTGATTATGCCGAAAGTGATTGCTGCACTTATTGTGATTCCGATGCTAGTTGCTTTGGCTGCTTTTATTAGTGTAGTGGGGGGCTATTTGGCGGCGGTACCGTCTGGTTTGATGTCAAGTGCAGAGTATATTCAGGGGGTACGCTCGTTTTTTCAGCCCTTCTATGTGGTAATGATGTTTGTGAAGGCCATCGTATTTGCTTATATTCTTACCACCGTTTCAGCTTATCAGGGCTACTATGTGAAAGGGGGAAGCATTGAATTGGGGCAGGCGAGTACCAATGCGGTAGTGTTTAGCGATATTTTGATCCTTCTTGCCGATTATGTGTTAGCGATTCTATTGACCCAATAATTATGATACGTACAGAAGCAATATTCAAATCATTTGGAGAAAATGAAGTCCTAAAGGGCATCACTACAGAGTTTTACCCAGGTAAAACGAACTTGATTATTGGGCGAAGTGGAGCAGGAAAAACGGTCTTGCTAAAGCTCCTGGTAGGCTTGATGACGCCTACTGATGGCAAAGTATGGTATGATGATACCGACTTTTTTAGCTTAAGCGCCAAAGAAATCCGCGCGATCCGTATGAAAGTAGGAATGCTATTCCAGGCAGGGGCACTATTTGACTCCATGACGGTAGAAGAAAATATCCGCTTTCCGTTAGACATGTTCACTAATATGACGCGCAAGGAAAAGCAGTTTCGAGTGAATGATTGCTTGGCTAGGGTTAACTTAGATGGGGTGAATAATAAATATCCTTCCGAGACGAGCGGGGGCATGCAAAAGCGGATTGGTATCGCCAGAGCGATTGTGCTAGAACCCAAATATTTATTCTGCGATGAGCCTAATTCCGGCCTAGATCCCAAGACTTCTATTGTAATCGACGAACTCATCCGAAGTATTACGATAGAGAATAATATCACGACTGTTATCAACACCCACGATATGAACTCCGTAATGGAAATTGGGGATAATATTGTGCTGTTACACCACGGCAACCTAGCGTGGCGAGGTAATAATACGGAGGTATTGAGCAGTGAGAATGAGACTTTGCAAGCCTTTATTTTTGCTTCGCCCTTTTTGCAGCGTTTGCGGAAGGCGGCTTTGCAGAAGGAGGGTGGGGCGTAGTTGGGGAATCCACGCGGATTGCAAATCCACTAAGCACGGGCCGAGTATTTATGTAGAGCAAAACACTACAATATAGTCTTAGCGGATTTGCAATCCGCGATCATCAAATGTTATACAAAGTCAAAAAATAGTACCCTCATTTCTCATTTTTACCTTTATATTTGCAGCACTTTCAAAAAAGCTATCATTATAGCTTATTGAATAGCTACTAAATGCCCAGGTGGTGGAATTGGTAGACACGCTAGCTTGAGGGGCTAGTGTCCGCAAGGACGTGCAGGTTCGAATCCTGTTCTGGGCACTACGAGCCGCTTTCAGATGATTTCTGGGGGCGGCTTTTTTTTGGTGCGCCAGGCATGGCGCATGTCTAACGGGTGTAAGTCCCGAGTCCGCCCGGTAAGGGGAAGGACATAGCTGAGCGGCAAGGTGTGCACCGTGAGGTGTAGGCTGAAGGAAGCCGAAGGCAAAGCACTGACCTGACGAACAGGAATCGCATAAGAGGCGTGCTGTCTGGGTGAGGAGGCCAACATCTTCAAAGCCCAAAACTTACACGGAAAGACAGTGTGTATATGCGGCAGGTATAAGTGTGAAAGACATGCATCTTACCCTGGGAGGTCTCCAAGAATTTTTTTTGGAGAAGTCAGCCGAGGTCATAGTATCCGATTTATACGGAGAAGGACCGAACCTAAAGTTAGACGAATGAATTTATTAACAGCGAAGATTTACTTAAGCACAGGAGCAGTATTAGTACTGGCTCATCTGGTAGGTATGGTTCGGCAAACCGGAGGTATCACATGAGTGTGCGTAAGTCATCGAGGGTTAAAGAAGGAAGTCGTCAGGCGGAAGACTCACTGATGGAACAGTTAGTGAGTTCTGCCAACATGCGTAAAGCCTACCAGCGAGTAATGAGCAATAGAGGCTCATCGGGTATCGATGGGATGAAAGTGGAGTCCTTAAAAGGGTATCTACAAGAGAACTGGGAAAGGATCAAGGATGATTTGCTGCATGACGCGTACCGTCCAAAAGGAGTGAGAGTGGTAATGATACCAAAGGCTCAAGGAGGGGAACGTCAGTTGGGTATTCCGACGGTATTAGACCGCTTGATCCAACAGGCCTTACAGCAAGTACTCAGTCCACTATACGAGCCTACGTTTTCGGCACATAGCTATGGTTTTCGTCCGAAGCGCAATGCGCAGCAGGCGGTACAAAAGAGCCAAGGGTATGTACGGGAAGGCAAACGCTGGGTAGTGGATTTGGATTTAAGCAAGTTTTTCGACGAAGTGAATCATGACCGCTTGCTATCGAAGTTACGACTAAGGGTGCAGGATCGACGCGTAATCCACCTAATAGATCGCTACTTACGAGCAGGGGTACTGATAAATGGAGTAGAAGAACGGCGCAAGAAAGGGACACCACAAGGCAGTCCGTTGTCGCCCTTATTATCGAACAT
>JBCCRH010000473.1:0-4331 GCA_039208045.1 Bacteroidota bacterium
GGAGGGCCATAGGCTCTCTCCTAAAAAGGATAAATAACCAGAGTATTTTCGGGGCGTGGCGCAGTCCGGTTAGCGCACCTGCTTTGGGAGCAGGGGGCCGCAGGTTCGAATCCTGCCGCCCCGACACTTAAAGGTCTAATCGTTTCACGATTAGGCCTTTTCACATTCAGCTGTACACTTTCTACAGCATATTGTCGTTTTCAACCTATGAAAACATTCACTACCTACATTCTCTACTCAGCAACCATCAAACGATACTACATCGGATATACCTCGACCTCTTTAGAAGAGCGTCTAAAGAAGCATAATACCAACCATCATGGATTTACAGGAAAATGTAACGATTGGTTAATCGTTTGGTTTTCAGTAGCAGGCACTAAATCCGAAGCGCTGCGACTAGAAAAGAAAATCAAAAAACGAGGCGCCAAACGATTCCTTCAGGATAGTGAAAATTCGCTCAATTAACCTAATACCACCACTACCGCTCCACGCCCTCTCGCTTAAACTTCTTCCCAAAATAATACATAAAAAAACCACCCGACACAAACATCACTAGGCCATAAATACCAGCAGGAATCGAAAGCGTAAAATTGGCTAATACGGTAGACGCAATGACGATGGCGAGCGTGCCATTTTGAATACCAGATTCTATCGCAATAGTGATGGCTTGCCGTTGATCTAATTGGAAGAACTTGGCGCTGTAATAACCAACTAAGAGCGTAATGATATTCAAAGCAACGGTGGCACCTCCAATTTGCGGGAAGTATTGGACAATGGTTTCTCGTTCTTTTACAATGATGGAGACTAGAATTAAAATAAACAGTACTGTCGAAAAAATGCGTACCGGTCGATCCATACGTAGGGCGAAAGGCTCATTACGAGATCGAATAAACATCCCTATAGCGATAGGAATAATCACGATCACCAGTACTTGAAGCAGCATGCCTACTTCATCTACATCTACTTCTTGGCCGGTATTATTAAAATAATGGAAGGCAAAACCGACATATAGTGGTATCGTGACTAAGGTGATGAAACTACTGATAGCCGTTAGAGATACAGATAATGCCGTGTCGCCACGGGATACATGGCTGATCAGATTGGACGTTACGCCTCCCGGACAAGCTGCTAAAAGCATCATACCAATAGCCAACTCGTTAGGCAGATTGAAGAGATGACACATCCCAAAACCGATGAGTGGCAGGAAGATCAATTGATTAACCAAACCGATAAGAATGGGCTTGGGGAATTTGAAAATCCGTTTAAAATCCTCGATAACGAGCGATAAACCCATGCCCAGCATAATCACAAACAAAGAAGCAGGTAAAAAAACGTCCGTTAGAATTGATGATTCCATATACTGAGGTGTTGGCGTTGCGAATGCTCTAAGGGGTTTGGAAATAAATAAACTACCTAAGTTTTGGATGCTAGTATGCTTTACAGTAAGGCATGAAGAAGGGGCATAACCTTAGTTACGTGACTGATGAATAACGCAACTGTAGAGCATAATAGTACCAAAAATGGGTAGTTCATTTTTTACCAAAGCCCTAAGGTACATGTTTTATATCATATCAACTTCTGGCTATCAACATACCTCTGGTTTTTTGACTATCTTGATGCCACGATAAATCCAAAGATTATGAAAGCGATCGTCTGCAATTCTTTTGGCCCACCTTCCAATCTTACTTTCGGCGAGCTGCCCGATCCTACTCCCAAAGCACACGAGATATTGATCCAGGTCAAGACCTGTAGTGTCAATTTTCCCGATACCCTAATTATTCAAGGGCTTTATCAGTACAAGCCCCCCTTTCCCTTTTCCCCAGGCAGCGATGTAGCAGGTATTATAACAGCAGTAGGCACGGAAGTGAAAGGCTTTAAACCTGATGATGAGGTCATCGCCATGGCACCATTTGGTGGATTTGCTGAAAAGATAGCCGTACACAAAAGTGTTTGTTTTCCAAAGCCGCCGGGCATGAATATGGTGCATGCTGCTTCTTTCCTGATGGCCTATGGCACGTCCTATTATGCACTCAACAGGAGGGCCCGCTTGAAAGAAGGTGATACGCTCGTGGTGTTGGGTGCAGCGGGTGGTGTGGGCCTCACTGCGGTGGAGCTTGGTAAGCTCATGGGCGCGCGAGTGATTGCAGCGGCCTCTACCGATGAAAAGCTGGCGTTGTGCCAACAATATGGTGCAGACGATGTCATCAATTACACCAGCGAAAATTTGAAAGAAAGCATCAAGGCGAAAACCGATGGCAAAGGAGCAGATGTCATCTATGATCCGGTCGGTGGCGCTTACACCGAAGCGGCTCTGCGGGCCATAGCCTGGAAAGGCCGTTATTTAGTAGTAGGCTTTGCAGCAGGTGATATTCCCAAGATCCCCTTGAATCTTCCTTTGCTCAAAGGCTGCCAAATTGTAGGCGTCTTTTGGGGTGCTTACACCCAAAAAGAAGCTCCCAATAACTTGCAAGACACCCTACAACTAGTGCAATGGCTAGGCGGCGGACAGTTGAAACCACATATCCACCGCACCTACCCATTGGCGCAAGCCCCAAAAGCCTTGGAGCAAATCATGCAGCGCGAGGTGATGGGCAAGCTAGTCATTACCATGGACTAAACTTTAACACGTATGCACATTAACTTCCAGCGCCTCGACCACATCCAAATCTGCATTCCAAAAGGTCAGGAACCTTTAGCAAGAACGTTTTATCTCGGCATCTTAGGCTTAACCGAAATCGAAAAACCAGCGTACATGAGGAAGAACGGGGGCTTTTGGCTGCTCATAGGAGATATACAATTACATATCGGTACAGAAGACCAAATTCATCCCTCCAAGCGACACCCCGCCTTCGAAATCGAGCAGTTCAAGCAGGTAAAGACCTACCTCCTGGAACAGCAGGTGCGTATCAGGGAGGATCGCCCCATCCCTGGCTTTCAGCGCTTTTCTATCTTTGATCCTTTCGATAATCGCATAGAATTACTTGGCCAGATTTAATCAAACAACACCTCTGGCATAAAGCCAAATTCGGCCCAGATATGTTGCAAATACGCCAGGCTCTGCTGATTCCCCGTATGCAAGTAAGTGTAAGCGGCCGCAGCAGGAGAAGCCAAATATCCCCCTTCTCGGTTTTGCAGCTCCAACACCTTCTCCCAATTTAGCGAAAGCGGAGACAAACCTTCCAAGGTATATAGCTGCGTAAGACTAGGCTCTGCTAAATAGCCTTCCCGATGGTGCTTCAAGCTAATACCTAGCGATGCAAATGCATGTTCAAGCACACCCGCTTCTTCTTCCGAAAACAAGCCTACACTTTTTGCTTCCGCAAAAAGTCGCGGTAACACCTCACCAAATCCAATTGGGAAATAGTGCTCCAACAAGTCACCTTCTACTTGCTCCCGCAAATAAGATAGCCCCAACTCGATCTCCTCGTCAAAATCCAATAGTCCCCGATTGCTCCACTCTTTGAGCACGATCAAAGCCATAAAAGTCGTGATGATTCGATCAGAATAATAGGTCAAGCTCAAAGGCGTATTTCCCCAACTCCCATCCTCATTCTGGTTGGCATGCAACCAAAGCAAAGCCATTGGGAATAGAGGTTCCCCAAACTCATCTTCCAAGCGAGCTGCCCACGCCATACTATAGGCCGATGGCGTATAGCTAGCTTCCTCTAATTGATGCTTCAACAAGTGATCGAGCTGTAACGGATTTTTAGATTTTACCATGATTAGGATGTTTAAGTTTTTTTAGTTTTATGTTCCACCTTAGATCAAAACGACCTGAAACGATTAGGAACAACCTACACGGTCATCATATCCGGTTGGGTTAATACAAAAGTAAGGGTAGAAGAAAATGCAAAAGTGGAGTTATGTTCTTAAGGTGTGGAGTATTGTTTCGTTTACAAAAACAGAGCGATGAACCTAAAAAAATACTTCGGCCCCAGCACGCTCGTGGCAGCTGCCTTTATCGGTCCAGGCACGCTAACTACCTGTACTATCGTGGGCGTACAGACTTCCTATAGCCTACTCTGGGCCATGCTATTCGCAATAGCAGCCACCATCGTCCTTCAGGAGATGGCCGCCCGCCTCGGTTTTGTCACCCAGGAAGGACTCGGAGAAGCTTTCCGCAAACAATTTACCCAACCTCTAAGCCGCTATCTGGTCTTTTTCCTAGTCATCGGAGCTATTCTCGTTGGAAATGCGGCCTACGAAGCCGGTAATATTTCGGGTGGAATTTTAGGCCTTGATCTTTTGGTAGGCGAGTACCAACTTTGGCCAGTTATAATTGGAATTGTGTGCTTTACCCTAATGTATTTCGGGGGGTATCAATGGGTTGA
>JBCCRH010000474.1:0-4294 GCA_039208045.1 Bacteroidota bacterium
TCTTCCAGCCCCAGTTTTAGCTGCGTACCAATATGTTCCTTAAATCGATAATCCGAGTGGGGCATTAGCTCTCGGACTAAAGTATAATCTAAGCTATAGACCTGCTCATTGTTCAATGGCCCATTGGCGGATATAGCGTGCTCCGGCACGCTCCAATCGGAAGTATCTTGGGAAATCTCTGCCCAATACCGCACCATGGTATCTTCCTTTTTTGCTCCAACAAAAAACTGCAAACAGCCTTGCTCAGGAAATGAACCAATAGATGGGAATAATCCAAGATTGAGTTGAGCCAGAAAATAGAGCAACGAATCGTCAGCTGCCACAGGCCAAGCTGCCCCTTGAAAAAGTGGAGGACGACCACCTATCCTACTCTCCCAAGGAGCTAGGTCAGGCGCTGCTTCTTGAGGCTTTAGCTGAATAGCAGGGCGACTTGTCAGTTCAAAAACGGGTCGATAGGACTCCAATCGATCAGGTAATTCAATCATATTGCTAATGTACCGACTTTTACGGCTTACTGACAACAATAGCTGAACCAATTGTAAGCTGTTGGGTTTTGTATTTGTTTACTGAAAAATAGTCACCTACTGTTGAGGTCAATCTACTATGAAAATTAGAATTGCTTCTATCTTGCTCTTTTCAAGTCTAGCTATATTAAGTGCATACTTAGTGTTCCAGCTAAAATTCACTTTTGATTTTGAGCAGTTCTTTCCAGATGGCGATGAAGACCTCACGTTTTTCCGCGATTTTATAGAAGAGTTTGAGACCGACGATAATTTTATGCTCGTTGCCGTTCGACGTGATGACGGGGTCTTTGAGCAATCATTTTTGGAGCGTTTCCACGATTTTTCGCTAAAAGCTCGTAAACTCCCACATATTACTCAGGTACAGTCGCTGACTCAGTTTTCGTATCCCCTAAAAACTCCTTTTGCAATCACCTCCATCCCCGCTATTCATATTGATGACCCATCCAAGTATCCTTTTGACAAAAAACGACTACTCAATGATGAGCGCTTTGTACACAACTTGATTTCTGAAGATGGCACTACACTCGTGGTGTTTATGAAAGTCATCAATAGTATAGAGCTAGATCAAGCCCGCGAGCTAATGGCAGAGATGGAGGCGCTTATAGAACCTTACCAATTTGATGGCTATCACTATCTCGGAAGGCCTTACTTCCAGAAAGAGCTGGTAGAGATGCAGCAGCGAGAAGTGCTCGTTTCGGCACTGGTGTCTGGCATTTTGGTATCGCTCATTATGTTTTGGATTTTCCGCAAGCCGTGGGGTATTGCCGTAGCGTTGGTGTCAATTGGTCTTGGCATGTTATTATTCATGGGTTTCTTGGGTGGTACCGGCCGACCGCTCAATGCTATGGCTGCCCTATATCCTGTGTTAATGATAATAGTTGGTACATCCGATGTGATTCATATCATGTCGAAATATATTGATGAGCTGCGAAAGGGCGAGCCCCGCGATAAAGCCATCATAGTTACCATTAAAGAAATCGGACTCGCCACTTTACTTACTTCTATCACAACAGCTATTGGTTTTGCCACCCTGCTCACTAGTCGCATTGGCCCAATCCGTGATTTTGGTATCAATGCTGCTATTGGCGTATTGGTGGCTTATATCACTGTTGTTGGCTTTACCACAGCAGTACTTTCCTTCTTCAAAACAGACAAAATCATCAAGCTGGGAAGAGGACAGGCCTTTTGGGAAAAGTCCATGCTTTGGGCCTATCGCTACACGCGGGATAATGCGCGAGCGATCTCCATAGGAAGTGTGGTAGTGCTAGTGCTGACATTCGTGGGTATTGCCCAAATTACGACCAATTATGGCATTGTTAATAATATGCCTATCGGCGAAAAAATTACGGAAGATTTCAAATTCTTTGAAGACAAATTAGCGGGCTTTCGCCCAATGGAAATTGCCGTATATGCACAGGGCGACTACGAAGCCACAGATTTTGAAGTCATTCAGGAGATCAATAAAGTAGAAAATAAACTACGGGAGTACGAGTATGTACAAGCCATTGGTTCTATCGCCACGATTTACAAGAGCATCAATCAGATGTTTAACAACTACAATCCTCAAAGCTACGATTTGCCACAGTCCGAGGCCAAGTTCAAGCAATACCAAAGGATTGCAGAGCAAATCCCCAAGTCAAATATCAATGTCTTGGTAAGCAAAGACAAGAAGAAATCGAGAATTACCTCTCGGATTGATGATATTGGCGCAGATACCAATAAGGCCTTGGGGCAGGAATTAGATGCGTGGATTGCAGCGAATACGGATCCAAGTATTGCCAAGTTTAGGCGTACGGGGACGGGTCTGATTATTGATAAAAATGCCGAGTATGTGCGCCGTAGCTTGCTTCAGGGCTTAGGTATGGCCATCCTCATTGTAAGTGTACTAATGGCCTTACTATTCCGAAATGTGAAGATGCTGCTGATTTCTTTGGTGCCTAATATTGTACCGCTCCTTTTGGCAGGAGCCTTGTTGGGCTATCTCGGTATTGAGCTAGAAGCGGGAGTTTCTATTGTGTTTGCCGTCATCTTTGGCATTGCGGTAGACGATACGATTCACTTCCTGAGTAAATTCAAGCTGGCGCGAGACAAGGGGCTTTCTATAGAAGAATCGCTAAAGATCACTTTCTTAGAAACCGGTAAAGCCATTTGCTTAACCACCGTCATTCTCTTCTTCGGCTTTTTGGTAATGCTCTTCTCTATCCACCCTCCAAGTGTAACGATTGGATTGCTAATCAGCCTGACATTATTTAGCGCCTTGATCGCTGACTTGACGCTTATCCCGCTGATGATTCGCTGGATGATGAATGATCAGCCCTCGGAGGTAGTGCTTGATGAATTAGAGTCTATCGAGCAATAATATTATTGTAGTTTAAAGGTAACTTTTAATGAATAGCTTACGGGTACGCTGGGTTTTAGAGACTTAACAGATTGTGTTGGTTCTTGCAGCTGGCCTATCTTTTCCAGTAGCTCTTCTATCCTTTCTTCCTCTTCACGCCCTGTCTTGGCATCTACATAGTAGTATTCCATACCGCTAGTACGATCGTCGATATTTAGGACTTGTACGACTTTCTTGCCAAGGTATGCTGCAAAAACATCAGCCTTACTCAGGGCATCCTCCAGTGCTCTGACTGCATATTGATCTTCTTCTTCAAACTGATGCCCTGGTATCCAGTAGTATACCTTTTTCATTGGAATACGCTGCTGTGCCAGCACTTCTGCTATCTGAAGAAAAACGGCTTCATCAGGATGATGAAAAGCGACTGGAACGACTTCGCTCGTCGGAAATTTAGGATCCAAAAAGACCTCAAAAATGGTAGTATCTACTCCCTGAAGACTCATTTTGTTGAGGAAGTAGGCGTAACGTGCTTGTGGGCTTTGATCCAGACTCTTTTGAAAAAAAATATCAGCCCCAAGCCCTTTTGCTTCTCTCTGGTACTTATGCTGCCCAATAATCGATAAAATCAACGAATCATCGCTCGATTGAGCAAGGCCAATAGTGCTCCACCCCAATACAAGGCCCACCAACAAAGGCAGCGCAAGGCTATTTTTTGAACCATTCATATTAATCAATCAATTCGAACGTCACATTTACTTTATACTTCTTCTCTGCACGTTCCGCTTTTCCGCTTTCAATGGCCCGGCAACACCCACTAGATACATCTTCGATATTTAAAATCTTTCCCAGTTTTTTTCCGATCCTAGCACATAAGGCACTCCCTTTTCGCTTGGCATCTTCAATAGCGGCAATGGCCAAATCTTCTTCCTTTTCTACACCGGGATCATCAAAGAGGTAGATCGTGCTAGTAGAACGCAACCCCTCTACACCGATTGCTAGCACCTTTTCCATATTTTCAGCTCTATCAACGATCAGGCTATATGTTTTGATCTCATTATTGCGGAGGGTAGCGAAGCTAGAGAAATCGCGCTTTAAGTCCGCATCCGTAAGGCCCAAAGGTTCTAGCTGACTGAGCCATTCCTCATAGATCATCTCGACCGAGCGCTGCTCCTTCTTCTCGTAGCTATTCGCTTTGACGGCTGTCAATGTGAAGCTGATCCTTGCTTTTTGCGCAGTAAACGTTTCGCTGGCATTACCAACGATACGAATAAAGCGCTCCGTAGATTGCGCCTGACTGGTAGCAAAAAAGGACAAGTTTAGCAGTAAGCAGCTCAGGGAGGTAAAAATATTTTTCATATGTTTAGAATTTTTCTGCGCAGCAAACAATGCAGAAAAATTTCTGCACATATGTAACCGCTACGCTCTCGCATAA
>JBCCRH010000475.1:0-4244 GCA_039208045.1 Bacteroidota bacterium
GGAGCCTTTGAATTACAAGAAGTACCAGCGGGCGACTATCTACTACAGGTAACCTTTATTGGATACGAAGCATATTCAAGACTAATTGCCGTGGGTACGGAGGTTTTTGAGGCAGGACGGATTATGATGCAGCCGATTTCGCAGGACTTGCAGGAGATAGTGGTGGAAGCGGAGCGCGCGCCGATTAGCATGCGGGGTGATACGATACAGTATAATGCCGATGCTTTTCAGCCGCCCCCCAATGCGCCTGTGGAAGATTTGCTGCGGCGGCTCCCAGGGGTAGAGGTGGATCGCAATGGTACGATTCGGGCGCAGGGCAAGGAGGTGGATAAGGTGCTAGTGGATGGTAAGGAATTTTTTGGGGACGACCCCAAAGTGGCTACCCAAAACCTGCCGGCTGATATTGTTGATAAGGTGCAAGTATTTGATCGCAAATCAGAAGCAGCGGAGTTTTCGGGGGTAGATGATGGAGAGCGCAGTACAACTATTAATCTAGGCCTGAAGGAGGATAAGAAAAAAGGATACTTTGGTACAGTGGAAGCAGGTTATGGCACCGAGAATCGGACACAGCTTAAGGGCAATGTGAATCGCTTTACGCCTACTTCCCAGCTTTCTTTTTTGGGTCGCTTTAATAATATCAACGAGCAGGGCTTCACCATTATGGACTACTTTGATTTTATGGGCGGTATGGGAGCCTCTTTGGCAGGGGGAAGCCTGGTGAGCCCCCAGGATTTGGGTATTTCATTTACAGGCGATACGCGGAGCAATGGCTTTGTCACTACCGGTGTGGGTGGTCTAAATTACAATCAAGACATTGGCTCGGATGTAGAGCTTTCGCTCAATTATTTGTACAATCAGATTGATCGCTCCTTGGATAAGCGGGCTGAGCGGCAGCAGTTTTCTGGGACTGAGGATTTGTTTTCTAGTACCGAAGTAGAAGATCGGGAGGTGGCGAATGCGAACCACCGCTTGAACGCTAAGTTAGATTGGGAAGTAGACTCTCTGCAAGACCTGAAATTTCGTTTTAATGCAGGTTTTAACGATACGGATATTGAAGCCCTGACTAAGCGAGCAACCCGCAATGCCGCCGCTGACTTGGCGACGACTATCGACCGGGATTATCAGGTAGGCGAGTATCGATTAGATATGAGTTCGAGCCTGATCTATCGCCGAAAATTAGGGAAGCCAGGGCGTACCTTTGTGGCTGACCTAGGTGGCGGCTGGCAAAGTGGGGCAGGGGAGAGTGACCTAAATGCGGTTAACTTTTTTGCGGATGAAGCCACTCGCGATACGCTTTTGCAAGAGCAAGTAACAGACAACGAGCAATTTAACTTCCGTGCCCGCTTAAGCTACACCGAGCCTTTGGGCAATGGCCAGTATTTAGAGGGTACCTACCGCCACCAAAACTTCGACCGCAACGCAGATAAAGATTTCTTCGATATTGTCAACGAGCAACGTTTCCGCAATACCTTTTTGAGTAATCAATTTAGAAATGACTACGCCTTCGACAGGGCAGGAATCGCCTATCAGCGTAATCGCAAAAAATCGAATCTAAGCTTACGCCTAGAACTACAAAATTCGAGATTAGAAGGAAGCCTACAAACCGAACTAGCACCCATTGATCGCACGTTCACCAATTGGTTGCCTAGTGCCAACTGGCGCTACGAGTTTACGAATACCAAAAGCCTTGGTTTGCGCTATAAAACGAGCGTCCGAGAACCTTCTATTGACCAGCTACAGCCCATACTGGACAATAGCGACCCGCTAAACACCTACACTGGTAATCCGAACTTACGACCTGCCTATGCACACGAACTTAGCATCCAGTCGATGCTCTACGATGCCTTCTCGTTTTCCAGCTTTTTTGCCTTCTTGAACATCCGCTACACCCAAGATCAAATCACCAACGCTACCACGATCGATGAGCAGTTCCGCCAGCAGATCATGCCCATTAATGTCGATAATGACCTCTTGATCTCTGGCAATGCTTCTTACGGTCAGCCATTGCGCTTTATGAAAAGTCGCTTCAATGTCCGCTTGAATATGAATTACAACCGAGCAATTCTCTTTGTGAACAACGCTGAAAATCAGGTCAACCGCTGGAACGGCCAGCTTTCGCTCACCCTAGAAAACCGCAAGAAAGAAGTAGTAGATCTGATCGCTGGCGCAGAATGGGGCTATTCTACGACCCAGTACGATCTCAATAAAGAACTAGATCAAGCCTTTGGTGACCAGTCATACTTCTTAGAGGTAGGTTGGAACATTTCCAAGCGCTTCCGCCTCAGCTCGGTCTTCGACTATGCCATTTTCCCACAAGGGCCATTCGACAGCGCCCAAGCCCTACCCATTTGGGAAGCTTCTGTCTCCTGGTTTTTGTTGGAAAACAAAAAAGGAGAACTGCGCCTATCTGCCTTCGACTTGCTCGATCGCAACCAGGGTGTCAACAGAAATGCGAGCTTCAACTTCATTGAAAATGAACAGATTACCTCTCTGGGAAGATATTTTATGGTGAGCTTTGTATATAACTTGAAGGGCTTTGGGGGGTAAGGTTCAAAAAGGCTGAGCAGATTTGCAATCTGCGGTCACGATTTCAAAGACGATTACCATAGATTGCAAACTTGCCTAGCTGAATTGGGTCTGCTTAGCTTTCCGAAATCAAGCCAACCACTCCCTCCACGGAATCAAAAACGGCAGTACCACCACCCACACCAAAAAGAAAAGCGCCATCGTCCGGGGATAAGGAGCACCACTGCGCAAAGCCGGTAAGGCGACTACTAGCAGCCACATCCCTTTGTAGATCAACTGCACTAACAGAACAGGCGAAAACGTGATAGGCTTAAATAAGCCCAAAACGGATAAAACTGCGATAGCCAACCACAGGCAGCCCACCAATCGGATCACTTCCGTAGATGGGTATGCCTGTTCGAAAATGGTCTGAGCTGCTTTGTTCGGATTGAAAATCGAGGAAACTGCAATTTGCCCAGCTACGATAATATTCAGGATATAGATGATTCGTAGAGCGATCATGAGGTAGAGGGATTTTCTAAGAGGTTTTTAAAATTATGCATTACTTCTGGTAGTACCGCTTTGAAGCCCCTACCTAATAGCAAGCCTAGGAATCGCTTAAAAAAGCCCGTAAACTGGATGTCATCGGTAAAATAGGTATGCCCTTCTCGGAAGGATAAGGTACGGCTAATCACCAAGTGGCCAATCGGCATTTTCGTTGTGAAGGTATAGGACTTGCCTGCTGTGTACTCCGTGATTTCAAAGGGTAGGGTAGGGCCTGTTTTGGGGACGAATTCTCCCCGAGCACCTAGCTCAAAATCACCAAAAAGGGTAGCCCTTTTTAGCTCTGTATCCCAGGTATGCCAGTCGGATACCTTAGTAAGTAAGTCCCACGCCGCTGCTTGGGCGCAATTCACTCCAATTGTATATTGAAAATGGTGATTCGGTTGCTGTTCTAAAGATAACATTTACATCTAGGTTGATTGATTGCAAATGTCGGTTACAGCGGGGAGCTTTCCATGCACCTATGTTAACTTCTGGCATGCTTTCTTCGAATTCTACTCAGCGATTGGGGTGCAATGCCCAAATAGGAAGCTAATATTTTTTGGGGTAGTCGCTGGATTAAATCACCGCGTGTGTTCAGCATCTTCAAATACCGGTTCTCTGCCGTTTCCGACTGGAGTTCCTCTAGTATTTGCTCCGTAAAAAACTGTACTTCCTGCGTAATTTTTCGAGCAAATAAGTTCCACGACTTTAGCTCTAAGAGTTGTTGATTCTCCTCATAACTGATTTCCCAAATCACCGCATCTTCAATGGCTTGAATATATTCCGTTGAAGGGATATTATTATTAAAACTTGCTTGGGAAGTGAAGCAATACGGCGCAATCGTAAAGAATTTAGTCACCTCTACACCCTCTTTAAGCACAAAATACCGCAATAGGCCCGATTCCAAAAACCACAAATGTCGGCATATTTTCCCCGCTTCAAGCACATATTCATTCTTTGAAATTTCCCTTCGGCGAAAACTAGGCGCAATCTGTTCCCAATCGCTATCAGGAATGGTACAATATAGTGCTACAAAATTTCGGAGAGACTCCAATGGCTTAGATTTGGTAAAGACTAGCTACCCACTCGACTGGGGAGTAGTAAAAAGTGTTTGTTTGAGTTAGAGTATTTAATCGGGGCTTACAATGGGGTCGAATACAACAGATTGCAATTTGGTCATTGTGAGCCATACA
>JBCCRH010000476.1:0-4151 GCA_039208045.1 Bacteroidota bacterium
GAGACTTTGGAAATTTCGGATGCAGTTAAGGAAGAGCTGAGGGCAATATCTCCGCAGAGTTATGTAGGGAGAGTGTAGGTCAAGTAACCCAGCCCGCGCCGTTCGGATTTGCAATCCGAACACGCTACCCCTACCGATCCATCCGCACAATCTTCGGCTGAAACGTCCCCAGCACCTCCACCAAATCTCGCTGATGGGCCATCACCTCATGAATATTTTTATAGGCCAAAGGCGCTTCATCCAAGCCGCCCCCAATTAGCTCCACTTGGTGCTCCTTCAAATGTTTTTTCAAGGCATTAAAGGTAGTAGCTTGCTTCGCTTTGGTACGCGAAAGCACCCGCCCCGCCCCGTGCGAAGCAGAATTTAGCGAAAGCGGACTCCCTTTGCCTCGCACAATGAAGCCCGGCGCCGTCATAGAGCCGGGGATGACGCCCAATACGCCCTTTCCAGCAGGAGTGGCGCCTTTGCGGTGTACGATGACTTCTTTTCCGTCAGGCAATTGCTCCTTCCAGGCGAAGTTGTGGTGGTTTTCAACTTTGGCAAGGGGCTGTTCGCCCAGTGCCTTGGCCATTCGGATATGGATATGATCGTGGCAGGCCGAGGCGTAATCGCCAGCTAAGTTCATGGCTAGCCAATACTCTACGCCTTCCTCACTGTTTAGGTCGAGCCAGGCGAGGTGGCGGGCTTCCTTGGGGAGCTGGCACTGTTGCATCGCTAGTTTTGTATAGTGATTGGCGATATTGGCTCCCAAGCCCCTGGAGCCGGAGTGCGTCAGCAAGCCTAGATAACGGCCTATGGGTAGGTCGAACTCATTGTGCTCATCTGTCAGGTGGACGATCCCAAACTCTACAAAATGGTTACCAGAGCCAGATGATCCAATCTGTTGGCGTGCCTTTTCGCGAAGCGTCTTCACTTTAGGAATTTCTTTGAATTCAGGACGTGCTAGTACTTCATCGTCCATCGGACGTTCGAAGGTATGGAAGCCAAAACGGCTATTTTGCAGGAGAAATTCTTTGAACTTTTCTTTTTGAGTATCCAAATGCTCAGGCGGGATAGCATACATAGTGAGGGCCATTCTACATCCAATATCTACACCTACGCCATAAGGAATAATCGTGTTTTCGGTAGCAAGTACACCACCTATTGGGAGGCCATAACCTTGGTGAGCATCCGGCATCAGCGCCCCGCTTAGTGTGACAGGAAGGCGCATGGCTATATCCATTTGGTCGCGTGCCCCATCCTCAATTCCTTCTGCGCCATAAATGCGGTAATCAGCTGGCAGAGCTGCAAGTTGATGTACTTGGGCAGCCTGCTTTTCTTTCTGTTGAAGTGCTTCTGCAATGCGGCCCAGTATCGGATCCGCAGCGAAGCGATCCGGCTGTTCGAGCACTTGCTTTAGTAGCGCTAATACGTCTTCCTTTGGCGTGCGCTTATAATGCTTCAGCATCATATTGATCGCCATACCAATAGCAGGCCCTTGAGGATACCCAATGGTCAATAAATCTTTTCCGCGTAGTTTTAATTTTGCCATAGTTGTTGTAGGCTTTCGCCAAAAATTACAACTTCCATAAGGTGAAATGAAAGCGGAAAGTTCCAAGAGCTAGGGAATTGACTACTCCGCTACACCAAACTGTGCCTTAGTCGGTGCAGTAAGCAAGTTAATCGCCTTGATCATGACCCCACTCTGGCCAAAGGTCTTCGTGCCAATCCAGGAAGAAGCGTCGGCTTCTTTGTTAAACTGGATTTCAAACTCGGCATCTTCTGAATCTACCACATTATCTAGGCGCAAAATATCCTTGTTAAGATCATTCTTCGCCAGAATCCAGCTACCACTGCCAAGCTGCTCTTGCCACTTACCGTTGGTAAAGGTACCATCCGGATTGAGCTGGTACCAACGGCCTTTGTTAAGGATATTGTTGGCTTTGTCATCGGGGTCGATATAGAATTCGAATACCCAATAGTTAGAAGTTAGGATGCTGACCAAAGGAGAATCGCCAGGGTTGAGCGGTGTCAGGGCACTACCGCCTGTACTAGGCGTTGCGGGTGCAGTGGTCGTACTTGGTACTGAGGTAGCAGCTGTGTCGGTATTATCAGTGTTGTTATCGTTCTTGCAGCTTGCCAAAAGGATTAGGCAAAAGGCCACTAAATAAAACTTATTCATTACGCAAATGGGATTGGTTAAAAAAAGAATGCCTTGTTAACGGGCTTTGCAAATTAACTACAAATTTATCTAAAAATTGATAGTATTCACTAGCTGTTAACAAGGCACAAAGGAATAAGCGGCTTTAGCTGCCTAACTCGCCAGCATAAGTAACAGAGAAGGAAGTTTTCCCTTCCAGCTCGTTCTCTTGGCCATATAGCTTGAATGCAAAAGTGGTATCCGAAAGATTTTCAATAGATACTTTGTTTTGCTCTACATTTACCTTCATAGAAGCTCCCCTGAAATTGACTTTAAAGGAGTAAGACTTCCAATTTTTAGGGATGAACGGACTAAATTCTACCTTACCGTCATATACCCGCATGCCACCAAAGCCTTTTACAAAAGCCATCCAAGTACCTGCCATACTAGTGATATGGAGGCCATCTTCGGTGTCATTGTTGTAATCATCTAAGTCAAGACGGGCTGTACGTAGATAAAGCTCATAGGCCTTATCTTTTTTACCTAGCATAGAAGCTTGGATCACATGCACACAAGGCGAAAGGGATGATTCGTGTACGGTGCGCGGCTCATAAAAGTCAAAGTTTTTACGAATGGTAGCTTCATCAAAATGATCTTCAAAGAAGTATAAGCCTTGTAGCACATCCGCTTGCTTGATATAGATAGAGCGCAAGATGCGATCCCAAGACCAGTTTTGGTTAATGGGGCGATCTGCTGCTGTTAGGTCGTCAATGGTCAACAATTCTTTATCTAAGAAACCATCATGCTGAATGAAAATGCCTAGCTCTTCATCTTTACCCAAATACATATTGCCAGCAATAGCTTTCCACTCCTTGGTTTCAGTATGTGGGTAAAACTTGATACGCTCCTCTAGTGCTTGGTACTTTTCGGGTGCTATTTGCTGCACATGCTCCAAGGCTTCCATCGCATATTCTAGGCACCATTTAGCGATATAGTTAGTATACCAGTTATTGTTGACGTTGTTTTCGTACTCGTTTGGGCCCGTTACCCCATGCATGACATACTGCTGCCTGCGCTCTGAAAAGTGCACACGCTGTGCCCAGAATCGAGCAATACCAATTAATACTTCCAAACCGTAATCTTCAAGATAGGACTTATCGTCCGTATAACGAATATAGTCGTAAATCGCAAAAGCAATGGCGCCGTTTCGGTGAATTTCTTCAAAGGTGATTTCCCATTCGTTATGGCACTCCTCGCCATTCATGGTGACCATAGGGTAGAGGGCGGCACCATCTTTGAAGCCCAACAGCTCCGCATTTTCGATTGCTTTCTGCAAATGTTTGTAGCGGTAGATAAGTAAATTGCGGGCCACTCTAGGGTCGGCTGTCGCCAAATAGAAGGGGAAGCAGTAGGCTTCGGTATCCCAGTAGGTGCTACCGCCATACTTCTCTCCGGTGAATCCTTTAGGGCCAATATTCAGGCGCTCATCTTCACCGGTATAGGTCTGATAAAGGTGGAAAATATTGAAGCGGATACCTTGCTGGGCAGCAACATCCCCTTCAATGGTGATATCGGCCTCTTCCCACTTGCGATTCCAAGCGGCCGCCTGTTCTTGCAAGAGTTGGTCAAAACCCTTTTGGGTAGCGCTAGCAATGCGTGCTTTGCAAGTCGCTAAGAGTTGATCTTTTTCATAATTGGTAGATACTACATTCGCTCCGAACTTATAGAGCACAATTTCATCGCCCTCTTTAAAGTTAAATTCTACTGTACAACCTGCGTACTTATCACGCTCTACCCGATACGGATCGACATCAACACGCTCCCCATTTTTTTCAAAATAGAAAGAAGCACCCGTGCAAACTTGGAAAGCGGTCTTCTTAGTTTCGGCTACCACATAGGTTTGATCGGTAGTAGCTTCTTGTGCAATGCCAATCCAGAATTTTTCGTCGTAGTTCGAATCTTTATTCATCACATCTGCATCCACATAGGCGCGTACACTAAATTTTCCAGAAAAATCCAATGGCTTGACCGC
>JBCCRH010000477.1:0-4119 GCA_039208045.1 Bacteroidota bacterium
CGAGGCTTTTCAACGCAGTATTAGAGCAAAAGAGCCAGCCATAAATCGAGAAGTTATTCTTTGACTGTTACTAAGGTACTAATCTAGTTCCTCTTTCCGTTTATTGCTGGTACAGCTCAGGTGGATTTTCACAAATCTTGTATTGTTGAACTATAGTCCTCTGAAATTAAGCTATCTTTGCCTACTCCGCTAGGTACAGCCCACACACTACACTAGCTATCTGTAATGAACAGAAAGGAACATGATGCAAACCAAAAGTGATATTCTTAGCTCTGTAGAATCGTATATTGCTGACTTTTTTGAACAGCAAATTGACAAGCAATTCGTATACCATAATATAGAACATACCGAGCAAGTAGTAACGGCCTGTCTAGATATTGCTTCAAATGTGGAGGAGCTCTCAGCGCATGATTTAGAGCTACTCCAACTAGCAGCTTGGTTTCACGATACTGGTTACGACAAAGGATACCTCGACCATGAAGAGCGAAGCTGTAATTATGCTCGCCAATTTCTGGGAGCTCAAGACTATCCAGAAGAAGATATTCAGCTGATATTGGGTTGTATTCGTGCTACTAAGCTGCCTCAGAATCCCCAGTCTATATTAGAGGAAATTATCTGTGATGCCGACCTGAGCCACCTAGGTGACGATTCTTACTGGGACCGATGTGGAAGGGTACGCCAAGAGCTATTGCTGACTCGTGACATCATGATGACCGAAGAAGAATGGGTCGACTTCGAGCTGGACTTCCTTACTAATCATGCGTACCATTCTGAAGCAGCACAAGAACTGTATGACAAACGTAAACAAAAACATATTCGTCAGCTGCGGAAGCAGAAGCTACGGCTCAACCCCAAGTGGGCTGCCTTGGTAGAAGATACGGTGTTTGCTAAAAAGAAAAAGAAGAAAAAGAAGAAAAAGAAGGCTATACCGGGTGGGGCTAGAGAGCTTAAGCAACTTAATCTTGGTAGAGGAGTAGAAACGATGTACCGCACCACCTACCGCACGCATGTCAACTTGAGTTCTATAGCCGATAATAAGGCTAACATCATGCTGAGTATTAATGCTATAATTATCTCGATTATTGTTTCCAATTTAGTACCTAGATTTACGGATAGCCCCCACTTGGCAGTACCTACTGCTATCTTGCTGGCTGTTTGCCTTACTGCGTTAGTTTATGCCATTTTATCAACTCGGCCGAAGATTACAGAAGGTAAGTTTACCAGAGAAGACATTAAGAATAAGCGATCCAACCTGCTCTTTTTCGGAAATTTCTACAATATGCCAATGGATGATTTTCATTGGGGAATGATGGAAATGATTAAGGATACCGATTTTTTGTATAGCTCTATGACACGGGATTTGTACTACTTGGGCATTGTACTAGCCAAGAAGTACCGGTATTTGCGTATCTGCTATGGTATATTTATGTACGGTTTGATCTTTTCTGTAATTGCCTTTGGAGTAGCTTTTTTGCTGAAGTAATAGGCAAAACTAACAGTGCATTAGATCCGTTTCAGTCTACTAATATTTCTTCTTAGAAATACGATTTTTAGTGATGGCACGCTGCATACCAGAGCGGAAGCGCTGCACTTCTTGTTCTCTAAGTTTAGCGTGTTTGGTGGAGCGCCCTTGCACCCTTGCGCGCCACTTCTTCCAGTTTCGCAAGCGCATCTCATGCTTCATGAGTTTGATCACTTCTGCCTCTTTGAGGCCAAACTGTGCCTCTATCGCATCGAAAGGAGTACGGTCTTCCCATGCCATTTCTACAATTCGATCAATATCGCGATCGGTAAGTTGATATTTTTTGATTATTTTCATCGTGCTATTAAGTAATCGCTTGAATAACCAAAAAGTACTTATACTTGTTGGTTGCTTAAATGCAAATGACATAAAAAAAACGATTGCCATGATTTCAACATCAATGGAGCAAGCCCTCAACGAGCAGTTAGTATTGGAAAGTTATGCTTCTTATTTGTATTTATCCATGTCGGCTTGGTGCGAACACCAAGGGCTAGAGGGGTGTAGTGCTTTTATGCTTCGCCAATCCGAAGAAGAGCGAGAACATATGCTTCGCATCTTCCATTACATCCTTGAAGTAGATGGCAAAGCTATTGTACCTGCGGTGAGCCAACCTCCTACGGAGTTTAATTCTATTCAAGCTTTGTTCGAAGAGGTCTATCGCCATGAGCAAAAGGTAACTGCTGCTATTCATAATTTAGTGGCACTAAGCTATGATGAAAAGGATCATACCACGCTTAACTTCTTGCAATGGTATATTGAAGAACAACGGGAAGAAGAGGCGCTCATGCGTACCATCCTAGACCGCATTAAATTGATTGGTGCGGGACCTATGACGCTTTACTATATTGATAAGGAGTTAGAAAAAATCAATAAAGTGGAAGAAGCAAAAGAAAATGCAGCGCAAGAAGCATAAGCATTATGGACGACCAATTTCCTATTGAAAGTGATCGGATCATTGTTGTCCGTTATTTCACCTTCGAGTCGGAGGCTCGGCTTTATGCTGCTCGCTTAAAAGAAGCGGAGCTTCCACATTTTTTATCAAATGCGAATATGAATAATACGCTGCCATTAAGCCCCGGAGGCGTTGGCCTGCACGTCAAGCAAAAAGATAAAGAAGAGGCACTTCGTATTCTAGTTAGTGTCGATGAGCTCAGGCAACAGACTGCTGCTACAGAAACCTACCACGAAGCAGATCACGATGATATCGCCTACTACAAATCGCTCAATGCTCCCCCTACCTCTAACACACAGTGGTTGCTCATTGCTGTCGGCACTTTGATTGTGTTATTGGTCTTAAGAGCCTTGGCAAGAGCGCTGGGCTGGGTAGAGACCTGGCGAGATTTTTTCTAAATCAAAGCACCCTTCTGCATCGAATTCTTAATAAAATTCAATAAATTAGACAAGCTATATACTACACTAGCACTTATTAGCCTTATTATATTAAAGTTATACTACTGGCCGAACTGCAGACTGAAATTAACGCTCTCACTTTTAAAAGTTAAGGACCAATGAAAAAGCCTAGCAATCAATTATTTCGGCTTATTCATGCAATGACGCCTGCTGAAAAGCGGTATTTTAAGGTGCATTTTACGGATGGTAGTAACGTCATGGCGCTTCTTTTTGACGGCATCAACAAACAAAAAGAGTTTGATGAAGAACGTCTAAAAGAAAAACTCCCTCCCAACATTGCTAAAAATCTTAAGGTATTTAAGGCACAATTGCAGAATACTGTGCTCAAAAGTTTGCAGCACTCCGCACGTAACAAACAAATTTATGCCCGAATTCGGCAGGGCCTGGAAGAAGTCGACATCTTATTCGAAAAGCAACTGTATGACATTGCTAACGATCGCTTAGAAAAGGTAAAGAAGCTTTGTGAAAAACACGAAGCGTTCACCTATCTAGTGGAGATCAGTTACAAACGCTTTTCTATAAGACATGTCAAGCTGGATGGGAAGGGGATTATAAAAGATCCTATCTTTCAAGATCTCCAGCAGCATATTCAGAAGCTAAGCGAGCACTTCGAATTTTCCATCTTATCAGGTAAGCTGATGGAAATGGCACGGAGCAAAAGCTACAACATCGGAACTGAGAAGGAACGCGATGATCTGCGCTCCCTCTTGCAATCTGCCCCCTTAGTAACTCCTCCCGATCAGCTGCCGTTCCAAACTAAGATTTCGCGCAACTCTATTCTTACCTTTATCTATGCCCTACTCGAAGATCAGGAGCAAGAATATCAAGCGCGAAAAACCAATGTGGAGCTGTTCGAACAATTCCCCCATTTTAAGCAAAGCCTACCAGTAAAGTACATTGGAGTACTTCGAAACTATCTGAATTACTGTAGTGCCAATAAACTTCATGAGGAAGTACGCCGTGTTATTGCTACAGCTGAGGCGTTTGCTCAAAAGAACAAAAAATTAGGAGTACAGCTAATTCATTTTTACTATGCCAATCTTGGCTTGTGGTTTAATGAAGGGAAATTTCAGCTCATTATTCAAGAACTAGAAGATAAAATATGTAATCATCTTAGCTCGTATAAGATTGAGGCGGAGCGTATTGCTTTCCTAAATTTCTTCCATCTTGCTATTATACAACTCGCC
>JBCCRH010000478.1:0-4102 GCA_039208045.1 Bacteroidota bacterium
GGCGATGTGTACTTTCCAGAGCTTAATTTTGATGAATGGAAATTGCTTTCCAGCGAGCCACATCAAGCAGATGAGAAAAATGAGCACAACTACACCTTTTTAGTGTACGAGCGTAAATAAAGGAGCCTGTCATCTACTCAAAATTTGACAAAGCGTTCTACATCTATCCTTCCTTCCACCATTAGCTGTAAGCTGTAGGTGCCTTTCGGCAAAAAGGATACGTCTAGTTCTACTCTAGGCTGTCCGGTTGAGACTACTTGGCGTAAAAGGGCTTGCCCGTTCATGCTCCAAATGATTAACTGTCCCTCATCAGGGAGCGGAACTTGAAAGTCCACGAATAAGCTATTGGCAACGGGGTTGGGTGCAAGGGTAAGTTGTAGCGATGGCTCAAAAGGGCGGTCAGTATCCAGAATAATATCTGAAGTCACAACACCTACTGTGTCTCCATTTTTGACGTAGCCTTCTAGACGCCTATTACCCCACACCTCAAAAATGAAGTAGCCATAGTCGACAAGGCCAAGTCCTTCTTTGTAGACTTCATGGTATTGATCCACTATATACTCTCGATCGCCGATGGTCGGATTCTCCTCATCATGGCAGAATAAAGTAGCAAACTCGTATCGCTCGCCCAAGGTTTTTGTGCGAAGCTGGTCAGCGGTATCAATATAATAGAAGACTTCGCCTTGCGCACGTTCCATATCTGGTGTATCATAGCACACCAGCCACGGAGCTTGCACGACTGTCCCTACTTCGCCAGGGTAGCGATTAAAGCAGTCGGTTTCTTTGTAGAAATAATCGACTTGGATCGTATCCTCAAAAGGAAATTCAAAGTAGAACCCCTCATATCGTCCTTCATATCCCACTCGGCGCATGCTATATTGGTAGCCTTGCGGCAAAATGGTTTTTTCGAGTACGGTCAACTTTTCTACGGTCTCTATAAAGTGCGGCTTACCAGGATTAAGAGACGATCTCGAAAAATATTGAAATACATCTCCTACATTAAAATCAAAAAAATCCCAATGGTCAGGCACCTGTTCGCCTAGGTCTGCTACTTCTAGACCAACTAATTCATAACTGGTAGCGGCAGAATCAGGAAATGCTAGCAAGCCATGCGCTTTAGAGCAAATCATTGATCGACCATCGGAAAGGCTAATGGTTTTAGTGCTATCTAGCTCTCCGAAGATGGTAGTTTCAGCTACACTGCTGATGGTGGCTTCCACATTTGTTGTAGTTTCAAACATCCAAGAGCTTCCTTCCGGTAGTTGCGGATATAACACAAAGTTATCAGCACCCTCAAAGCGGAAGCCACCATCTGCTTGCCGCACCATCCGCTGCTGCAAAAATTGTCCCTCGTTAGTAGCATATGGTATAATAAAATCATAGGTACAAGTGTCACACAAAGCCACCACTCGGTTGAGGTGATAAAAAATTTCTTCCCCTTGGGTGGTTACCGAATCGATGTAAATGGTATTAGTAATAGAGGAAGAATCAGAAAATTGGAAATGATGCCGCTCATTTTCCAAAATCGGTATCCAATCCTGAGCGACGGAGGCAGTGCATAGGAGAGATGCTAAGAGCAGTAAGTAACAGTTTTTCATAGAGCGCTGATTTTAAAGGATTACTAGCATAAGTTAAGAATTTTAACGGTTTCAAAGGAGCGTTAGCAAAGTTTCGTCAGACAGCTAACCATTTTATACGACCACCAAACCAATTGAAAATGAAAGAAGCACTCTTGCATTATGCCTGGCGCCTGCGCCGCTTTGAGCATCGTGCACTACAAACCACCGAAGGCGAAGTCCTTGAAATTGTACACCCTGGGCAACACAATCAGCATGCAGGGCCAGATTTTTTACATGCCAAAATCCGTATTGGCGCTACCCTCTGGGTAGGGCATGTTGAGATGCATCTCAAAGCTTCCGACTGGTATCGGCATCGGCATCAAGAAGATGCAGCCTACCGCAATGTGGTGTTGCATGTGGTTATGGAAGAAGATGAGGTAGTTCGCATCAGCGGAAGTCGATTGCCCTGCCTTGAGTTGAAATCGAGGCTTACTATGCGCTTGGTTACCAACTATGGTCGGCTAATGCATAGTGAGCATTGGATTGCCTGCGCTGCTCAATTTGAAGCAGTGCCGGAGACGACCAAACTCCTATGGTTAGATCGTCTGCTGGTAGAACGCTTAGAGCAAAAGACGATACAATTGGAGCAGCGCCTCGAAGTGCTCAAAAACGATTGGGAAACGCTTTTTTATCACCTGCTGGGCCGCTACTTTGGTTTTAATGTGAACAATGATGCTTTCGAGGCATTAGTACGATCACTCCCTCTCGCCCTCCAATACAAACACAAACAACAACGTCTCGCCTTTGAAGCCCTTTTCTTTGGCCAAGCCGGATTGCTCAACGAGGATTTCCAAGATAGCTATCCACAAAAGCTGCAACGCGAGTACCAATTCCTCGCCAAGAAATACCAGCTGCACCCTATCCCCAAAGTTTCTTGGCGCTACCTTCGTCTCCGCCCCGCCAATTTTCCCACCCTCCGCATTGCCCAGTTTGCCGCCCTGCTCTTCCAAACCACTCACCTTTTTAACAAAGTCCTCAGCGCCCGCACTAGCAAAGAGCTTTACAACCTATTTGACGTAAGTGTCAGCCCCTACTGGCTCACCCACTACCAGTTCGACAAGCCCAGCAGACGCCGCAAAAAAACACTTGGCCAAAAGAGCATCGAGCTACTACTCGTTAATGCCATTATTCCCACCCTATTCCTCTACGGCAAACTACGCGGCCCCGCTCATTTCCAAGAGCGTGCCTTGCAATTATTAGAAGCACTCCCCGCAGAAAACAACCTCATCATACGCCATTGGCAAGCATTGGGGCTTTCGCCCAAATCGGCTTACCACAGCCAAGGGCTGCTGCAATGGAAGCAGGGGTATTGTGCCTCGAAGCGGTGTCTAGAGTGTGCGGTGGGTTGTGCAATTTTGAAGTAGGGATGGGAGGAAATATTTATATCAAAAAACGATAATCTATTGATTTTTATATCAAAAAACGATAATTTTATAAGATAATGGAAGTGAAAGTAATTGAAAAATTATTGCAAGTTGAAAGGGTAGCAACGATTAGCAGACTAGAGCGACGTGAAATACCCCTCAAAAAAGATGGGTGGAATTTTAACTGGCGAGCACTATTTAACACACAAGGTTCTGAGTTACACAAAATCGCGCTCTTGGAAACGCCGGTTCTGGTAGAAGGCGTCGTAATGCTCAGCTTATTTAATGAAAAAATGCTCTTTATGAACAACATAGAGTTAGCGCCACATAACATCGGAGCGGGAAAGAAATACGAAAGAATAGCGGGCTGTCTATTAGCATTCGCTTGTAAGCAAAGTTTCGAATATGGAAGGGATACTTATCGGGGCTATTTATCTTTTGATAGTAAAACCGAGCTAATTAACTGGTATCAGTATCAATATGGAGCAAAAATTGCTAGAGGGAATAAAATGTATTTTGATCCCGATACTGGTACAAAGCTTATGAAAGAATTTTTAAATATTACTTGATAAAAGAAAAGTATATGAAAGCGGAAAAGATCATTGATGAGGGCATCAACGGCCTAGGAATAGGAGTAATTAATACTAACGCAGAGGATTTCAAGGCACTACAAACGGCAATACAAGAACATGCTGCAACGCAATCACCAGAAGCTATATTGAGAAATAAAATGTTAGGGCTAAGATTTCAAATGGAGACGTATTTGCAAACAGAGGTGAAAGAAGTTAAAGAAGTTGGGTTCTTTTTAAAGCAATTCTTATCAGAACTGAATATTAGGAACAAAACATTCGCTAAGTATATTGGCTACCAAGAGTCCAATCTTAGCGCATTATTCAAGGGTAGGAGAAAGATTAATACCGATCTTGCACTCAAGTTGGGAAAGATTTTTAGAGTAGCGCCCTCTTTATGGATAAACATTCAAAGTAAAAACGAATTGATCCGGCTAGAAAAAGAAAACTCAGCGATGTATCAAAAATATAAGGTAGAAGATTTGCTATCATAAAAGCTATAGCATCCCCATCTCCCTAATCCGCTTATAAATCGGCGTTAGTAGCAAAA
>JBCCRH010000479.1:0-4091 GCA_039208045.1 Bacteroidota bacterium
CCCTCCACCAAATGCTGGGTGATGTACCAGCTTTCGCGCCCTCCCGGAAACCAACTAAACCCACCATTTTGCGCTTGACGCTCTACCAAAGTGCTAAGTGCCACATCTTGCTCGTTGCTCATGCGATTGAGATCGAATAACAAGGCGATACGCGCTTTTTGCTCTGCTTCGCTTTGAGCGTCTAGCACCCAAGGCGTTTCTTCGAGCAGCACAGCTTTAAGGTCTTGGTTTTTAGTTAAATTGCTTTCCAGTTGGCCTGCTGCGCGCCACGACTCGTACACGCGCTTGATCTTAGGGTAGTGATTGGCAATGCTGCTAGCCAGTGTATTAGCATAGTAACGACTAAATATTTGTTCTGTGCAATCGTGCGGGTATTCCATCAGATAGGGTAATGCCTGGACAGCGTACCACGCAGGATTAGAGGTATACTCTAAAGTAAATTGGTGATGATCGAGGGTGCTGGATGTACTGGCTTTCTTAAGGCTTTCAAAAGTGAAGGTCTCGGTCGAATTACCTTTTACAGCCATCGGGATACTTTCGGTCACTAGCATGCGATTAGTGAGTACAGGCAGGGTGCTTTCTTCTGCATCGCTAAAGTTACCGGCTTGAGCGCTCGCACGGTGAGTAAGGGCGGTTAGTTTTCCTTTCGGAACGGTCAGCTTCCAGCTTACTAGTGTAGACTGATTGCCTTCCACCTGGAAGGATACTTCATTGGAAGCTAAGCCGAGCAAGGCATTTACCTCTTGCATATTGGAGGCATCAAAGAGGTCTAGCTTGGCTGTACCGCTTAGGGCTTGTTCTGAAAGATTGACTACCTTGGCAGTATACTCCAACTGGTCGCTTTCGCGAACAAAGCGGGGTGGGTTAGGCATAATCATGAGCTCTTTTTGAGTGACCACTTCGTCGGTAAAAATGCCATCATCCAGCTCCTTGGTGTGCGCAAAGGCTTGGAACTTCCAGCGTGTTAGTGCTTCATTCATGGTGAACTTGATGCGCACGTTTCCATCCTTGTCTGTTCTTAGGGTTGGATAGAAAAAGACGGTTTCGTTGAGGTTTGTTCGGATTTGGCCTTCGCTAGCTGCTGCTGCTTCTTGCTGACTATATCCGGTCACTACTACTTCATCTAGTTCACCACTAGTATTATCGACTGACATCATATTTACTGCGCCTGCGCTTTCTATTTGCACCTCATCTGAACTCCGTTTTCCCATCGGAGCAGCCATTGGGGCGCTCTGATCCTCAAACTCTGCATTGCTTCTGCTAAAGGGCATTGGAGCAGAACCCCGAATCCGCCCCCCAAACCAATTGAACCAATCTAGTTCATCATAACTTCTAGATAAAAGTCTGATTCGTTGCTGCCAAGCTTGCGCCCATACATAGCCTTGTGTAGTAGAAAATCCATAAGGCGTCCACTGCAATTCTCGCTGAACCATAGGAAAGCCTATGCGTTGCCAGGAGTCGGTCACAAACTGATCTAGAGAGGCGTCGTATAGGCTAGCTACGAGTTCGGCTGCCAGTTGATCTTTCTTGGCTCCTTTTACAATTAGTGTCCATTCTTCTTCAGCACCTGGTTTCAATTTATCGCGGAAGGCCTGCCATTCAAAGCTTAAGTCTTTATTTGACCAGGGTATATTGAGCGTAATAGTCTCTTGCCAGTGGCGATTATGCCGAACGCTTCGGAGGTGCACAAGTATATTTCCTCGGTAGGCCTCTTTTATTTTAATCTGCTCTTCTTCCCAGTCGCCTACATCTATCCATTTTTGTGCCTCAATGCCTGCGCGCGATTCTAGCTCGTAATAGATTTGTTGGTTAGCGGCACTGCTGAGCCAAAGCGGAAGGGTTTGTCCTGGCTCACCTTGTTTTTTGGTGATGGTAGCCCAGTTGAGCTGGGCGGGCGGCGCTTGCTTTTTACTACTATTGTATAAACTAAAGGTATGCTGAGTAGTGATCGCATTGCCATTTTTGTCTTGTACTTCTACCTCCATACGATAAAAACCAACTGGCCAATTGCTCATGTCTATTGCGGACAGGTTCTGAAACGAATCAACAGTAGCAGTAAGTTCTGTTCGTTGTACAGGCCAGTTGATAGCTTTATCTTCATTTTTGAACGCCAGCAGTGGGAAATTTTTCCGGAAGGTGGCAGCATCAATACTTGGCTGATCAGGCAATTCCCAGTAGCGACTCAGGTAGTAGCGCTCCGGCGCCTGAAGGCGATGAACAACTAGCTTACCCCCTGTATTCGTTACTTGGCTATTAAGATTTTTCACAACTATTTGAAGGTCGGGTAGATCACTTATATCTGCCGTTTCAGGGAAATCGATGGTAGCTTCTAATCCTAGATCTGCCAGTTTAATAGTGGTGATAGCAGTATGTGTTTCTCCCGTTATATCCACCACAGCAGCATATACCTTAAAAGTAAAAGCAGGGTTGCGCTCAGAGTCTGCTGAAGGGTCTGCTAGTGCTTGAAAGGGGATATTGAAATTACCTTTTTCATCCGTTTTTGTTTCGCCAAATGTTATTTCTTTTGCCGATTGACTACGTGGGGTTATTCTACCATAGCGCCACCAAGGCCACCAGGGGTAGCGCACTTCTCGTACTACCCGGTACTGCACTGTCGCCCCATCTAGCGGCGCGCCAGCAAAGGTCATAGCATTCCCAGTCGCTGTTACAGTATCACCTAAAGCATAGTCTCCTTCGATAGGTAGTAGCTGGGCTTCAAACTTCGGTCTTTTGTACTCTTCTACCCTAAAATAGTGCTCATCCTCGGTACTTGACTGTAGCGACATCCCACCGGTGAGACCTCCTTGCGGTATTTGGAAACTCCCCTCTACCGTACCATATTCATTTGTTTTGAGTTCAAGCGTAGCTACTTCTTCGTTATTGACATTAAAGAAGCCAATTTCAATTATTTGCCCCGGAGCGATTACTGGTATTTCCTTTGGCTTATATTGATAGACGAGTGCTTTAAAATAGACGGTTTGCCCAGGCCGGTAGATCGCTCGATCTAAAAAGAAATGAGTAATTAGACGAGGTTCTGCTTGATAATTATAATACCCTCGGCCATAGTAATTGTCAATGTATAGGCGATCTTCTCCTCTTGATAGCAGAATTTTGTATCGGCCGTTGTTGTCCAAATTAAGGTTGGCAAATCCATTACGCGCACTGCGGGTATCCAGCTGTTCATCCCATTCTGAGGCCCGCTTTCTACGGTTATAGGATTGCTTATATGCTTTTACATTCACTTCGGGCAGCGGATTCCCTTCCGTACGATCTACTACTAGTAGTCCTGATTGCTGCCCGCGCATCTGACGCTTCAGTGCTGCCAGTCGCGACACCTGAAATACTGCCATCCCGCGCGCTTCCTGCTGACTTGCAAAGTCCCCATTCTCAGCAATCGCCAATACGTAATAGCCTAGAGGTAGAGGCTCCAATATGATCTCTGTACGGTGTCGATGATAATCTTTTGGATCAGGGGGAGTGATCTGCAAGTCCTTCACCACCGATTTTTCAGCAATAAATGCATACTTTTGGTTCTGATTCATTTGCTCCCACTCCCAGTATTCCTCGGGACTTATGCGAACTAGTCTTAGTTTAGTGCTCGAAATATTTCTATAGCTCACTTGTACCAAAGCAGGCTGGGCAGGAAGGATCACTTCTTCGAGCTTGACTTCAAGTTGCTTTTGCTTGATCTGACCTTTCAGGCTATTTACCTGCTTTGCAGCAAAACTATTCGGGTAGCTTTTTTCGACTTCCGTCAAAATGTCAAAAGCTGTCTTGTAGGCCCAACGAGTACTGGGGTCGGTGCTACCTACGTCATGGGTATTGCCCTGCTGAATGTAGTACTTTGCTAAAGCCAGCTGTACTTCTGATTGAGCAGAATCACCAGCTAATTGGTCGTTTAAGGCTTGTAGGGCCTGTAGGAATAGCGTGTCTTTGAGCGAATTTGTGGATTGCTGGTAGCCAAATTGGAATCGCTTAAGGTCCGCATCTACAAGAGCAGGAGTGTTTTTTTCGCTTAAGCGAAATGCCAGTACCTCTTGAAATAATTGAAGTGCGCGATATTTTCGGGCACTCGAATCGGGCGTTTCAAA
>JBCCRH010000480.1:0-4088 GCA_039208045.1 Bacteroidota bacterium
GTCACATAAGTAATCAAGTCGTGGAAAGTACCCCAGAACAGGAGCAAGACAATGGCCCAGGCTGCTTGCAAGAGCATGGCGTTGGCAGGTGTGCGAAATCGAGGGTGTACTCTGGAGAGCATTTCAAAAAAGATACCATCCCTCGCCATTGCGTAGTAAATTCGGGGCGCACTCATGGTATAAATACTGATCGTGCCAAAAATAGAAATCGCAATAACGATCGCGACGAACTTACCACCAAAGGCAAATACACTACCCACTGCCTCCCCTGCTACTTTTGTCGTACCAGCGATGGCATCCAGTGGCAAGAGTAGCATATAAGCCAGATTAATCAATACATAAATAATCGTTACAATCGTAGCTCCCAAAATCATCGCCCTTGGCACCGTACGCTTGGCATCAATTGTCTCCGCAGCGAGGTAGGACGCATGGTGCCACCCCCCAAAAGACCACAACACCCCAATCAGCGCTACCAAAAGCGCACTCCCTATATTTTCCGGTAGGTTTTCGTTTAACGCAAAAGCCATTGGCACTTTCTCGGCATCAAAGTAAAAAATACCGATCCCCACAATCACCACCATAGCAACCAGCTTCAAGCCCGTAAACAACTTAGCTAGCACCTGACTTGTCTGCACTCCCAGAATATTGATTCCCGTCAGCCCCGCAATAATCACGATGGCAAGCAGCAACTTCTCTTGTTCTCCCAGACCCACAAAATAGGTCATATACTCCGCCAAAGCTAGGCCCAGCGCCGCCAAAGCCCCCGTGTTAATCACCAATAAAATCACCCAGCCATATATAAATCCCACCCAATCACCATAGGCTTCTTTCAAGAACACATACACCCCACCCGCCTGCGGAAACCGGGCCCCCAGCTCCGCAAACGTCAACGCCCCAGTCAGCGCAATCAGCCCTCCCAATATCCACACCACCAGCACCCACCCCTGATGCGGCAAGGCTTGCACAATCTGATAGGGCGTCACAAATATCCCAGCTCCAATACAACTCCCCACCGCTATCATCGTCAAGCCCGATAAAGTCAGCTTTTGCTTTAATTCGCTCATGCTTTTTGTTTTTTCCTCCGCCTTCCTTCCTTCGTCCCCCATCCTCCGTCCTCCTCTCCCCCCTCTCCTCCTACCCTCCCCCCAACATCCAATCCAGCATAAAAGTAGCTAAAATTGCCGTCAACAAAATCGCTAAAATATTTAGCAAAAAACCCGCGCGTACCATCTCTGAAACTTTCAGATGCCCACTAGCAAACACAATAGCATTAGGAGGTGTAGACATGGGCAGCATAAAAGCACAGCTAGCCGCTAAGGTAACTGGAATGCAAACCTTCAAGGGATCAATGCCTGCCCCCATTGCAATGCCACCTACTACAGGCAAGAAGATAGAGACGAGTGCCACGTTGGACATTATTTCTGTGAGGAAGAGGGAGACAGCTGTCAAGCCCAAAATGATGAGAAAGCTCGCATCGTCTAAGCCTTTGAATTGGTCACCGATGAGGTCGATAATACCTGTTTGTTCTAATGCTTTGGCTAAACTTAGTCCTCCACCAAAAAGTAGCAGAATACCCCAAGGTAACTTAGCAGTATCTTTCCAGTCCAATGTAAATCGCCCTTTTTGAAAATCTACAGGGGTAACGAAAAGGGCGATAGATGCGAGCATAGCAATACCGCCATCGGAGATGCTGAGTCCCGGTATAAGCGCAATGAGTGTCTTTCGGAAAATCCAGCCAAAAGCTGTGAGACTAAAGATAAGAAGGGTACGCTGCTCCCCCACACTCATGGAACCCAGGTTTTTCACTTCCTGTTGAATTAGGCTGACTGCTCCCTCAAAACGTCCTAGCTTGTTCGGAAATAGAATATTGACAATGATGAGATAGGTAGCCAGAAGCATCGTCAATGCAAAAGGGA
Organism: Bacteroidota bacterium; assembly: GCA_039208045.1. GTDB lineage: Bacteria > Bacteroidota > Bacteroidia > Chitinophagales > Saprospiraceae > JBCCRH01. Next base: position 1,917 of record JBCCRH010000480.1, read on the forward strand.
AACCAATCATTAGCCATTTAGCAAAGCTGATTTCTAAACCGTATAATTTTTTGATGACTCCTGAAAAGACAACATTTGGTGGAGTGCCGATAATAGTAGCTGTACCGCCCACATTGGCTGCATACGCAATCCCTAGCATCATGCTAAGCGCAAAATAACGAATGCCTTTTGGCGAGAAGTTAGCCTTATTTTTAGTCAATAGATCGATGACCGAAAGGGCAATAGGCAGCATCATAATCGTAGTAGCTGTATTGCTAATCCACATGCTGAGGCCCGCTGTAGCTAGCATAAACCCTAAGATGATACCATTAGCATTGGTGCCGGTGAGTCGAACGATATTGAGTGCAATGCGCCGATGTAAGCCCCAGCGCTCCATGGCTAGCGCAATCATAAAACCTCCCATAAAAAGGAAGATTACTGGACTGGCATAAGGCGCCGAGGCCGTTTCGATATCCATTACGCCAAGCATCGGTAATAGCACAATAGGCAAAAGACTAGTTACGGGAATGGGCACTGCTTCTGTCACCCACCAAGCAAGCATAAATAGAGCAAGTGCAATTACTCGCCATGCTTCAGTGCTCATCATATCGGGGGTGGGTAGCAGCAGTAATCCTACAAAAGCCAAAGGTCCCAGGAATAAACCAATCTTTTTACCTAACATCTGTTATTGTGCTTGATCTCCCAGTAGGACGTGCATTTTCACATTATCCAGTACAAACTGCCCTACTTTTTCTCCCTGATCTACCCCATAATCGATAGCGGGGCGGTAGTGAATCCCTCCGTAGAGTCGGCTCACTGCTGCTTCTTCAGCTGCATGGATGAAGGAGCGATAGGAGCGTGCGGGAAGGCCATATTCTTCCTCTGTGGTATCAACAAAGTCAAAATTATCACCAAAAATACTAGTTAATGTAACAGCTGCCGCGCGGGAAATAACGCTATGTCCGCTGGTATGCTCAGGAAAAGGTGGCGTTTGCAATAGTGGCAGCCAGTCCTCATCGAGGTATTTGTTAATGTAGGTTTCTGGGCGAATGAGGTTGCTCCGGTATTTTTCATCCCAACAGCTAATAAAGCCATCTGCTAGAGAAAGAGACGTCAAGGTGTAGGCTTCTATCGTTTTCATAAAATCAGCATCCGATTTTTGGGCAGCAATCTGCGCGATGCCCATCCAGTGCCCGCCTGGGGTGATTTTTTTGGTGGCAAACATTACATGGCCTTTATGGTGCGAAACATATGGATTACAATCCCAGAATTTCGCAATCTCAACACGGTCTTCCTGCTCTTCCTGTAATACGGTATAGACCTCCATCACTTCTTTGTAGAACTTACTGTCCTCATCTGTACTAAATTCCGTTGGTGGTAGTGGTGGAAACTGCTGGGCCGAATCGATCACAAACGGACGTATCTCTCGCCAGTGAGGCTCTATGCCATCCATATAGTCGGGCGGCGTGGGCTGCCATTTGGAAGGATCGTCCGTAATCGAATATTTTGGGAAAGTACGGGTCTCTTTATAATTGTCTGTATCTGCCCATGCTAGGATGTGGTCGGCTACAGCGTCGCCATAAGCAATAGAGCGGTCATATACGTCCTTTGGTATACGGATGGCTTCCCATTCTTTAGCTATTTCTTCTTCAAATGCTGCTATTTTTTCTTCCGAAAAAATCAGCGCTTTTCCCACTTTCAGAAAAGCATGTACACTTGCCACAGGGTAGCAATATTCTTGCCCTTCTGCTGGCTGGGGTATGGCTTCCAGCTCCGTCAGCTGCCCGGCCATGCTTTGGTAGCTGGGGTAGGCATGCTGAGCCACTTCGTAAGCAACAATACTGGGATAAGCATAGATTCTACTGGCTTGGGGAGGAGAAAAAATATCGTGTACAATCACATCCGTCAATTTTTTCATCGACCGATGTACCATTTCTGCTTGTGTAGCATCTTCTTGAAAATTTGGATTAGTTGGGGCACAGCCCGCCGCAAGCATACTAATTAACAATACAACAAATCCTATATTTCTCATTTTCTCAATAAACTATTTTGAGTAACAGTCAAAGAATAACTTCTCGATTTATGGCTGGCTCTTTTGCTCTAATACTGCGTTGAAAAGCCTCGCCGATACTAGGGCATCGCCTGCGTTTTTCGCCTTGTCTTAGAGCAAAATCCCCTTGCCAAAATGCGGAA
>JBCCRH010000481.1:0-4078 GCA_039208045.1 Bacteroidota bacterium
ACTAGGATAATTTTATGCAAGTTTCTGATGTCCGTTTCATTAATATCTCGCTGATCCTTCACTAGCCCCAATAGAAAATTAATGCCATCATTATGTCCTTTAATATCTAGATGGTCTTTTAGCTTTTTCCCTTTGGCAGTAATGCCATGTAAAATAAAGGTGACGGTCTCTCCGAATGTGTAGGGATTACCCTCAATGGCGTTGGAGTGGTAGTTCCATTCTAGTCTAAATTTTTGAAATATTCTCCCCTGTATGTCTTCTGGGATAGGTCGATATGAATCAATTGCAGCCTGCAATTGATCAATTTTTTGGATGCTATCAATGGTGCTAAGTTGTCTTTCGATGCTCATCCTCTTCGTTTAATGAGTGCTCGCAATTTACTATATATCTTACAAAAACAGGACGTTATTTTGGAGTAGCTCGGTGCAGCCCCGATAGGAGTGGTACGAAGTGGCCCCAAGGCATAACAGCTACAGGCTTAGAGGAGGCTGAATCCCGATCGCTATCGGGATGAAGACTGCTCTAAGCTCACTGGGGCATAGCTTCGGGTAGCTGTATGCCTTGGGGGTGCTGAGTTTAGCGGATAGCGGGAAAAGCTGCCATCAACAGACTTGGGAATAAGTAAATTTTGCTATCTTCCTGACGATAACCAATAACCTAATTATGAAACGAGCATGATTTTGTTTAATCACAATATCATCCAAGGATATGATTAAAGAAAATACATGCGAGTTCCTGAATGTATTTCAATTTTTTGCAGCTTGACTGCAAGCAAAAAATTTCAAACAGATGAAACGAGTATCGAATTCTAATACAAAGGCAGACATCCTGAAAGCGTATGAAGCGCTGGTGGTAGAATTGAAAGAAGAGCGCAAAGAAAACTCGGCCTTACAGCAAAAACTCAAGCAGCAGCAAACTGCCGTGCAGCAGGCCCAGCAACAGACCAAAGGGGGGAATGCAACGCAAAGTATTCAGCTATTGCGGGAGACGTTTAACCATCAGTTGGATGCCATTGAGGAGGGCTTGGAGAAAGAGCAAGTGGCTTTTCAGGCTTTGCAAGCGACGATTGCGCAGGAGCAAAAGACCTTGGAGGAGGTGTACAAGATAAAGGCAGAGGCGGAGAGTCTGGAAGCACTGTTGATCACCAATAAGCAGGCGCGGGAAAAGCTAGAGCAGGAGATGAAAGCGCGGAAGGCGGACTTGTTGGAAGATATTGAGGCGACGAAAGTGCAATGGAAACGAGAGCAAGAGGCGTACGAATATAAGCTGAAGGTGCAGCGCCGTAATGAAACGGATGCATACGAGCAGAAAAAAGCGCAGCAAGAGCAGGAGCTGGCACAACAAAAGCAAACCTTTGAGCGGGAAGTGGCGGAACGCGAGCAAGCAGTGGAACAGCAGGAGCAGGAGCTAGAGCGCCTACAAGCATTGGCAGCGCAGTTTGATAGTCGCCTAGAAAAAGCAGTGGCTGCCGCCCAGAAAGCGACCAAAGAGCAGCTCACCAAAGAGCTGGATTTTAAGCATCAGTTGGAAACGAAGGATATGGAGGCCGCTCTCAAGCTGCATCAGCAAGAAATTGAAAGCCTCAAGCAGCAGGTAGCAGAACGACAAACCTTGATCGATAGCCTATCTTCGAAAACGGATAATGCCACGCAGCAGGTGAAGGACATTGCCCTGAAAGCGATTGAAAATGCTGGACAGCGGCCTTACATTGCCAATTTTGAGCGGCGTAAAGAGGAAGAGGATTAAGCTCTAAGTTGCTCACTGAGCGCAGTCGAAGTGAGCGTAACCGAAGTGAGCAATTTATTCCATCTTGATAAAGGGAAGGCTCCGCCACTCTTTTCCCACTCTCCATTGAACGAGGTACCAACCGCTCGGCCAGTTAGCTACAGCAATGGGCAAAGGAGAGCGGTGGAGTTGCCCACTAAAAAAGGACTGCCCCTTTGCATTGATAATCCGAACGCTGGTATGAGAGCACGTCGGACAATCTAACGAGAGTAGGGTGCGTGCTGGATTGGGATAGAGCCGGAGCGGCATTGGAGCTGCTACTTGATTGGTATTAACAATGGTAATGGTAGTGCTTTGCTCGACGCCCAAACTCAAATTATAATAGCTACCACTAGCACTGGTTTCCAATTTGAGGGTTTTGACCATATACGTGTAAGTGCCTACTTGCAGGAAAGAGTCTACAAAAGCGGTAGTGCTAATTGCTTGTTCATTGAGACGAACATACTCATCGTCGACCTTTCGGTAAATATAGTAGCCCAATTCTTCATCATTGGCGGCCTGCCAGCTCAGCAGGGCGTGACCGTCTTGTTCTGTAATTACCAAGTCAGTGGGTGGTTTTACCATGTGCATGCGGAGCGTAGGGTCGCCTATCAGGGCAATATGTACCGAACGATTGCCAAAGCCTGACACATAGGAGAAGCCAGAATTGTTTTGCGTAAGCTGTGTGCAATATCCAATCGGATAGCCAATAGCCATCGGATGGAATTGCCAATTGGGCCGCCCTGCCCACGCATTAGTGAGAACGGTACCAGTGCCTAGCGCCGCCCTCAAGAAATTATTATTGCTATCCCAGTCGCCAAAATAACTACCAAAGAGCATCGTAAATACCGATTGGAGGGAATCATTGGCGAAATTATTGGTATTAGAGATGCCTCCGGCACCGGTATAATTGCCTCCTCCACAGCCATACGACCAGAGGTAGCTTTCGCTACGCAGGGTGTGGTAATCTCGATAAAAAACAGAATCGGCACCAAACATCGCAGTGAAATTTTTTAGGCCATTCTGACCAAATCCTTCCTCAAAACCACCAAAGTTATTTTCGATAAGCCCTCTGCGAACAGGACTGAACGCCTTCGTTTTGTAGGCATGATTCTTAAGGATATACTGACGAAGTAGCTCTTCTTCTGATCGGTCAAAGGCGGGAAGGCTATGGAAATCGACGCGCCCCACCGCTAGCTCCACCTCGGACGGAATAGTGCTATTATCAAACTTACCATCTCCCGGAACATTATGATTGCGAGCTTGCGCGGCTGTGGTATTGTCCACAAAGTTATCTGTCCAGTTGCCATCTATATCACCATAGTAGGCATCAGCCGGCCAAGCGCCAATATGGTTGCCATGTCCATCTGGATTGATAACACCTGCATAGGGTACGGGGATATGCCCTAACAACAAGACGCTATTCGCCCGTTCAGGATGCGCCTCATAGATGGCCTCAATTTGGGCTTTAACGCTCTCCACTGCTGCTGAAGGACTGACAACAATCGGCATTACTTCCCAGCTGTCCATCGTAAAATCGTGCATCAGGAGGTCGATTTCTTCTGCCAGCGAAAGCTGAAAGGTAGAATCAATAACCAGAATGAGCATACCGCGATCTTCCACTGCGGGTAAGACCTTACTGGCATACATATAGCCATTCCCACTGCTCCCATTTGATAGGCGATTGACTCGGTACTCCACGGCTGTGCCTTCCTCTAAGCTAGCATCTACATAAGAAGTAGCAGTGCCGTCCAACATGGCAACCGCAGCACCCCAAGAATTAGCGCCAATAGCCCGTCTATACACGAGGTAAGAAGTAGCGCCATCGAAGGCGGGCCAGCTGAGCAGCACGCCCTCTGTCTGTTCGGTCAGCTGTAGCTGTACGCTATTGTTGTAGTCAAATTGTTGAGCCGAAGCATAGGGCATATAGCCTACGAAAAAAAATAGGAAGTAGAGGAATTGCTTTTGCATACGAAGTAGTTCAGTATCATTCAGAAACTGAAATTAATGAAATTACTCGTAATTACAAGCCCAACCTCCGCGCCAACCACGTACTGCTTGCTATACCAAATACCACAATACTGATGGAACTTAGCGGCATCAAAATAGCGGCTACAATGGGCGAGAGCAAGCCCTGCACCGCAAAGCTCAGCCCAATAATATTGTAGATAAAAGCAAAGCCGTAGGCCCAGTACACCAGGCGAATACTTCCTCTAGCAAACTGTAGGAAAACGGGTAATTGTTGAAGCTGATCGGCTTGTAGGATAGCGTCGCTAGCAGGGGTGAAATTGTTGGTGTTTTCGGTGACGACAAT
>JBCCRH010000482.1:0-4056 GCA_039208045.1 Bacteroidota bacterium
CAGCGATGGCTAGGCGAACCCTACACCGACGAGGATTTTAGCGGACGCTACAAACTGACATGGTCAGAGGATTTTATCTACATCCTTGCGGAAATACAAGACGACACCCTCATCGATATTCACGAGGACGGATTAGATCGCTATTGGGACGACGACTGCCTGGAAATATTTATCGATGAAGATCACTCAGGAGGAAACCACCAGTACAGTCACAATGCCTTTGCCTACCATATCGCACTAGATGGCAAAGTGGTCGATATTGTAGGCAAAGGCATTGTGGCTGTATTGATGGTTTCCTCCCGAGTGGTCTTCATCGATAAATATTTCCAGGCAGTCGTCGTCCCAATAGCGATCTAATCCGTCCTCGTGAATATCGATTAGGGTGTCGTCCTGGACTTCCGCAAGGATGTAGATAAAATCCTCTGACCATGTCAGTTTGTAGCGTCCGCTAAAATCCTCGTCGGTGTAGGGTTCGCCTAGCCATCGCTGATCAATGGGGTGCCACTCGGCATTTTGCCAACAGGCGTCCGATGCTACGCCATCAATAGTAGGTGCTTCTGTGGTGGCTTTCGCCAAAATTTCTTTGGTGCGGCTAGGCGTACAAGACGCTAGTACTAGTAGAAAAATCAAGATTCGCATTATAATTCATTTGATTGATAGGCAAGATACGCCATTTTGGCGGCAGCCAAATCCTCTAAGGCCAAACCCACGGATTTGAAGCAGGTAATTTCGTCTTTGGTCTGTCTTCCCTCTACCCGTCCTCGGCATAAGGAAAATAGGTCGGCTTGAATATCCGTTTCTACCATCACTCCGTGTTTGAGCGGTAGCACAATATCTCCACTTTCCTTGATGGCTCCCTCGAAGGTATCCACAAACACCCGTGATCTTCGGATCACCTCATCATCTGCTTCGCGCATGGTAGGTTTGTACGAGCCGACTAAGTCGATATGCTGGCCTGCCTGTAGCCATTCCCCTTTTAAAATTGGTTCAACACTCATGGTGGCACACGAAATAATATCTGCTTGGGCTACGGCTGCAGCTAGGTATGTGGTTGCAGTCACGGTATAGCTGTTTTTAGGCCTTTCGGCAAAAAGGCTGGTTAAGTGCTGTGCTTTTTCTGGGCTTCGCCCCCAGATGGTAACATGCTCAATGGGTCGGACGCTAGCATGCGCCCGAATGAGAAATGGGGCAAGCGAGCCAGTACCCAGCACAAGCAAGTGTCGACTATCCGCTCGCGAGAGATACTGCGAAGCCAGCGCCGATGCTGCCGCCGTCCGCAAATTCGTGAGCAGCTTGGCATCTAGCTGCACTAGTGGAATCCCTTTTACAGCATCAAATAAAATATAAATTCCATTGATAGAGGGGAGCTTAAAATGGCTATTTCCTGGAGACACCGTCACGAGTTTTACCCCCAGGTAGCCTCCCACCTGCCAGGCAGGCATGAGCAAAAGGGTAGAGTTTTCATGCGTAACTGGATTGGCAAAGTCGTGGTGGTGGCGCAGCGGTACAGCATACTCCTCTTGGAAGGCCTGCTGTAGGCATCTGACTAAGCTGGGGAAGTCTAGGATAGCTTCGAGCTGTTGGTTGGTGAGTTGGAGCATAGTGAGGAGGGGGAGTTTAAATAATGACGAAATCTCTAAAGTTGGTTTTGGTAATTATACTTCCTTTGGCATTGTACTTTTCAATAAAAGTAGTGGGTAAATCTCCTTTTTTCTTCTCATTCCATTTAAACTCGTATCCATGCAATTGTTGCCCTTGCTCTTCAACGTAGTCAATTTCTTGCTGTTGGGTAGTTCTCCAAAAGTAAGGCCTAGCTAGGGTGAATTTGTATCTATTTTGCTTTACACGCTCTGCAATCAGAAAATTTTCCCACAATGCCCCTTTATCTGTCCGTAGTTTGATGGGCTTAAAATCACCGATGACAGTATTTCGAATTCCATTATCGTAGAAGTAAATTTTTCGGCTCTTTTTTATTTCATTTCTAATGTTCCTACTGTAACTTCTCAGCCTGAACAGCACATATCCCTTTTCTAGAATATCAATATAGTTAATCACCGTATTCCGGTCTATTCCAAGTAACTGACTTAGCTCATTGTAGTTAACTTCACTTCCCACCTGTAGCGCTAGTGCTTGAACTAGATTATCTAATAATTCAGGTTTGCGAATTCCTCCGTATGCCAAAATATCGCGATACAGATAGCTGCTCACTAGATTTTGTAATACCTCTATCTCCTGCCCAGAATTATTGATGACATCGGGATAAAAACCAAATAACAGCCTGTTTTCTAGCTGCTGCTCTCCTTCTAGGTAACCAATATGATTTTCATATTCTTCCCAGCTAATGGGGTAAAGGTCGTACTCCCACTTCCTACCAGTGAGGGGTTCATTTAATTCATCAAACAGTGAAAAGGAAGAAGAGCCACTCACCCACAATTGAACATCTTTGAATTGGTCAACGATAATTTTAAGCGTTAGCCCTATATTCTTTATCCGTTGCCCTTCATCAATAAAAACCACTTTTTTCTGCCCTATTAGTCTTCTTATTTCCTCTGTATTCGGAGTATCGAGTATACTTCTGATCGTAGGATCATCTCCATTAAAAAACAGGTAATCTTCATCTTTAAGCAAATGGTTAATCAGCGTGGTTTTCCCTACCTGCCTCGGCCCGACAATAATTATTGCTTTTCCCGATCCGATCTTAGCCTTGATTCTTTCGTTTAGTGTCCGCGTAATCATAAATAAGTATAATCATTTATGATCGTATTCACAAATTATTATACTTATTTGTGAATAGAGTTAAACCAACGTAGATCGAGCGGAGCCAGTACCTAAATCAGCTTCACCGCCCCCAGCGCATACACCATAGGCATCAGCCCTTCCAGCCCTTTAATCTGAAACCCCTTTTCCACCGCCAACGTTTTCTCAAAACAATCGTAAGGGGAGTAGTCATATTCACTAAAGTGATTGACCGTGAGTCCTGCCTCTAATAGGGCCGTAAAGACATCCGCTAGCGGATGATTCCAAGAGTAGCTTTTTGCCTCGAAACCCTCGTCGCCATCCGTATAGGTACCTTCTGTTTCGACGATCATTTCTTTATTGAAATAGGAGTATTGAAAATAGGTCATTTCATTATTGAGCATCCAGACTACAGGGTGGAATTCGACAATTAAGAATTGGCCGCCGGGCTTTAGGAATTGGTGGATGAGCTGGGCCCATTTGGTAAGCTGGGGTATCCAGCCGATGGTACCGTAGGAGGTGAAGATGACGTCGTAGGTGTCGCTTAGGTGTTGATCGATGTCTAGCACATTGCAGCAGACGAACTGTGCATCGAGGCTCAGCTTTTCATTGAGGGTGCGTGCTTTTTCGATGGCCTTATCGGAAATGTCGATGCCTGTGGCGTGTGCCCCCATGCGAGCAAAAGAGAGGGTGTCTTGCCCAAAGTGGCATTGGAGGTGGAGTAATTTCTTTCCTTTTAGGTTGCCCAAAATATCTAGTTCTATAGCGTTGAGCGAAGAGCGGCCGGCGATGAAAGAAGGGACGTCGTAGAACTCGGAATCGACATGAATTTCGGTGCGTTGGTTCCACATTGCTTTGTTGGCATCTAGGTATTTTTCCATGCTTGGGAATATTTTTTAGTAGACTGTTTTGTAAATTTAGTTTATGACGGAAAGAACGATCAATAGTACATTAAATATCCATTTCTGGTTCCATTTATTGCTGACGGTGCTGGCAATTTTAGGGCCATTCCTATTTTCCTGGTATTTGATCGTTCCGGCTTATGCTATAGTGCTGCTGCAATTTATTATTTTTAAGCAGTGCTTATTGAATGCTACGCATGATTTAAATACGGAAGATGATGCTACTTTCTATTCTACCCTGTTTGAGATCATCGGATTTCGGCCTGACCGGAAACGGTTAAAGCTGTTCGTACGGCGCTATCTCTATGTACTTATGATTGGGATTACGCTATGGTGGCAGATTGGATTGGGAAAAGCACCCCTATTTTTTTGAGAAAACACTAAACTGAACACCTCATGAAAACCATTACCCTTGCGC
>JBCCRH010000483.1:0-4041 GCA_039208045.1 Bacteroidota bacterium
ACATTAGCATCCAGCACATCTCCTGCCATAAAGCTCGCTCCTGCTGGCGCTGCTACTACTTCCCAGCTAATTTCCAAGCCGGTGCCAGGATCAAGCACGCTCACCGTAGAGGTAGAACCTACACAGGAGGCTCTAGTCAATCGATTCACGCTTGGTACTGCTGGGGTTTCATTTACTGTGATACTGAACCCACTCACTGGCTCAGAGCTACAGCCGGTTACACAATTCGTGATGAACGCATCAAAAGTGTAGGTGCCAATTGGTGCATTCGCAATATCTTGTATACGGATTACTTTAGAAGAATTCCCCACTGCCAGCTCGCCAAAGTTCTTGAATGGATCACCACAGTTGTCTGTAGTGAATTCATCATCCATTGCATAGGCAGAACCAGCTGGTGCACTCGTTAGTACCCATACTACTTTTTCATCTGCTGTCAAGGTATTGCTGACGCTAATACCCGTATTAGCTAAGTTCGGCATATCCACATCGCCATTGCAAAACTCCTTGGTGGCTACCCCTACAATCGGGTCAGCTGGGTTTTCATTAATCACAACAACAAATTCTTCCGTTGTTGCATCGCCTACACAAGTTGTACTGGTATTAGTAAAGAAGGCTTTGAACTTGTAGGTACCAGGCGTTACCGAATTGTTACTCTTAATACGCAAGGTATAAGGCTCATTGGGTACGGTAGTGCGGTAGTGGCTATCAGAAGTACCAGGGGCAAGAATGTCGCCCATACTAATCGTAGCACCCGTTGGTGCTTCTAGCACTTCCCAGGATACTGCAAGGTCTGCATTCACTGGGTCTACTACGGATACATCACCACCAGTAGAACCGGCACAGCCCATCGCCATATCCACATCAACGGTAGGCACCTCAGGAAGAGCCTCGATCAAAATAGAAAGCTCATCAGTAGTCAATTCGCTTTCACACATCGTATTGACATCTCTGGCGAGTACTTTAAAGCGGTATAAACCAGCCCGAGCACTGCCCTTAGTGCGGAATTGGCTACCATCTGCTTGAATATCGGTACGATAATCAGAGCCATCCACATTGGGCTCTAGCTTATCTCCAGCGGCAAAGCTCACGCCATTAGGCGCTTCCAATACTTCCCATACAAACTCCACATCTGTGGCAGGGAGTACAGAAATCGTAGCGGTTTGTCTTCTACATCTGACCAAATCTTGGCGATCGATAGTCGGCACAGCTGGTATTTCATTTACCGTAATGCTAAAGCCACCAACCGTATTTGATATACAGCCTGTCGTACAATTCTCAATGTAAGCTTCAAATGTATAGGTACCTGGCAAGGCATTGGCTACATCCTGTACGCGGATGACTCTAGAGCTGTTCGCAATAGCTAACTCGCCAAGGTCAGTAAAACTAACCGGACAACCCGCTGGCGTTAAAACTTGATCTGCGGTGTAGGCAGAACCACTGGGTGCCGTTTTTAAAATCCAGACTACTTTTTCATTGGTTCCTAGATTACTGACTCGAATGCCCGTGTTATCTAAGCTAGCGTTGAGGCCTGCGCTCGGACAGAAGGCTCTGGTAGCAGGGCCGGGAGTAGGATCAGCAGGTGAAGCAGCACCAGCAGCAACCATTTCATCCGCCTCCGTCGCATTACAGCTATCATCGCCACTATCTTTGACCATCGGCATATAGGTACCTGGCGCCAGGTCAGTAAAGCTACCGCCGTTATCTTCAAAAGTAGTACCGCCATCAATAGAGTATAGAATACCAGTACAAGTAGTGCAGGTTGCAGTAATCGTGATGGTACCATCATTATCACCAGCACAAGTTTCGGGCGTAGCCTCTACATTGCTGATTGCAATATCACAAAGAGGGGCACTAATAGAAAAAGAAGTAATGCGAGTCGACCATTGTGCGCTTGGATTGTACTCTGCCGTACCCCAGAAAGTCGTTTCATCAGAAGGGTCTACGCTCAACGAACTGTAATCGCCATAGCGATTAGAAGGATTACTAGCAGAGCCAGCAATAATCGTGCCTTCTGGGACAGTCATTGTACCGAGTGGATCACTTGCATTACGGCCCGTATAGTAAATACCAGGAAAAGTCGTGGTACTAGAACGATTGTACAACAGACCAATCTGTCCAGTGCTATTAATATTAATGGCCCCCATCCAGCGGTCATCGCCATCTGGTGAATAGGTACCTTGCTGGTAAATATTCCAAACTCCGCCGCCAGTACGGCGCAATTCATACCAGCGAATACCGCCACGATCCGTATTATCTACATCGGTTACGTGGTTGCACACAATCGACTCATGAGTGCCAAAATTGCGATACTGTACCTTAAACATGAGTACCTCCCGCAAAGGGTCGAGTCCAATACCACCATTCGGCTGATCCATACAGGAGAAGGAGGTATACCCACAGAGTTCCGTATCGAATGGATCGGTGGGTAAGTTCCGAGGCCCAGAGAATACGGAGTTGCCAGGAGTATCAAAGTCGACATCCAGCTCAAAGATTTCTAGACGATCAGCAGTAATATTTATTGCCCAAGCATCATCTGCCATCCGCATAAAGTAGGCACGATTCCCCATCGGTGGAGGCGTAGATCCTTCCACCCCTACAGGCGTAGCCGCTTGAAAATTAATGGTTGGAAAGGTCGGTACCTGGAATCGCTGAAAGGTAGCAGGATCACCAGCCAGCATAGCATTGCGGTCAAAAGCATAAATACCAAGAGGGTTTTCATTAGAAGTCATGGTGTATGCATCGGGCCAAATAGCAAATTTTAAGTAGTCTGGAAAGTTGGGTGCCGTAAAGGTATAGGCATACCACGTACCAGTAGGGTCGGGAGTCGTACTCACCAAGATGTAGATATCATTCGAACCCTGGGCAAACTCTGCCATCAACCACCGATCAGCCAGCTGATCATATAGCACAGTGGGATCGCCCTTACCAGAAGCACCACTACCACCTAGGCCTGATGCTGAGTTAAAAAAGTTATCCATAAATTGGGCGCCTACCAAGGAGTTGCCTGCCTTGTCCCAGACTTGGAACTGAGCACCTGAGAGTCCATTGATCATTTGAATGATGTGGTTGGGGCCCACGTCCATCACTGGATCGGGGGGGTTGACATTAGAAAACCCCATACCCTCAAAGTTTTGTCCGATCATGCCTGTTGCCGAGCGCATCGTACTTGATTGCGCTTGATTGTAGCGGCGTTGCCAAGCAGGGTCGGGCCCTTGCGGAAGCGCATTGGGATTAACAAAGTCATTTAATGGCCAATCGCCTTTTGGAACGTACCCAAGCTTAAGGCCACGAACCACTTCATTCTTGGCATTCGGATCTTCTTTGTACGTAGCCAAGGGTGGCGTTTCGCCATGGAAGGTCGCCTGAACAACTTCAGGGTTACGCACTTCCACTTTCCAGTTGTCTTGCGCAGATAGGGTTAGCCCCCCTAACCCAAAGACGAGCAGAATGAGGTAAAATCTTTTCATAGGGATCTAATTTTTCATGAGTTGTTATGATCTAAAAAAATAAAAACAAAAGGGATCATCCCCCAGCAATGCCGAAAAATGACCCTTAAAGGTAAGAAAATTATATACATACTTGCGAATGTAGGCTGAGCGCAATCGAGGTAGTCGAGCGAAGCCGAGACTACGGCCTAGCCACCACCACCCGCTCCGTCCAAATCGTCTCCCCCACCTTCACGACCACACTATACATCCCCCCTTTTAGGCGACTTACGTCAAAACGTTCCACTGCTACTTGCACCTCTTCAAGCTGTTCGCGCTGTACGATCTGGCCCAAGGCGTTGAAGATGCGGATATCTACTGCCGCTCCAAAGAAGCTGGAAAGGTTTACATTGAGTTCGCCATTGGTTGGGTTTGGATAAATTCGAAGGCCTTTCTCGCTTTCCAGGCTTAAACCTTCGCTTAAACCTTGGACCCCGATAGCTATCGGGGCTCCAAGGTTATCCAGCCCTGTCACCGATACATCGGAGAAAGTAGCCGTCACCGCATTACCCGGCTTTTCGCTATAGGTGAATAAACCTACTCGGATACATTGCTC
>JBCCRH010000484.1:0-4041 GCA_039208045.1 Bacteroidota bacterium
CATCCCTCTCCCTGGCTGTTGCTCTCAGCTACGCTCGATCAACGGCTGAGCACAAGCATCCTCCATCCCCCGTCCTCCCTATCCCTCCGTCCCTCCAACCTCCGACCTCCCCAAACCCTTAAACTCCTAAACCCTCAAACCATCCCTCCCCCCCCCAACTTCACCCCGCGCAAGCGCAAAAGCGGTACGGGCTTAGGCGTCAGATTCGTCATTACAATTACATCCAAACCAATGGCACTGCCCAATTGTTGGGGCGGGTCTTGGGCTGTCATCCAAGCCGTGATGGCGTCGACTAGGGAAGCGATAAAATCAGCAGGCATTTTATTGGTGCGGCTGCCGCTGGTGGTGTCAATGCCGGTAATGGTGCGTGGCGGATGGACGAAGATGGGCAGGAAGATGGGCTCTAGCTGCTCGGAAAGCTCGTACTGGTAGCGGCCGTTGACCTGGAAGGTGAGGGCCGATTGGGAGTTATCTCGTAGCAGGTTGTTGAAGAAATTGTTGAAGAAGTAGGTCAAGCTTTGCTTATCTGTAGCGGGAGTGAGATCGGGTAAGGCGGCGATGTCAATCTCTTCTTCGGAGTCGATGAGTGGGAGATAAGGGTTGGCAAATTTTACATCGCCAGTGGTGTAGATAAAGGCTTCTTGGGAGCGGATGCCTTCGATCAGTTCTTCATTTCGCTTGATTTGCATGGAAGACTTGGCATCTTGTAGTTCAAGGATGTCCAATCCGGGTAGGACGACTTCTCGGTCTAAGATTTTTTGGCCGTCTACGGCGGATAAGAAAGTGTTGTCTGTCTCCGACTGGAAGGTGTAGGCAACATCGCCGAAGGTGCCTGCGGGTTCTGCTATCGGGCGGTAGCCGTCGATTTGGATGCGGATGGTGCCCATTTCGTTCGGCTCCGGTAGGCCGCTGGGTGCGTCTTTGAAAATGCCAATGAGTAGTACTTCTTGCCCGTTTTTCTCCAGGACACTTTCTTGGATGACAAAGTTGACCTCCTTCATGGCAGTGCTAGAGGTGCGCTGGGGCGAGCGGAGCATGGCCAAGCCATTGGTGGTGGTGGCCGTTGCTGCGGTGGTAATGGCGCGTAGCAGCTCGCTATAGGTTTTGATAGCCAGCTGTGCATTTACGATCTCGTCGGGTAGGGCCGCTCCTTCTTCTAGTGCTGCTACTGTTTTGGCATCAATAGGTGCTAGATAGGTATCCAAATCTTTTTGAATTGCTGGATAGGCCGCCAAGAATTGCGCAAGCTGACTAAAAGCGTCGGTCAGGTCGGCAGCTCGGGCATTGATGATTCGCTCGTTAAACTTTACGGAACAGTGCAGTCGATCCTGCGGGTAGTGGAAGGTGCGCGAATAGGTAAACTGGTAGGCCCACTCGATAATATCTTGTAATTGATTGCTATTCAGTGGCTCATTTTGCTGATCTTGCGCTACCATAGTTGGAATTTCGGGGTAAGAGCGCAGCACAAGGGGCACCTGGAAATCGCCCAAATCTTCCGTCAGCGGCCCGGCGGGTTCTGGCAGTACGAAGCCAAGCCAGCTCGATGCTTTGTACTGGTCCGGATCGGGTTTGCTTTGCTCACTCGGCGGCGGACTAATCTGATGCTCTATCGAAATACCTTCATACGTCAGCTTCAAATCGACATTGGACAGCACTTCGCCATCATCCCCTCGAACGAGCCCTGGCGCAGATAGCAAGAAAGTTAACTTCTGATTTTCTTCAGTTGTTGCCAGGGTCAGCTTGGGGGAAGTGTAAGAAATATCGCTATTGCTAGATGCACTGATGGTAGGACGAATATTGCCGAATAAACGAGGAGGCTCAGAGGCAATAGTAGCTTCTTCCTCAATATTGGCATATACGCTAGCTTCAAACTCAATGGCAGCATGGGTTTTGTAGGCATTATCTAATCGAGTAAGCAGGCGCTGGCGGAAAGCTTCCTGTGCAGTAGCATCGTCTTTTGCTTTGTCCTGCTCAAAAATCGGAATCATCCAATTCTTAATAATATCCGCTAGCGTTTTCTTATCAGCCAGGATATCTTCTAAATATTTACTCGTGCTACCGGGTATCTGTTGCAAAATCATCAGCGCCGAGGTATACCTTGGCGTCAGCACCATATCAACCGCTTCTACAAACTGCTTGCCCCATACATCCATATCAATATCAATATAGTCAGTAGGCTTTGCCTTATCGGCTTCTAGGCCCACGCCTGTTTTGTAGGGTAAAATGGAAATACCGCTGCGGCTCTGTAGTTCATTCGAAATGGGTCGTGGTGCAAAAATGGTGGGAAAATTAGGATTGAGGATATTATAGTGAATCCCTGTTTCTGGTGTTAAGCCAATGCGTACCACCCAATTGGCACCACCGCTGCGGCCATAGAGGAATTCTCTGCGATCGACTCCTGTTGCTATTTTTAGCTTGTATGCTTCTGGCACGGAGAGTGTGGCCTCAAACTCAGCAGCAAAGCTTTCTAGGGTACGCGAGGCCGTAGCTCCTTCTTCGGTAAGTGGTGCAATAGCCGACGCTACCGCATAAATATTCGCCGTAGTCGCCATATCGCCCATCACAATACCCGACGCCCGCTTGAATTCTAGTGCCAGCTCCAAGCGGAAAATCTGAGCAGTATTCACTTCGTCTGGTTCAATAATGGTGGTTAGGAGTCGACTCGCTGCTGGCTTCGCCACGCTAGTCTGCCCATTGGCCCGATCTTGTACAAACTGATAAATGCTAGCCAGCCAATCTTCTACCAAGCCATCTTGCTGCGACTTCGCATACACTTTTGGCTCCGTCAGTAAGCTGGTCTTTAGAGTCATAATGATGCCATGCGGGTCGGTCAATTGATACCATAATTGCTCATAAATCTTTAGGTCGCGCTGGGCCGTTTCGCGCATTTTAGATGGGGAAGGGGAAGCAGAGCTAGTTTCTAAACTAAAATTCGCCGCCCCATTAAAGGTAGCCGAACGATCACTAGATAGTATATCCCGAACGATGAGTTCATAAGTCGTTTCCGGCACTAGCTCGTTCGTTGTAAGCTCTACTTGCTTATTGCCATTCGCCAAGCGCGCACTAAGCACCTCTATACCATTAGATAGCTCATAATGGTCTGTTTCCAGCGCAGCATCAACATGCACTGCATCGGTGAAGGTGAGCACTATGGTCTCTCTCCCAACCACCTGTACTGCCAGTAAACCTTCATATCGACTGCTGTCAAAACTCAAATTCACCTCAATAATAGGTCGTTGCTGCCGCCCTGCTTCGCGCGTTACCCGATAATGGCTCGATACAGAAGGCCATTTGGGTAGCCCAATCATCGCATCAATATAGCCGACTTTTAGCGGATTATTATTGTAAGGAGAAAGATCGGTATCCAATGGCTGAGTGAGCTTGGTCATGAGTAAATTGCCAAATAGATCGCGCCATTCATAATGTACTTGAAATAAAGAACCATTTGCCCGATAAGGGCTATTCGTCCCATCTGGTAAGGTTTCAGGATTGTTATTTTGCCCTGACTTGAAGTAGCGTAAGTAAGGGAAAGACACCCGAAACTCCCAGCTTTCTGGCAGTGCACCTATGGCGTCTATTTTATCAATATCGCCTGACTCTACAGTCGTTGGCCCAATGGGTAAGCTAAAGCTCGACCCTCGGTAGTCCATATTTTCCGTAATTCGATAGGCCATCAGATGGAACATATTTTCCAGATACGTCTGTGCAAAAGCAGGGTCATTTGGATCATCCAAATTCTCACCTGGAACTGGACGCTCTACTTCTACTGCCATCACATCGGTTGGTACCGTTGCCTTTCGTACCGAAGGCCCGCTGAGCAGCGTCAGTTGTTGATTGTGCTCAAATAGATCGGGCACATCCGCATTATCTGCCGCTAAGGCCACCACATTCAGGCCATAGAACGTAGCTATTGCGCCAAGCGTACTCCCCCCTTGCACCACATTATTTGGGTCACCACCTACAAAACCCTGGCCATCGCCGAGTACAGTGTAGGTGAAATTCGGGATGTAAACGGCAGTGCCCTCTGGCAATGGGTTCGAC
>JBCCRH010000485.1:0-4039 GCA_039208045.1 Bacteroidota bacterium
GTGAGTGACAATAGCACGGATCCAAATGGTTATATGATGGTTGTAAATGCGAGCTTTAGCACCGGGGTGTTCTATGAACAAGAAATTGACGGACTTTGTGAAAATACCTTGTATGTCTTCTCTGCGGACATTATCAATCTGATTGCGAATGGGGTAGCAGGGCACATTGCACCGAATGTTTCCTTTCTGCTAAATGATATGACTGAATACACTACAGGGCCGATTGATCAGAATAATCAATGGAATACCTTTGGCTTTACGTTCGAGACGGAGCCGGGGCAGACTACCGTGAAGCTGACGCTTAGAAACAATGCGCCAGGGGGAATAGGGAATGATCTGGCTCTTGATAACATCTCTTTTCGTGCTTGTGGGCCGGAGGCCTTCATTTTACCAGAAACGATTGCCAATATCTGTGAAGATGGCGATCCGATTACGCTTGATGCAACCATTGTGGGCAGCCAATTTCCAAATGCTGCTATACAGTGGCAACAAAGCTTTGATGAAGGCCTGACGTGGGTGAATATACCTGGTGAAACTGGGCCTAGCTATGTACATAATCAGCTAGCTAGCGGCTTCTATTACTACCGCTATCTTTTGGCTAATGGGGTAGATAATTTGGATAACCTGAAATGTAGAGTAAACTCCAATGTGAAAATCGTATATGTTGTACCTAAATTTTATGAAATTATAGATACCATTTGTCAGGGCTTGACTTTGGAAGTAGGTAATGACGTCTTTACAGAAAGTGGAGTCTACGTAGATTCATTAACTTCCTCTATTGGTTGCGATAGTATTGTAACAATTGACTTGACCGTAGTACCTGATACGGGTATTGAGGCTACTTTAGTGGGCACACCACCAGCATGCTTGGAATCTTCTGATGGCACCATTGCTATTCCGAGTATTGAAAATGGCTATCCACCTTACATGGTGGGCCTTGAGGGAGGAAGGGTGTTTTCGGAAACGCTGTACACCGATTTTGCACCAGGCACCTACCCTGTGACGATCACAGACCGCTTTGGATGTACGTTTACAGAAAGTGTAGTACTGGATGTTCCCGATCCATTTATCATTGATTTGGGCCCTAATCGAGAGATTGATCTCGGGGAAACTTTATTAATAGAGCCTAATCTCTCTGTCCCTATTGCTGACTTTAATTGGACGCCCGATATTGGAGTAAACTGCGAGATCGATTGCTTGGATTTAGAATGGGCACCTCCCTTTTCGAGTACCTATGTATTGGAAGCAGTCTCTGAGCAGGGTTGTGTGGCAGTTGATTCCATTCAAATAATAGTAAATACGGTTCGTAAAGTTTATATCCCCAATGCCTTCTCCCCCAATGGAGATGGGTTTAATGAGCGTTTTACGGTTTTCGGTGCCACACCTAATATTCAACTTATTGAATCGTTGCAAGTATTCAATCGCTGGGGAAGCCTTGTTTTTGAGGCAAGTCCCATAGCCCCCAATGATCTGAGTGCAGGTTGGGATGGTACCTACAAAGGGAAATCTTTGGGTGCTGATGTGTTCGTGTATGTGGCCAAAATAAGGTACCTAGATGGAGTAGTAGAGACTAAAACAGGAGACATCTTACTCTTAAAATAAGGCAAGTATGAAATCGAGCATGCGCAATTTCATACTTTTGCAGCGTTAAAAAACTATCGTTAGTTTTATGTAAATTACGATATAGTAGCATCCTATCTACAGAAACTAGAACAATTGAATGAATATAGAAGACTTCAGGCTTTACTGCTTGGCTAAGAAGGGGGTAGAGGAAAGTTTCCCTTTTGGCGAGCAAACACTAGTGTTTAAAGTAATGGGTAAAATGTTTGCGCTAGCAGGCTTAGAATACGAGTCGCTACGCGTAAATCTAAAGTGCGATCCAGAGCGTGTGGAGTCCTTACGAGAGGAATATCCAAATGACATTTTACCCGGCTATCACATGAGTAAAAAGCATTGGAATACCGTTCTTTTCGAGGCAGATTTGGACGATCGCTTTCTGTGTGAACTTATTGACCACTCCTACGATTTAGTGGTTCAAAAATTGCCTAAAAAAGTGAAAGCAGAATTGGATAACATATAGCTTTAATTGACGAGTAGAAAGATGCAGAAAATAGATTATTTAATTGTTGGGCAGGGCATTGCAGGCACCTTACTAACGCATTTTTTATTGAATACAGGTGCCACTGTTCATGTGCTAGATAATCGCTTTGAAGATGCTGCTTCAAAGGTAGCTGCCGGTATAATTAATCCCATTACCGGTCGGCGCTTTGTAAAGTCTTGGCGTGTAGAGGATCTGATTCCTTTTGCGAAAGCAACCTACCAAGAGCTAGAAGTTATTCTCGGTCAGCGTTTTTATTTTGACCGCACCATTATTCGCACCCTCTTTAATACGCGGGAGGAGAATGACTGGCTGGCCCGCAGTGGCGAAGTAAATTACCAGCCTTATATGCTAGATGAGGTAGAACTTGGCCCTTATGCGACCAAAACGCATCCAGCCTATAGCTATGGAGAGGTTAAAAATGCAGCTCAGGTCGATGTAGGTGGCTTAGTGGATAGCTTTGCGCAATACTTGATGGAGATGAGAGCCTTTAAGCGAAAGCTATTTGAGGTGGAGCACTTGGAACAAACCAATGGGGGAGTGCGCTATGAGGGAGTAGAATATGAAACTATCATTTTTTGTGAAGGCTATCGCGGTGGGCAAAACCCCTATTTCAGCTATTTGCCTTTTGGTGGTACAAAAGGTGAGGTATTAATTGTAAAGATTCAGGAAGGACAATTTGAAAAGTTGCTAAAGCATAGGGTATTTATCGTGCCACTAAAAGAAAAAGATATATACTGGATTGGTGCCACTTACGATTGGAAATTCGAAGCAACCAGTCCGACTGATGAAGGTTTCAGTTTCCTAAAAGACCGCCTGCAAGAACTATTGAAAGTACCGTTTGAAATTTTAGATCACCAATCAGCAGTACGCCCAACGGTGAAAGATCGCCGCCCTTTTTTGGGTCGGCATCCCAAATTTCCCAGCCTAGCTATTTTTAATGGATTGGGTACTAAAGGAGCCTCGCTAGGCCCGTTTTGGGCACGACACATGGCCGACCATCTGACCAAAAATATAAAGCTAGACCCCGAAGTGGACATTAGCCGTTTTGGGCTCAAAAACTAAAAACAAATGAATAATTATTTTGTAGGCTTTAGTCTGCTTGTCCTCTTGGCAGCGTTAGTGCTGATGGCCTTCCAAACCCCAACAACCGACCGAAATATGAGCTTTAGTGATAACTATGAAGAGCGCTGGAAACAAATTGACTCACTAGAGCAGAAAGGATTGCCACAGTCGGCCCTAAAAGAAGTCGAAGCACTATACGAACAGGCCAATAATGAAGATAACCAACCCCAGCGCATCAAAGCACTGATTTACATTAACAAATATAAGACAAGACTCGAAGAGGATGGCTTAGTAAAAGCCATTGGTCGCCTTACGGAGCAGGTCGAAACGGAAGAGGGCGCACCCAAAGCGATCCTGCAATCCCTCTTGGCAGAACTCTACACTAAGTACCTCAATGACAATATTTGGCGAATGCGGGAGCGTACGTCTATACAAGACTTTGTACCAACTGATGTAGCTACCTGGACGGTAGAGAATCTTACCGATGAAAGCGCCCGCTTGTACCTCGCTTCTGTCAGGGCAGAACTTCAGCAAGTGCCAAAATCAGCCTTTGAAGCGCTCTGGGTGAAGGGGAAATACAATGAAAAACTGCGTCCTACCTTGTACGATTTACTCGCTCACCGAGCAATTGATTATTTCTTAATCAGCCGTTCTTACCTTACGGAACCACGAAATGCCTTCCGGTTTGATCAAGCAGAAGCCTTTGCCCCTGCCGATACTTTTGCGCAAGCGGCATTTGAAACGCCCGATTCGAGTGCCCGAAAATATCGCGCACTTCAATTATTTCAAGAGGTACTGGCATTTCGCTTAAGCGAAAAAAACACTCCTGCTCTTGTAGATGCGGACCTTAAGCGATTCCAATTTGGCTACCAGCAA
>JBCCRH010000486.1:0-4022 GCA_039208045.1 Bacteroidota bacterium
CTGCGCCACTGGCTCTTCAAAGACCAAGAGCAAAAACGAGCGGTCTTATTTGCGCAAAAGCGCCCCAGAACAACGCGCGTGCACCTAAGCTATCGCACGATGCCGCATGAAGGCGAGCACGTTTTACTAGAAGTGCAGCCGAGCACAGGCAAGTTTCACCAGATTCGGGCGCAGCTAAGTGCGATTGGATGTCCCATCGTGGGCGATGAAAAGTATGACAGTCCGATCAAACGACCTTGGGGGAAAATCGACCTACATGCCGCGCGATTGGAGTTCGAAAATCCCTTGACCAAGCAGCTACAGGTGGTGGAAGCGCCCCTGCCAGCACGCTTTCTATAGGCCTTTTGCTTCGACTAAAAGCACACTCCAATAGGCGCGCAGATATTGCGTACGAATTTCTTCTAAAGGGGTGAAATCTTTGACTTTCTGGCCTAAGCTATCAAACCAGTCTTGATCGTCAGCATCAATAGGTTGTCTTTGGCGGCGTGCTTCGATGACCCGGTGGGCACGGGTGAGGAAAGTGGCCCATTCAAAGGCTTGCAAATCCCACAGGTTTTGAATGAGGGCTGCTCGGTCTTTGGTGGGAAGCTGAATGAGTGTCAGGCGGATATCCTGCTTAGAGTGGAGTAGTGGAGCAAAATGAAGGTTGTCAAAAAGGGTAGTAAATACCTTTGGCCCCAAGCCAAAAAAAGGATAGCGCTCATGCGGATAGAGTTGGCGTACCTGCTCGATTTTTTGGGCTAAGATGGGTAAGTTTTTTTCACTAAACTGTGTGGGCTTCACCCACTTTCGGAATTGTTGGAAAGGAGGGGACTGAAAGAGCTGCCGATCGTTTGGCGAGTTACCGATAGGTATGATGGTAGATAAGTCGTCTATCATGATGTGGCCCCCTTGGAGCGGGTCTTGGTCGCATTGCGGGCTAATCATCAGGTGGGTAAAATTAGCGCTGGGTCGAAATACGAAGTCTACGCGCTGCCAGTGCCTATTCTCGATCACCATGGAGCTGGCTAACAACTCGTAATCATCGCAGCTGCTGAAGCCTCCCCATACTTCGAGTGCCAGGGGGTGTTGAAGGTACTGTAGGGCTTCGTAGCTTGTCCGTTTAGCGGTATAGCCTCCTGCATAGGCTTGCCGTGCAAATAGACTAAAGCGGTAGATGGCACCAGCTTGTAGTGGCACAGCTAGGCGTTGTCCAATACGCTCCATGCTGCCATCCTCGAAGTGCAGTAGGGCGAGGTGATTTTCTCCGGCGGCTGCTGGGTAGTTGAAATTGCGCGTTCCGGGCATATTTACCGTAAGGATATCCGGCGGACTATCGATACCAATACTACAATTGCTCCATTTGTAGGGCGTCTGATCGAGTGCTGCGCGATTGGCTTCAAAAGAAGGGTTTTTTATAGGAATCGCTTTTTGGCAGCAAAGGGTCGTACAAAAAAGGCAAAAAGTAAGCATAAGCCAGTAAATGGGCATGTCATTTTATATTGAGAAGCTCCAAGAGCTCCGTGCGATGAGTAGCTATATATTCTTTACACAAGATACCAATAGAACTCCCTGCCGATGGCGACGCTTTAAAACTAGTGAGTGCTTTCAGCTCTTGCATGCTGAGGACATCATCCTGCCCCTTCCATAATAAAGTACGGACATTCTGCGTGAGTATTGCCCAATCCGTAAAATTAAGAGTTTCCCAATCGCGTTCGAGCTGTTCTAGTTCCGCCATGGATTGACTCAAAAAAGCCAAGTCTAAGCCCTTTTTTTGGCGAATAGCATCAAAGCGTAAAACATTAAGCAGGGCAGCAGCGGCAGCTTCTTTTTGCCGAAAGGCAGCCAACTCTACCTCGTTCATCTCCAACACGGCGGCTTGAAAAATATCAGTTAAGGTAAATTCGGTGTGCTGAGAAGCATCCCACCACTGCGGATGTTGCTCACGGACGGGTAAAAATGATGCAGGAATGGCTGCTCGATCATTCTCAATAGGAAAAATAGGAGAGCAGTGATCGAGCATAAGATTGCCAGTAAATGCTACTTCTATTGGTTCTTCTCCTTTCTGATGCTTTATCCTCAGTCCAATATACTTATAATCCTTGCTGGGTTGGAAGGTCATGGGTAGTTCTTTCCAAACAGTAGTTTCAATATAGTCTGATTCAAATAAAATTTCCTCCCGTTTGCAGTAGCGGTTACCCGCAAATAGCTCTAGGATGACTGGGGTGACGTAGTTGACCTCTTCATTATACAATCTACTTTGTGAAATATATATTCTAGATCGAAGTACCCAAATACTCATCCGATAGGTCTGTCCAGCCACTAAAGGTTGGCTCAGCTTTTGACCCACTGACTCCATCGTCCAATTATCTCGAACGACCATGCCCAGATAGGTACTGCCATGCAGTGGAGGTTCTGGGACGGTCATAAATGTTCCACAAGGCTGAACATCAGGAGGACTCTCCCCGGGAGAACCACAGTCTTCCCAACCTTTAGGTGACTTGGCAAACCTAGGAGTATCCTCAAAAGAAGGATTTTCAAGATAGATCGTTTGTTGAGCGGTTAGGGGGACACTTATCAAAAGGAAAAATAGGATTCGAGACATTTGACTCTAATTTTAGAGGGAATTAAATTACTATACAAAGGCTTAGAGCAAATCAAAAAACTTAACTACGATTTCTAGATATCCATCTTCAGCTATATCCACAAATAGCTCTCTATTATTCGCTGCTAAGCTAGTTTTGTATCTAAAGCCAAGGCTTGGATTCCATCGCCCCCATTTGTTAAGCTGATATTCTATAGCCATTAGCCCAAACCCGAAAAATTGATTCTGTTTGTATATATTGATACTATCAGGGCCTAGTCTAGAGACGATGCGTGGAGTGTGTAGGGTATAGTAGTGTGGTAGTTCATCAAAGGAACTGTTGAATGCTCCACCATTGAGATGATAATTTTCTATACTTATAGAGTTGCCTATATTGTCATTATTATCAATCGAAGCAGCATGTACTCCTACTCCTAGCTGTAATTCAAAACTTTTATTTTTGAAAGGTTTGAGACCAATAATTAATGGCACAGATAGCAAAAAATTATTGATAGATCGATCTCCCCTGAACTCTCTATGAAGTACACTTCTAGGCTCTTCGGAATTATCGACATATCCATATCCAAATTTATAAATAGTGTAATTGTTAAATCTTATGCGTTCCTGACGGATAGCTGTTTCCAACTCTACAAAAAGGTAGGAGTTGACGTTCCACCTGAAGTTGATACCAGCAGCTACACCAGCTTGTGTGATGTGTTCTGGGTATACTTCGAAGTATTCATCATCTTGAGAATCTGCAAAGACAAAGTTAGCCCCTAATAAAAATCGTAAATCGAAATTAGGATTTTTGCTCTGGGAATAGACTGTTGTTGTCAGCAACAATAGAGATAGAGTAAAGAGTAAGCGCATCATTCGGTCGTTTTACCCTAAAAGTAATGGGCAATACCAAAATGTCCTAACAATGCACGGTATTTATTATGTTAAACTATTCAGGGACAGGCTGAAGCCCCAGTACCTCCTCTGCATAGGCAAAGGTGATCTCCCGTACGGAATCCAAATCTTTCGACTGTAAGCTCGAAGCCATCACATGCGAACCCACATCTGGCAGTGGCACCTCGCGCTTCATTGCCTCCGGCGTGCTGGCAGTGGCGACAAAATTGCGCACCGAAGGAATATGAATGACCTGATCCGACTCCACCTCATTTTTATACCAATAAGAAACCAAAAAGGGGTGTTTGACTTTCTTGAACACTTCTGTAGTCAGCATATCCGTCAAGGATTTGACGACTACAATGCCTTCTGTGCGGTACTCCATCGTCCAGTATTGGCTGGCTTTCGGAGTATCAAAGATGAGCTTTCGGTACTCGCCCTCTACGGCTTTGGCAAGCTGCAAGCCCCAGGGCATGGTCAGCAGCGTACTAGTTGGACTGCCCAGGGCAATGTTAGGGGAATACATAATCATTGCATCAAAAGCATCAGGATTGTGAGCAGCTAGATA
>JBCCRH010000487.1:0-4022 GCA_039208045.1 Bacteroidota bacterium
AGACTCATCAAATTGCCCTTCGTGATAGGCCAGATGGCCACTGACGATGGTAGAAAGCACCTTCCCTCTAAACGTATGCCCTTCAAAAGGCGACCAGCCACATTTAAAGTGAATATTCGACTTATTAACCGTCCACTCCTCCTCTGGATCAACGATAACTACATCGCCCCACATCCCTTCATCCAGATAGCCTCGATCATTCATTTCAAAACAAATCGCTGGGGCGTGGCACATCTTTTCCACAATACGTTCCAAACTAATTTTCCCTTGCTGGTAAAACTCTAACATGACATTCAGCGAATGCTGTACCAAGGGCACTCCCGAAGGAGCCTTGAAGTAAGTCCCTTGCTTTTCCTGCCAGGTATGCGGCGCATGATCGGTAGCGATAATATCTAATCGGTTGTCGAGCAGGGCAGGTAGTAAGGCAGCTTGGTGGTCGCTGCTCTTAATGGCTGGATTACACTTAATTTGGGTACCAAATGTAGCGTACTGATCGCTATTAAAATAGAGGTGATGCACGCATACTTCAGAAGTAATTCGCTTGTCAGCTAATGGAATGTCATTGCGGAATAAGTCTAGCTCTTCTTTTGTAGAAATATGCAGGATATGCAGCCTTGTGTTGTGCTTTTTCGCCAAATCAACCGCAAAAGAGGAAGACTTATAGCACCCCTCCACCGACCGAATAATAGGGTGCAAATGAATGGGCACTTCCTCACCGTATTGCTCTCTATGCGCGGCCATATTGGCCCGAATAGTGGGTTCATCTTCACAATGGGTTGCAATAAGCATCGGCACATTCGAAAAAAGGTTCTCCAAGACCGTTGGCTCATCCACTAGCATATTCCCCGTGCTCGACCCCATAAATATCTTCACCCCGCAAACTGATTGAGTATCCGTTTTGAGGACTTCTTCCAGATTATCATTCGAAGCCCCCATAAAAAAGGAGTAGTTCGCTAGCGAACACTGCGCCGCTCGCTCATATTTTTGCGCCAGCAACTCCTGCGTCAAAGCTGGTGGCTTGGTATTTGGCATTTCCATATAACTCGTCACACCCCCTGCCACACCAGCACGCGCCTCCGTATACAACTCCGCCTTGTGCGTCAGCCCCGGCTCCCGAAAATGTACCTGATCGTCAATAATTCCCGGCATCACCATCTTCCCCTCCGCCCGCAACTCTACATCCGCATGCCGATCTATCTGCCCCCCGACCTGCACAATCCGCCCATCCTTAATCAATACATCCCCCTCCACGCACTTCCCACGATTAATAATCTGCCCTTCCTTAATTAATATCGTTTTCATATCTGTCTATTTGCTATGCCAAACCCCTAAACCCTCAAACTCCTCAACCCTTAAACCCTTCAACTCCAAAACCCCTAAACCTCAAAACAAGGTAGTACATTTGCCCTTCAAAGCGTAAGAATATGAAAAAAGAAATTATACAAACCAAAATAGGCGTACTTGGGGGCGGCCAGCTCGGAAAAATGCTCCAGCAAGCAGCTTCTAACTGGCACGTCCAGCTCCACTTTTTAGATCAATCTAAGGAGTTCCCCGCAGGGCCGCTAAGTCCACATTTTAAAGAAGGAAATTTCAAAAACTATGAGGATGTATATGCCTTTGGACAAGACAAGGATGTAATCACCATCGAAATCGAACACGTCAATACCGAAGCGCTACACCAGCTCGTAGCAGAGGGCAAAACCGTACATCCTGCCCCTGATAAATTAGACATTATTAAGGATAAAGGCCTGCAGAAGCAATTTTACCAGCGCCACCGGATTCCCACTTCCAATTTTGTGCTTTACGCAAATGGCGATGCGATCCGTCAGGCAGTACAAGATGGCGCGCTTAGCTTACCTTTTGTACAAAAGTCAAGGACGGCTGGTTATGATGGCAAGGGCGTGGCCGTTATCAAAACGAAGGAAGATTTAGCAAATCGCTTGATGGATACGGCCTCTGTGGTGGAAGATTTGGTGCCTATTGCTAAAGAGTTAGCGGTTATTGTAGCTAGAAATGAGGCAGGAGAATTACGTGCTTTCCCCACTGTAGAGATGGAGTTTAGTCCCGTGGCTAATTTGGTGGAATTCCTCTTTTGCCCAGCTAATATTGATACAGCAGTAGAACAAAAGGCCGTGGCCTTAGCTAGACAAGTCATGGAAGCGTTTGATTTGTGTGGCTTACTGGCGGTAGAGCTTTTCCTTACGGAAAATGGCGAAATTTTGGTCAACGAAGTAGCCCCCCGCCCACACAACAGCGGCCATCACACCATCGATAGTGCCTTCACCTCCCAGTTTGAGCAGCACCTTAGAGCCATCCTCAACCTACCACTCGGCGATACCAGCAGCAAAACGCCAGGCGTGATGGTGAACCTCCTTGGTGCACCGGAACATACAGGCCCCGCTAGCTATAAACATCTCGACCAAGTGCTAGGCCTGAAAGGCGTCAACGTTCATTTATATGGAAAAACCATCACTAAGCCGCATCGCAAAATGGGCCACGCCACCATCGTAGATGAATCGCTCGATGCGGCAAAGGAACGGGCGTTGCAGGTGAAGGAGTTATTGAAGATTGTAAGTGCAGGAGGAGAAAGTTAATTAGCTCGCGGATTGCAAATCCACTAAGCACGGGCTAGGTATGTTTGGAATTTCCACTAAGCACGGGCTAGGTATGTTTGGAATTCTTTTTGCTAGCTGTTGAAATATACTAATTTAGCGCCAACAAACATCAAAAACATTATGATTAAAGCGTGCATTTTTGACTTGGATGGCGTCATTGTCGACACCGCTCACTACCATTTTATTGCTTGGCGCAAATTGGCCAATGATCTCGGATTTGATTTTGGGGAAGAAGCCAATGAGGCGCTGAAGGGTGTAGGCCGTATGGAGTCGCTAGATATTATTTTGGGCTGGGGTGGTGTGGAGCTGTCTCATGAAAAAAAGGTAGAGCTAGCCACTCAAAAAAATGAATGGTACAAGAGCTACATTGGCGATATGAACCCGGATGAAATTCTGGAGGGGGTTCCTGCTTTCTTGGATCAGCTACAGGCTAAAGGAATTCGGATGGGTATCGGTTCGAGTAGTAAAAATGCCCCTGCTGTTATCCGGCAATTGGGCATTGCAGATCGCTTTGAAGTAATTGTTGATGGGACGAAACTGACCCGTAGCAAACCCGATCCACAGGTATTCCAGCTTGGAGCAGAAGCCATGGGACTGTCACCCGATGAAATTATTGTGTTTGAAGATGCCGCTAGCGGCATTGATGCAGCCCTAGCCGGAGGCTTTTCGACCGTAGGTATCGGCGAGGCTGAAAACCTGCCTAAAGCGCAGCTAGTCATTCCTAATTTCATTGGAGTTACGTTTGAACAAATTGTACAACAACTACCAATTACGGCATAGATAGCAACCTAATCACTTAAAAAACCATAATCCTATCATTATGAAAGATTATATCAAACACGACGAGTGGTGCGTGGTGGAAGAAGGATTCCTTCCAGAATATAACGAAATATCAGAAAGCCTCTGTAGCATCGGTAATGGCCGCATGGGACAGCGCGCTAACTTCGAAGAGCATTATAGTGGCCCTACCCTACAAGGAAGCTACCTAGCGGGCATCTATTATCCCGATAAAACCCGTGTGGGTTGGTGGAAAAATGGCTACCCAGAATATTTTGCAAAAGTATTAAACGCCCCCAATTGGATCGGCTTAGATATTGCTTTTGATGATGAGCAATTGGACTTAGCGAAGTGTACGGTGGAATCCTTCCGCAGAGTACTCAATATGAAAGATGGCTTTCTGGAGCGCACATTTACTGCTAAGACGACCAGTGGTAAGCGCGTACAGGTGACAGCCAAGCGCTTTTGTAGTATTGTGGACGACGAAATCGGAGCCATTCGCTATGCGGTCAAGCCATTGGATTTTTCTGGAAAATTTAGTGTACGCGCCTATGTGGATGCAGATGTGATGAATAAAGATTCGAACTACGACGAAAAATTCTGGATTGGCATTGCACAAGAAGCTACTAC
>JBCCRH010000488.1:0-4018 GCA_039208045.1 Bacteroidota bacterium
CGACAGTGGCGGGCTGAATAGATAGCAAAATGCCTTTTGATTAGAGCGTCCCACTCGGCCTCGCAATTGGTGCAAATCGCTCATGCCAAACTGGTTGGCATTATTGATGATAATCGTATTGGCGTTGGGAATATCTAAGCCCGTTTCGATGATATTGGTGCAAACCAACACATCATACTGCTTTTCGATAAAGCTAAGTAGCGTCCGCTCTAATTCCTTTGGATCCATCTGCCCATGCGCCATCGCGATATTCACATCGGGACAGAGGCGGCGGATCATGGCTGTAATATCAGGAAGCGTCTTGACGCGGTTGTGTACAAAAAATACCTGCCCAGCACGATTGATCTCATAAGTGATTGCATCTTTGATGACTTCATCGTTGAAGATGCGCGTTTCTGTATGGATCGGTTGGCGGTTGGGGGGTGGAGTGCGTAGGATGGACAGATCGCGGGCCGCCATGAGCGAGAATTGAAGGGTGCGCGGTATGGGGGTCGCCGTTAGCGTAAGTGTATCGACGTTGACTTTGAGGTTGCGTAAACGCTCTTTTGCCGCCACACCAAACTTCTGCTCTTCGTCAATCACTAGCAAGCCCAAGTCCTTAATCTTTAGCTTTTTGCTCAAAATAGCATGCGTGCCAATCACAATATCCAACTCTCCTTTTTCCAAACGCTCAAAAATTTCGCGCTTTTCTTTCGTCGTGCGAAAACGATTAACATAATCCACAGAAACCCCAAATTCTTCCAAGCGCCCTTTAAAGGTCTGGTGGTGCTGAAGCGCCAAAATAGTAGTGGGCACCAAAATGGCCACCTGCTTACCCCCAATTACCGCCTTAAATGCAGCACGAACTGCTATTTCGGTCTTACCGAAACCCACATCTCCACAAATAAGCCGATCCATCGGATAGGCCTTCATCATATCTTCCTTTACATCTACTGTTGCCGTCAACTGATCGGGCGTATCTTCATAAATAAAAGAAGCCTCCAACTCATTCTGCATATACCCATCTTGCGGAAACGCAAATCCCTTCGACGCCTTCCGTTTAGCGTACAGCTTAATCAATTCCCCTGCAATATCCTTGACTTTCTTCTTGGTTTTACGCTTCAGCGTCTTCCACGCATCAGAGCCTAGCTTGCTCAGCTTAGGCGCTGTCCCATCTTTCCCAACGAACTTGCTAATCTTATGCAAAGAGTTGATACTGACATAGAGCATGTCGTTGTTCTTGTAAATCAAGCGTACTGATTCCTGCACGTGCCCATTGATGTCAATCTTTTCCAAGCCAGAATAGCGTCCCACGCCATGATCGATATGCGTCACAAAATCCCCAGGTGTCAGCTCGCGCAGCATGCGCAGGTTGAGGGCCTGATCTTTGGTAAAGCCCCGGCGAAGCTTGTATTTGTGAAAACGCCCAAAAATCTGGTGATCGGTATAACACGCCACCTTCAAGTCGAGATCGATAAAGCCCTGGTGAATCGCCTTGGCTACAGGGTGAAACTGCACCGCTGCTTCCAGATCCTCAAAAATAGAGTAGAAGCGTTCAATCTGCTTGGCATTATCGGTAAAGAGATAGTTTTCAAAACGACTCTTGGTATTTGAAGTAAGATTCTCAATGAGAAGCGTAAAATTCTTATTAAAACTCGGCTGTGGCCGTGCCGCAAAAACGATCTGATCATCAAATTGCACAGGTTGCGCACTATCCGAAAAGCATAGAATGGGCTTATCTGCCAAATCTTCAATTACCACATTTGGATAAATAAAAGCACGATCGCGAAATACTTCCGCTAACTCACTCTGATCCAGTTCAGAAATCGATTTGGCGAAAGCCTCTGCCTTATCAAAGCACTGCTGTAGCTTATCTAAGATGATCTGAAAGTCCTTCACCCACACAATGGTATCTTCTGGTAAGACCTGAAAGATAGATACCTTCTGCTCCTGCGAGAACTGGGTATTGATATTAGGAATAATTGAAACACTAGCAATCTCCTTGACCGACAACTGGGTCATGGGGTTAAAAGTGCGAATGGTCTCCACTTCATCGTCAAATAGCTCAATGCGGTACGGATATTCATTACCATAAGAGAAAATATCGATAATCCCACCACGAATCGAAAACTGTCCCGGCTCATACACAAAATCTTCCCGCCGAAAGCCATACTCCACAAGCACATCGATCATCGTATCCGTATCAAGCGACTCCTCGCGCTTGATCGAAATTCGCGTTTCCGCTAAAATTCTTGGGGCTACCACTTTTTCAAACAGCGCCTCCGGATAGGTAATCATAATGTCGCCCTTAGTACGAGTATTGGTAAGCTGATTAATATGCTCTGTACGCAACAATACGTTGCTGTTATTGAGCGCTTCAAAGTACATCGGCCGCTTAAACGAATCAGGGAAGAAGAGTAGTTGTTTCTTATCAAATAGACTAGTTAGGTTATTCTCCAAGTAAGCCGCTTCTTCTTTATCGTTGGCAATCACTAAATGTGCTCCTGGCATCGCCTCATACACACTCCGTATCACAAACGCATCCTGCGCCCCCACCATCCCCAATAGCTGTAGGCGAGTGGGAGGCCCCTCTTTTTTTAGCTGACTGACAATCGATTGGATGCGAGCATCCTTAAAATAAAGCTCTAAAAGTTGACTCAAATTCTTCACGTAGGTAAATATACTTGTACGACTTACTGAATACCACGCCTTCCAAACAGAAAAAACGAAGCAGAAGTTTAAGCCCTTTTTGGGGCAAACCACTTTGCACAAAGATGGACAAGTTCTGTTGAAGCTTTGTAATACTTACGTTAAACAATATCCCCCAAATGCTGTTCTGAGCACGTATTTTAAGGATAAACAACACAGAACATTGTCAAAGAAAGTAATCGTAATTGGATCGGGCTTTTCGGGCTTATCAGCAGCTACCTGCCTAGCAGACCAAGGCTATGAAGTAACCGTTTTAGAAAAAAACGAAGTGCCTGGCGGCCGCGCACGTAAGTTCGAAGTCGATGGTTTTATGTTCGATATGGGCCCCAGCTGGTACTGGATGCCTGATGTATTCGAGCAGTACTTTGCCAAGTTTGGTAAGAAGCCTTCTGATTACTATGACTTGAAGCGGTTGGATCCATCCTATGCAGTAGTGTTTGGAAAAGACGACGTGATGGAGGTGCCGGCAAAGATGGAAGATTTGATGGCGATGTTTGACCAGTACGAGCAAGGTAGTAGCAAGAACTTGAAAAAATTCTTGGACGAAGCGCAGTACAAGTACGAGGTAGGTATGAACGAATTTGTACAAAAGCCGAGCCATTCTATTATGGAATTTGCGGACTTGCGCGTAGTGATGAGTTTGTTCCGTTTACAAATGTTCCAGTCGATGTCCTCGCATGTACGTAAGCTATTCAAGAATCCACAGCTACGAGAACTATTGGAGTTTCCAGTGCTATTTTTGGGGGCAACCCCCTCCAATACTCCGGCTATGTATAGCTTGATGAATTACGCAGATATGTCGTTAGGCACTTGGTATCCAATGGGCGGCATGCATAAGATTGTAGAGGGCATGGTTGCTTTAGCCAAAGAGAAAGGAGTAGAATTCAGACTGGGCGAAGAAGTCAAGCAAATCTATGTGCCCAACGGGCATGCTACTAAAGTGATCACCACAAAAGGAGAGCATCATGCGGATGTAATTATCGGCGGTGCAGATTATAATCATGTAGAGCAACAGCTGCTACAACCGGAGCATCGCCGTTATTCTGCCCAATATTGGGATAAGCGCACCATGGCACCGTCCTCGCTACTATTTTATATGGGCATTGATAAAAAACTGAAGAATCTGCATCACCACAATCTTTTCTTTGATGAAGATTTTGAGCAGCACGCGGTAGAGATTTACGATGATCCCAAGTGGCCTAGCAAACCACTTTTCTATGTCTGCGCGCCTTCAGTAACAGACCCTAGCGTTGCACCAGAAGGCTGTGAAAATGTGTTCATCCTCATCCCCCT
Organism: Bacteroidota bacterium; assembly: GCA_039208045.1. GTDB lineage: Bacteria > Bacteroidota > Bacteroidia > Chitinophagales > Saprospiraceae > JBCCRH01. The sequence goes on from JBCCRH010000488.1 coordinate 3,982, forward strand.
CGCACCCGACTTGGAAGACACTGATGAGTTACGCGAA
>JBCCRH010000489.1:0-4010 GCA_039208045.1 Bacteroidota bacterium
ATGCGAGCTGTACAATGGATAACCTCTTTCTGCATAGAATTTTTCAGAAGCACTCACCAAACCATCAATCCAAGGCAGTAACTTGCGAGCGCAGTGGTCGGTATGTAAGATAACCGTAACTCCATAGGCTTCGGCCATAGTATGCACATGCTGGGCGCCCGAAATACCACCTAAAATAGCTGCTTGCTGACCATCATTCGAAAGGCTTTTGCCTGCAAAAAAGGTAGAACCACCGTTGGAGAATTGAACAATAACAGGAGAGTTGACGGCCTTTGCTGTTTCCAAAACTGCATTTACAGAGTTGGTGCCTACGCAGTTTACTGCGGGTAGGGCAAAGTCGTTGTCGTTAGCATATTTAAACAGTTCGGTGACTTCATCTCCATGAAGTACGCCTGGACGGAATCGCATATTGGTTGCCATATTGCAAAAAGTTTTTTTGTTTGTGGCCCAAATTTACAAATACCCCATTAAAAGCTTAGGGTCACCGAAGCTTAATTTTAAATTATCCCTTTTTCCACCAAATAGCGCTCTGCATCTAAGGCTGCCATGCAGCCCGTCCCTGCTGCTGTCACCGCTTGACGATAGACATTATCCTGCGCATCGCCACTGGCAAAAACTCCCTCGATATTTGTATGCGTTGATTTAGCTTCTGTAAGAATATATCCCGTATTGTCCATATCCAGTAAGCCCTTAAAAATATCAGTATTCGGCTTATGGCCAATTGCCACAAAGAAGCCGCTGATCGCTAGCTCTTTTTCTTCATGAGTTTTATTATTGACCACACGTACCCCTTCTACAAAGTCGCCACCAAAAATTTCTTTTGTCTCTGTATTCCAGTGGACTTCGATATTTTCTGTTTTGAAGACCCGATCTTGCATGATCTTAGAGGCCCGCATCTCATCTCTACGTACCAATAAGTGCACCTTAGGACATAGCTTTGCTAGGTAAGTAGCTTCTTCTGCAGCTGTATCACCACCACCTACTACTGCTACTTCTTTTCCTCTGTAAAAGAAGCCATCACAAACGGCACAAGCAGATACCCCCTTGTTGGCGAACTTTTGCTCCGACTCTAAACCTAACCATTTAGCACTAGCGCCTGTAGAAATGATTACAGAATCTGCGTGTATCTCTTGACCACTCTCTGTATGTAGCTTGTGTAGGCCATTTGAAAAATCCACTTGATCGATCAACTCATAGCGTATGTCAGTGCCAAAGCGCTCGGCTTGCTTTCTAAAATCATCCATCATTTGTGGCCCCATGATGCCTTCTGGGTAGCCTGGATAATTTTCTACATCCGTCGTAATCATCAATTGTCCGCCTGGCTCTTTTCCAGTAAACAGAACAGGGCTAAGATTTGCTCTTGCTGCATAAACGGCTGCTGTGTAGCCCGCAGGGCCCGAGCCAATAATTACACACTTATGTCTTTCAATTCCTTCTGCCATGTTGGAGTATTGTATAAGTTATTAGATTTATCGCAAATTTACGATTAATGAACAAGCGATTACGTCTAGAGGTTGACTTTTCCCAAAACTTGTCTGCCTATATAAACGTTTCAAAGAAAAATTACTTCGCCTAATCGCAATGTTTTGCAATTTTCATGAATTATCGATAGTTTTCCTAATAGACCAATAAAATATTACTATGTTTTTTCCAATTTATGCCATTGGCTTCTTCGCAGCCGTTCTATTGCTAGTAGGATGGTTTTATTTACAGGCGCGTCGCCAAAACTCTACGCTCGTCCCTCTTTTCTTATTGATCGCTTTGGTTGCCTATGCTTGGGGCGTATTCGGCGGCCCTGGAGGAGCTGACATTAAGCTCGGGGTAGTATTTCGCGACTTGGCGATTTTGGGGGGCATCGGTTTTATCTTTCAGTTTTTGGCCAAAAGGAGTATGGCTTTTGTCATTGGTCTAATCATTCTTGCAGCGGGTCTCTATGGCTATTACCAAAATCAGATGAAGCTATCTTTTGTTTCGATGGAGCAAAGTGAGGGTAGTATTTTGGTAGCGCCAGAAGGGGAACTTTTGGTAGAGCTAGCGGAAGGAAGTAAGAGCCTAGATGCTATTCAAGCCATAAGTGATAACTATGATTTGCAGCTGCGCCCTGCCTTTCAGCCTGAAGATAGGGAAGCTACTGAGCTAGACGACTATTATGTGGTAGACATTCCCAATGATAGGGCAGCAGAACTTCAGTCGGTTATAGAAGCTCTGGAAGCAAATAGCGTTGTGGATTGGGTAGAAATTAATGAGCAAGTCTCCGTTACTCCAATGCCTGCAAAGAAACTGCCGGCCATCAATAAAAAGTTTGGCATCAATGATCCTGGCTTAGATCAGCTTTGGGGCTTTGAAGCGATGGAGGTTGATCGCTTATATACCTTGCTTAAAACTCAAAATGTACAGCCCAAGAAAAAGGCACTCATTGCTATTTTGGATACGGGGGTAGATGCCAAGCACGAAGACTTAGCTGGAAAGTTCAAGTCCATCAAAGCTAAATACGACAAGGATGTGCGCGGGCATGGCACGCACTGTGCAGGTATCGCCGGAGCAATTACCAACAATAACAAAGGAATTGCCTCTTTTTCTCCCGATGATCGCTTTACGCAAATAACCAGTATCAAGGTGTTGAGTGATTCAGGTATGGGAAGCCAGAAGATGATTATAGATGGCATCCTTGAAGCAGCAGATAAGGGAGCAGATGTGATTTCGATGTCCTTGGGTGGGCGCTCTAGTGCGATGAAGCAGCGAGCCTACCAGAAGGCAGTCGCTTATGCCAATAAAAAAGGCGTGATTGTACTCGCCGCAGCTGGCAATTCCAATCGGAATGCTAAGGATTATGCCCCCGTTAACACACCGGGTGTTATCGGGGTAAGTGCTATAGATAGCAGATTGAACCTAGCCACCTTCTCTAATTATGTGACCGATATTAAGTGGGGCGTTGCTGCGCCTGGCGTGGGCATCTATTCTACCATCCCTAATAGTGGCTACGCCGCTTATAATGGCACTTCAATGGCAACACCTTATGTAGCAGGCTTAGTAGGCTTGATGAAGAGTATCAAACCAGATATTACAACAGAAGAAGTATACACCCTATTGAACAAGACCGGCAAACGTACCCAGCAGACCGCCAAGTCAGGAAAATTGATCTATCCTGAAAAAGTGATCGAACAGTTGATAAAATAAGTATACCGCATGTTTGGAAAAGTAAAGAAGTGGCTAGGCATTGAAGGCGTAAAAGTGGAACTGGACTTTCCAGAAGAAGTCCTCGAAAAAGATGGGGCCATTCCAGGTGTTTTGCGCTTTCAGTCGCTCAACAAGCAAACCATCACTAAAATAAAAGTGGTGCTCATTGAAAAGTATTCGCGAGGAAGAAAAAAAGATAAACTTATTGATGAGTACGAGATCAACCAAATTGAACTCACGGAGACCATTGAAGTGCCCCCCGAAGAAGTGGTAGAGGTTACTTTTGAGCTCCCTTTTCAGCTCGTTCGATCTGATATTGATCAATTCGAAAAGAAGTTCTTGGTCGGTAATATCGCCACCCTAGCGAAAATGATTAATCGCGTGAAATCAGAATACCGCGTAGAAGCAGAGGCTATTGTGCGGGGGGTTGCGCTTAATCCTTTTGATCGAAAATCTATTAAAATAAAATAAGGAGGCAAATGGCGGATTGCAAATCCGCCATGCACAGGCTAGGCTTACTAAACCAAACCTAGCCCGCGCCTTACGGATTTGCAATCCGTAAAACCTCAACTCGGGCTAGACTTGTTACTGCACCTCCTTCTCCTGAAAAGACTTAATAATCTCCTCATCATCCTTCCCAAGATTCTCTAGCAAAAACTGAGTATCATCTGCAAAATCATCTTCTGGGTAGCGCTCCAAAAATTCTTCATACAATTTTCTAGCCTCGTCAGGTCGCTTAAGATCATTATCCTGTGTAAATGCTTTTAAGAAAAGCGACTGAGGCGCCTTTTCATAATCTGGATAGTTCTCATAAATCTGATCGTAGATCGCTA
>JBCCRH010000490.1:0-4002 GCA_039208045.1 Bacteroidota bacterium
ATCACCCGGTGTACATGTGGCATCTGGTGGAAAGAAATCCCAAACTTAGAGTCGATGTGGCCGACTGAAATTTTACTATTCCCACCAGCTATAATATGCGGATTGATGCGCAAGCAGACGGGTACATTGGGAAACTCTTGACCAAACTGCTCTAAGATGGAAATATTATCGATATTGATGCGCACTCCAAATTCTACTGCCTCAGCGATTTCTTCCAAGCTCACGCAATTAGGGGTGTAGATAATATCTTGTGGTGCAAAACCTGCTTTGAGCCCCAGCTCTACTTCCTGTACCGAAACCGTATCTAGCCCACTCCCCAGTTGTTTGAAGAATTTAAGGATGGAGATATTCGTCAATGCCTTACACGCATAGTGCAACTTCAGCTTTTTTACATGAAAAGCATTCACCATGTTTTGGTACTGACGTTCAATGATGGCTGCATCATACACATAAAGTGGGCAGCCATATTTTTCGCATAAAGCGAGAGGATCAACCCCACCGCTCAGTTGATAACGGTTTTCTTCTAACACCATTTTTATACTATTTTAAAATAATTCTTGGTCGCTATGTTGGCCGGGCTAGGTAAATTTCAATTTAGAAATAACTCGTTTAAAGGTAAAAAAGGTTCGCCCTTTCCGCTATTTTTTGGCCATCAATTCTTTTAAACGACCTATATAGCCCACCAAACAGGGATAAAATGGCATCTTAGCGAGTAGAATAAATACTGAAAGCTTGAAAAACTACCTTGTGACCGAAAAAGAACTGATCGATGGTTGCCGACGAGAAGATCGGATGGCTCAACAACTGCTTTATGAGAAGTACTCCCCCGTGCTTTTCGGCATTTGCCGTCGATATGTTAAACACCACGAAGATGCAGAAGACGTGCTAATAGATGGGTTTTTCAAGATTTTTTCCAACATCAAACAGTATAAGGGAAGTGGTAGTTTTGAGGGCTGGATGAAGCGAATTGTAGTGAATGAAGCACTTATGTTCTTGAGACGTAGGCACAATTTTAACCTCACAGTAGAGATTAATGACCAACTAGACCTGCATAGCGCAGCAAAGATAGAAGACGAACTGGCTGCACAAGATATTCTAGCACTACTAAGCACCTTACCAACTGGCTATCGAACCGTTTTCAACCTCTACGTGGTAGAAGGCTTTAAACATCGCGAGATTGCCGAAATACTAGACATCAGTATCAATACCTCTAAGTCGCAGCTCATTCTGGCAAAAAAACGTTTGCAAGAACTACTCAAAAAATCGCGCTACCCTGGGGTAGGTTAAGAATAAATTATGAAGCATCACAAAGATATATTTGATTTGTTTAGAGACAACCAACACAAACTCAATGAGCGGCCGTCTCCCGAAGCATGGAGGCGACTAGAACGAAGGCTGGATAATCACCGCGTGCGGCATCGCTCTGCTTTTCAGCAACCTTTCGGGATGGTGGCTGCAATAGTAGTACTTGCTGTACTGGTATCCATTTTAGCCTTTATGCTCGATCGTAGCTCTAGCCGTTTACTTGCCGTAAATGGCCAGCCTATTCCAGTAGAAAACCTGATCCAGTCTGATGTGGATGTAGAAGCGCTGAAAGTAGTCGAATTTACCAAACAGTATCAGGAAGAAATCGCCTATCCGATTCGGGAAGGTAGCCAAGGGCGGAAGCTTATTCCTACCGCTACTAAAACGAAAGCACAGCTTTCTGCCAAAGGCGATCTGCTGCTACAACTAGACTGGCTCAACGGCACCTGGCAAGAAGGCAATGGTGCCAAAAAATCAGTAGAGCAATGGAAGCGAGTGGGCAAAAATAAATTGGAAGGAAAAGGCTTATTGTTGCAGGGAGAACAGGTATTATTCGAAGAGAACCTGAGTATCCAATCCGTCGGCAAAGACATTATTTTAAAGACCTACACGAACACAGACAAAAAAGCAACCGTCTACAACTTAAGTCAGCTAGGTTATCAATGGGTACTTTTCGAAAATTTGGAGGTAGACTTCCCCCAGCAAATTATCATCCAATTTGATGGCAAGGAGACCTTGTCTACCCTCTATCAAAACCCACAATTGCTGAATATGAGTCGATACCAATTGGAGTATATGCAGCAAAGAAATCAGTTGGTGCGCCAGCGAGCATTACGACAGTTAAAGAAGGTGCCTTCTAAAGGGGAATAAGTTTGGGATTATTGCTTAAACGGATGGCGTTCTACCCAAGATTCCTCTTGACTGTAGCGATTGATAATACTCGGTAGAAGTGCCTGCACCAATGGATTCCGATGCTTGTAATAACACCACATTTTGTGTGGCTTCGCGCCTACTGAACTTTTTATTTCTAAAGAAGTCCGAGCATAATTGATAAGCGAAACGCGCTCTTCTAAACCGACCCTGATGATTTCATATAGCATATTGAGATACAGCTGATGGGCTCGGTTTTTTGATGTATCGAAACCCAAATAATGGGCCTCCATTGTTGTTCCATTGGTGAGCGTAGAGAAAAAGCCAATCATAACGCCCTCTTGGAAGTAAGCAAAAATGCGATACCTGTCGGGAAACGCTTTTTTAAACCCTAAAAAGAAATCAGAAGGGATATCTAGTACATTAAAGGAAGAGCTAGTAACCACATTTTTATACAACTCATAAAGCGTCGATTGATGCATTTCTATTTCCGCTAAGCCCAACTCGACTACAGCTACTGAGGTAGCCTTCTTTTTGGCGCGCTTTGCTCTAACCCGGTATTTTGAACTTAATGCTGCTAAGTAATCTTCAAAGCTGAGCCAGCTTGGGTCTAGTGCTAATCTCATTGCTGGTGAAAAAGGCGACTTGGCATATCCTTGTTCTAGAAGAGTGTCAGCCTCTTTGGTGTATGCTTCTGGTACGTCCTTTTGCACAAAAATGTGAGGTGGCAGACCCTTATTTTTCAGATGTTGCGTTAAATGCTTGACCCCCTTATCAATCAGATCGAATATATTAGTTGGTGAATGGCTAGCTTGGACAACAAAAGAGTAATCACCTGTAAAAAGCATGGTTCCGCCAACCAATATGCGCATATCAACATTATCAACCACCCAATCTAAAACTTTGGAGCGTGTATTTTTCCACCAGCCTGTAGCAAGATCGGAGGATACTGACTGCACATGTTTCTGACCAGAAAATTGAAATAGCTGGTAAGGCATCAACCCCATCAACTCCCGATCCTTGTAAAATCCAAGGTAAAAAAACTGAAATCCTGCTGGCGGGTGTGCCTCTGTGAATTGAAACATAGCTTTCGATAGTAGCCGATCGTCATGTTCCAACAAATTGAGTGCTTGAACAGGTAGCTGATCTATTTTTGTGTAAATAGCTAATTCGTGGTCTTGGTCGATCCGAAAGTATGGAATTTGCTCTGGTGAGTACTGGTGGACTTCTTTGCGTTTCGCTAGCACCATGCTAGGGCAAAAACAGTTTATAGAAAGTTTTTCAGAAAAATCGTTCTTCATCGCCTTAATTAAGATCAATCACAACAGAAAAACAAACACGGTCTCATATAGTTGAGCTTGTGCTTTCCTTTTCATAATCCAATTTACTTAATGCATAAAAAACACAATCGTAGCCATAGTATCGCCCTTTCTTCTCATATTTTAGGCCAATTTTCTCCATTACGCGAAGGGAACGACTATTTACCGCTAAGGCAACTGCTACGATTCGTTCTAGACCAACTACTTCGAATCCATATTTTAATACTCGTAGGCTAGCTTCTGTTGCAAAGCCCCTACCCCATTGCTCTTCTACAAAGCGGTAGCCGATTTCTATGTCTTTTGTCTGATCCAACTGCTTCAATGCCATCCACCCTACGAAGTCCTGAGTGTCCATGGTTTCTACAATCCAATACCCTAGGGGCAGCCGTGCGGTTTTCATTCGACGCGCTAAGTCGGCTTTTGCCTCCTTTCTTGTCTGTGTTCTCCCAGTGATGTATTGCATTACCTTCGGATTACTCCCTAATCGGTAAATCCCTTCGATATCATG
>JBCCRH010000491.1:0-3998 GCA_039208045.1 Bacteroidota bacterium
GCACGACGCAAGTCTCTATGCGGTGCATCTTGAATGCGCTGATCAGCTGTGTAAGCATGAATCGTTGTCATAGAGCCTACTTCAAGCCCCCAGTTATCATTAATGATTTTTGCTACAGGAGCTAAGCAATTGGTAGTACAAGATGCATTCGAAAATACATTATGGCGACGATCTAGCTCGTGATCATTCACACCCAGCACAATAGTCTGGATACCATCTCCTTTACCAGGAGCAGAAATCAAAACATCTTTAGCACCAGCTTTTAGGTGTAAGCCTGCTTTTTCTTTGTCACGGAAAATACCCGTACATTCCAAAACCAAATCAACGCCAAGGTCAGCGTGTGGCAACTCTTCTGGGTTGCGGATAGAAGAAGCTTTGATGGTCTTACCATTTACGATAAGCGTATCGTCGGTGGCTTCTACAGTGCCTTCGAATGGCCCTTGGGCAGAATCATACTTTAGAAGATGCGCTAGGGTGTGGTTATCGGTGAGGTCGTTGATAGCTACAACTTCTACATCTTCTTTTTGGAGTAAGTTGCGGAAGGTAAGACGTCCAATACGTCCAAATCCATTAATCGCAATTTTCTTTGACATGTCAGTTTGGTTTGTTTAGTGAAAAATGTCCCTATTACTTGGTCGGGATGAGGTACGCAAGTGCCTGATGGTAAGCACGCTTTAGTGTCCGTTCAGATACTTAGTGTAAAAGTAACAATAATTCCGAAAACTTGGTTTGCTTCTACACCTCTACACCTCTACACTCGCGCTGCAAATGTAGGAAGCTTAACTGATATTTGCTATCTTTTACAGTATACTGGCATTATTTTGGAGAATACCCACTACGTTTGTGAACCAATCGAAATACATCTGCGTTGTGGTAGCGTAAGCAGTTCAAAAAAGATTTGAGCAGGATGTTTGACTTTTTTCGGAAACATCCTATATTTGCAACGCCCTTGAAAAAGGGTAATAAGTTTACAAAAACTTAATATAAAAGTGGCCCGTTCGTCTAGGGGTTAGGACGCAGGATTTTCATTCCTGAAACACGGGTTCGATTCCCGTACGGGCTGCAAAAGCTGAGTCAGAAATGGCTCGGCTTTTTTACTATAAAGAACCTGGCACGCGCCTAGTGGATTTGCAATCCGCGAGTTTATGACTCTACATGAGGTCTAGAAAAAACCAGCTTCTTTAAGATAAATTCTTTCGAGTATTAGCTCAACAGTATTTACTTCAAGTAAATTGACGGTTCCGATACCCGACGGAGTTAAGCCTATTATTTCGCCAGTATCCACAAAGAAATGATTTTCCCAACGTTCTTTTCTTGGATGGTATAAGGGGATAAGTTCTTCTGAAAGCCTTAGAGAATCTTGTACTCATTCTAAGCCTTAGCGGTTAGATTTTTTAACGCTTTAGCCTTTGCTAAGCTCACAATATGCTCTAGCAACATGAACTGCTCCATTTCCTTGTTTTCTTCTGCGCTCAAGCCCTCTTCAGTTTTATTCTTGTCCAGCAATTCCTCTAATCTATCTTGGGAGCTAGGTGAAGTAGAAAATGCAATCACTTTTTCGGGATCCATACTTGCTAGCAGACTTGCTAATTCGTCGAACACTGGATGTTGAACCATATCTGGTAGATTTTTCGCTGCGCTATCAGTTTGGTAAGAACTACCACTTAGCAATATAACAAAAAGAATGGAGCGATTAGTTCATCTCCGCGATTTTATAACTAAAAAAGAAAACCGGTAGGCAAAACACCTACCGATTAACTACAAGTAGAAAGGTATATTTCTTTAATTGGTACGATTAATCAAATGGGCGAGTTAATTAGATTGAATCTAAATAATTCTGCTGGCACAAATATAACAAAGAAGTGCCCCTATCCACCATACCTTTTTATGAGTAAATTAGTGATACCTACTATTAGGTAGATATAGGCGAGTTTTAGGTAGGCTTAGCCTTTTGGAACGCAGCCAAATTGCGAATCATACCATTGAAAACGAAGAAATGGAGGGGTAAGATAGCATACCAGTACAAGCGACCGAACACACCCTGAGGGCGGAAGGTAGCCGTTTGGTAGAGCGTAGTTTGACCTTCTTCTTCTCTAATTTTGAATTCTAACCAGGCCTCTCCAGGAAGCTTCATTTCTGCAAAGAGCAAAAGACGTTGCTCTTGCTCATCCGCTACCAGTACGCGCCAAAAATCGAGGGCGTCGCCAGCATGTACGCGCTCAGGATGGGTACGTCCACGGCGTAAGCCAATACCACCAACAAGCTTATCCAAATAGCCCCGGATGCGCCAGAGCCAATTGCCATAGTACCAGCCGCGCTCCCCGCCAATCGCCCAAATATTACTCCATACGCGATCTACTTCATTGGAAGCAACCGTTAGCTCTTTCTTATCTATAAAACAGCCAAACTGCGGCACCTTCAGGTGAGATTGTAGCGAACGGATTTCAGAGCTACTAATCAGCGCATCTTTCCAGCTCGATACCACCGAGTTTTGCTTGATGCGTTGGAATGCCATTTGTACGGCATCTGTGTAAGAAATAGACTCAATGTTGAGCAGTTGTTCGAGTGTATTGTCGCGAGCGACCACGTCGACTTTCATGCTATTGACAAGGTTCACTGCAAGAGGATAGGTAGTAGAGGTAACAAAATAAAGCCAATAGCTCGATAAGCGGGGCGTCATAACAGGCACGGTAAAAATCCAGCGCCTAAACTTTCGCACTTTAGCGAATCCCAAGAGCATTTGCCTATAGCTGAGTACTTCTGGCCCACCTATATCAAAGTTCTGATTGTAGGTTTCGGTTCGACCGATCACTTGTGTTAGGTATTGCAAGACGTTGCGAATAGCGATAGGCTGACATCGAGTATGCAGCCAACGCGGCGCAACCATTATGGGCAACTTCTCTACCAAATCCCGAATAATTTCAAAAGAGGCACTACCAGAGCCAATGACGATCCCAGCCCGCAAGGCAGTCAGCGGCACCTTGCTTTCATTTAATATCTCTTCCACCCTCAGGCGAGAAGCCAAGTGCTTAGACAGTTCGTCGCTATTCACCATTCCCGTAAGGTAAATCATTTGCTGCGCACTGGAATGATCCATATATTCCTTAAAATTGGTCGCAGCTTGCTGCTCTAGCTGCTCAAAATCATGGATGGAGTTGGACATCGAGTGAATCAAATAGTATGCAATATCAAAGTCTAAAGGGGCCCGATCCAAAGGCACTTTTTGCAAAAAATCGACCTGGAAAAGTTCAATGATTCCTCTGCTATGTGGAGGTCTGTCGAAATGACTTCTATCGCGCACACAGCAAATGACAGTATGACCTTGTTCCAGTAAAACAGGAAGGAGTCGTTTGCCAATATAGCCGGTGGCGCCAGTGAGGAGAATTCGCATAGTCTTTTCTTTTCCTACAAAACGGGAAGGACTAAAAACTGTTTATATTAGGATAAAAACAAGTTCTAGCTACAACATTCTAGGATTTGGTTAAATTACCATAGCCGAAATCATGCAACTTTGTACTGTAAATACACTGTAACATAATTAAACATAAAACTCCACAACGGATTGCAAATCCGTTGAGCGCGTGCTAGGCTTTTTTCCTTAAAGCTTGGCCCGTGCTAAATGGATTTGTAATCCGTGTGGCCTTAAAATTTATTTTTGTTACACAGTGATCAACAAAACCTAAAAAAAGTAAATAATCATGTCAAAAATCTTAATTACAGGAGCAAGCGGTGGATTTGGAATGCTAACCGTAAAAGAATTACTAACACAAGGACATAGCGTAGTAGCTACCATGCGGAATACAGCTACCAGAAACAAGGCCAAAGCAGATGAACTGTCAGCCCTGGGCGCTAAAATTGTAGAGCTGGATGTTACAAAAGATGAAAGCGTCAACACAGGCGTAACCAAGGCGATCGAACTAATGGATGGCCTCGATGTGGTGATAAACAATGCAGGGGTTGGCGTGCTCGGTATTCAGGAGCAATTCAATATCGAGGAC
>JBCCRH010000492.1:0-3991 GCA_039208045.1 Bacteroidota bacterium
AAAATTCATTGCAGTGCCATTGGTGCTCTTTTCCATTATTAGTGGTATTTCTTCCCTCACAGATGTCTCTAAGCTAGGGCGTATGGGTGCAAAGACGCTTATTGCTTACTTAATTACCACCGTTACGGCTGTGGGGGTTGGACTATTTGTAGTAAATGTATTTCAACCGGGTAATTACATTGCAGAGGAGCAGCGCGCTAAAAATCGGGTGAAATATGAGGTATGGGTACAACAGACACCAGGAGTGGAAATCCTCGATGGGAAGAACTTCTTGAACGATCCTGCTTACAGCGATCTCACAGAAGAAGCTAATGCAGCTTTGCAGAAAGAAATGGCGGATGAGGGAGTTGCCAAGCGCATGGAGGATGCCAAATCCATGCAAGATGCAGGGCCTCTAGATTTTATCGTCGATTTTGTACCCGATAATATCTTTCTGGCTCTGAGTGATGGTAAACGGATGTTGCAAGTGATCTTCTTTGCTATCTTTTTTGGGGTGGTACTGATTATGCTGCCAGATGAAAAAATAAAAACGGTTGTTGACTTTGTAAATGGCACGAACGAAATTTTTCTCAAAATGGTAGAAATTGTGATGGAGGCGGCACCCTTTTTCGTATTCGCGCTGATGGCAGGGGTTATTGCCAAAATGGCAGACACCCCAACGGAAGTACTGGAAATTTTTAAAGGCCTCCTCTCCTATTCTGTAGTGCTATTGGCGGGGCTTTTCTTTTTAATCTTTGTGTTTTACCCGCTATTCATCATGCTGGTTACTCGAAAAATTTCTTACACTGAATTTTTCCGCCGCGTCAGTCCTGCACAATTTTTGGCCTTTTCCACCAGTTCCAGCGCGGCTACCTTGCCCGTGACGATGGAAGTAGTACGTGATAACCTGGGGGTTTCCAAAAATATTACCAACTTTGTTCTCCCTATTGGGGCCACCGTAAATATGGATGGTACAAGCCTTTATCAGGCTGTTGCTGTGGTGTTTATGGCTCAGATGCATATGGTAGACCTCAATCTGGGACAACAGCTAACTATTGTGCTTACTGCGACCTTGGCTTCCATTGGCTCAGCAGCTGTACCTAGTGCTGGCCTGGTGATGATGATCGTGGTATTGCAATCGGTCGGTCTGAATCCAGCTTGGATTGCCATTATATTTCCGGTGGACCGGATACTAGATATGGTGCGAACAGTGGTGAATGTGACCGGTGATATTTCGGTGTCCACCATTATCGCTAAAACAGAAGGTGAACTTAATTTACCAGCAGATATTGAACGATAGAAAGAATTAACAACATGGAAGGAAAAGGATTTGGAGTTGGCTCCAGGCTGCGCCACCCAGGCTATGGCGATGGTGTAGTCATCAAGCTTCATAAGGAAGCATATACCATCTGCTTTATGCTATATGGTATCAAGCAGGTAGGTAGAACCTACGACAAATGGGAGGTAATTGAAGCCATAGAGCCAGAAGCTAGCTTAAGCTTCTCTGATTTTGAGCAATCATTGATGAAAGTACTTCAAGATTTCTCTGATATATCGCAAGTGGTAGAGCTGGGGGATCGCTGGAATGACGGCATGCTCATTTTACGCCCTGCTGACGATAGCCTCAAAGAAAAAGAAATCCCAATTGAAACATTTTTCCACAAAATCGTTATGGTTAGAGATCGCATACGTGTAATGGAGCAGCGCATTAACGCAAGTAAAAATATGACCGATGAGGAAAAAGTGAACTTGCAGCAGTACATTACGCGCATCTATGGTAGTTTGACCACTTTCAATGTTTTGTTTAAATACAAAGAAGACCACTTCAAAGGAGAACGCTCCAAATAATGATAAGGTGGTCGAAACCTGATCTTATGACAATGATGTACCGTTTACTAAAAATAGGAACAGGCTATTTGCTTGTCCTATTTGCGCTCACGCAATGTATTGTAATAGAAAACCAGTTTTCGGCCCTTCCTCCCGGTGAGTGGCGTGCTGTATTGCAATTGGAACCCAACCTCATCACTCCGAATCCAAAGGGGGAGCCACTACCAGAGAAGTTGAACCTACAGTTTGAGGAAGTAAGCCGTGGCGAGCTTCCCTTCAACTTTGAAGTCATTTATGATGATAATGAAAGCTTCCATATCGAAATTATTAATGGAGAGGAACGCATCAGAGTAGACGACATTACGATTGGCTTAGATCGCTCCACAGCAAAAGATACACTCATCCTCGACTTTCCCGTCTATGACTCGTATATCAAGGCGATCTACGAAGAAAAAATCATGGAGGGGAAATGGGTGGTAAATAATCGAGGAACCGAATATTCCATCCCTTTTATTGCTACACATGGAGAAGACTATCGCTTTACACAGCTCAAGAAAGAGCCCATGCTAGATGTGAGTGGCAAATGGGAAGCTACTTTTGATTTAGAGTCAGAAAATCCATACAAAGCAATTGGTGAATTCCAACAAGAAGGAAATGCAGTAACGGGCACCTTCCGTACAGAAACGGGCGATTATCGGTATTTGGATGGTACCATTCAGGACAACAAGCTCTACCTCAGTGTTTTCGATGGCGCACATGCTTTTTTGTTTGAAGCTAAAATCTTACCAGATAGCACCATGATTGGTTCTTTTCGTTCGGGCAAACACTACCGAACTACTTGGGAGGCTAAGCGAAACCCTGACTTTGAGCTAAAAGACCCCAATGAGCTTACCTACCTTAAAGAAGGCTACGACCGATTTGAGTTTAGCTTTGAAAATACGGCTGGAGAATTGGTATCGCTAAGCGATCCCCAATACCAAGATAAAGTAGTATTGGTACAGATATTTGGCACTTGGTGCCCCAATTGTAGAGATGAAACTATTTATCTGACGGATTATCTGAAAAAGAATCCTTCTGAAGACTTAGAAGTGGTTGCTCTAGCTTTTGAAAAGTATAGAGAAAAAGAAAAGGCTATTGCAGCTATTGAACGCTTTAAAGAGGGTTTTGATATTCCCTATGAGCTACTACTCGCAGGCTATTACAACAAATCAGAGGCTGCTGAAGCACTGCCAATGCTGAACCATGTACTCTCCTACCCTACTATGATTTTTATTGATAAATCTGGGGCAGTCCGACGTATTCATACGGGTTTTAATGGGCCTGCTACCAGTAAGTTCGATGCCTTTAAAGAAGATTTTGAAGGATTTGTAGCAGCATTACTTAATGAGCCGACGTAACGAAAAATCCTTATCTTCCGCATAATAAATAAGTTATATATTTTATTATATAACGAAAATTGCCAAATGTATAAACTATTATGAGCGTAAAAAACATTACTATCGCCTACTGCCAAGACAATGTAGGTACTGCTGACCACATACGTCAAATCCTTCAAACTGCCTCTTACCAAGTTCAAACCCTAAGTTGCAACAAAAGTACCCAAGAAGCATCGCTCGCCGATCAGTTACTTTCCTCTTACCACCCCATTCTGCTGTTGATCAGTGATAACTTCTTGAAGTCTGCACAGTGCATGTCCAGAGGACTCAAATTGCTACAAGAGAAATCCCAACAATTGATAGTAGTGGTAGTGCCTGGTACTACTACCAACCCCCAAACTGGCGCCAAAGAGACGGTCTATACCGAGTTCGAAAAAGTGAGCGACATCATTCAATATATCAATTATTGGCAAGACCAATACCTAGACCTCAGAAGACAAAAAAGGCAGCTAAAAGATGATGAGGAAGGCTTTGACGAAGAACGTTTTAATCAGCACCTAAAAGCAGTACGTGAAATTTCTAGCCAAGTTGGTGAGTTTTTGCGCTTGGTACGCAGTATGGGGCACCATTACCTGGATCAGTTCCAGCAAAATTCCTACGAAGAATTATTCAAACTCCTCAATGATGCTGCCGGCTGGGAAAGTGTAAAAAATGCAGGCATTGCTACACCTCCTGCTGTGGTAGTAGAGGAAGAAGCTACTCCGCCATTAGATATGAGTGAAATACCTGGAATGAATTTATTACCAAAT
>JBCCRH010000493.1:0-3975 GCA_039208045.1 Bacteroidota bacterium
CGCCCCGCGGCCCCCGCCGCGCGCGCCCGGCAGCTGCGGCCCCCGCCCCGGGGGCGGCGCGGACGCAGCCCTGATATGAGCGATATGAGCCCTGCTGAACGCCTTACGACGCCTCTGTGAGAGCTGGCTGAGTGCAGCCTTACAGCGAAGACGGCTCTCACAGATTGGCGGAGTAGGCGTTCAACGGGGGGAGTACAAGCGGATAGCAGGATAAGCTGCCCACATTACCTACCTATTTCATGATGGTGAATTGTTGGCTTTCTTGGAAACGGGGTGTTTTTAATTGTAGAATGTATACTCCGTTAGGTAGTGCGCCGGTGGAGATGGTGGTTTTGTTGGGGCCCGCGAGGTGCCGGGTGTTGGTGAATAGGGTTTTGATGGGTTTGCCTGAAATGTCGAGAATTTCTAGGGTTACTTCGTCCATTTGTGCGAGGCTGAAGCCTACGGTTAGTTCGTCGGAAGTGGGGTTGGGGTAGACAGGATAGAAGCGGTCTTCTGGGAATTTGAGGCTGAGGCCTCCGTCGGTGGATGTGACTTGGTCTTCGAACATGATGTCTTCGTCGCCATCGAAATAGGGGACGTAAAAGAAGGCGAGGTAGTACATTTCGTCGGCAGTGCCTTCGCCCCAGGAGACCCATTGAGGTGGATTGTTGGGGTTGAGTGGATTGTCGGCGGTGTTATCGTAGGTGGCGATGCCGTGAATTTTAGTGCCGGGCTCTAGTACCTTGAATTCGCGGAAATTGTACATGCCTTGCCAGTTGAAATCCCACTCTGGGATGCTGATGAGGTTGGTGATCTCGCCATCGGGGGCTTCGGCGTAGACTTGCCAGTTTTGGCCCAGCAAGTGCATGTGCGGGGCAATGCCAAGCAGGCTCACTTTCTGGTTGATCGTGACCTCCCCGTGAAACGTTCTGACTTGATTGGGGGGAATGACAAAAGGGCCATTTTGTAAGACATTACCGAAGGGAAGCATCACGTCTTGCTGTACATAGCGCTCTACAGGGCCATCGGTGAAGAAGATATTGACGGTCGAAGAATCGGTTTGCGGAAAAGGAACTGGGGCATAGTGCATTTGGATCAGCAGATCAGAGCCTGCGGGCAGCAGCTGGCCGGTTCCTTCGGGGTATTCGCGCGGTTTTTGACCAGGGACAAAGCCGGGAAATTGTTTATCAAAAACGCCATTGACGCCGAAACCGCCAAAGCCGTCGTAGCCGTAGCCGGGGTCGTTAGCATCGTTAATTTGGGCCGCACCAGAATCATCGTAGGTGAAAAGGGCGTGGTGGACAATACGCGGATTACCTGGGCGAAGCTCTACCGTGGATATATTTTTGTCTTCTACCAGGCCAGTGGGTAATACGAAAACGCGGTACTCATCTTCATTACCGCCATAATGCTCATAGGCTTCTTCAAATGATAGGACGAGGTCGGGTTCGCCCACTTGTGAGCCTTCCGGAAACGCTGGCAGTGCTGGTTCTAGGTCGGGATCGCCTTGTGGCATGCCTGCTGCTACCCAATCTTTGATTAGTTGAATTTCGGTATCTTTTAGAAAGCGTTCATCTAGGAAGCGGGAATATTCGGGATCAGCTTTCCAGGGTGGCATGTACTTGATGTCGGTGACATATTCGATCATAGCTCCCCAAGCTGATACTTGACTGTAATTGGTGAGGGGCATGGGGCCTACCTCGCCTTGGCGGTGGCAGGTGGTGCAATTATTGTAGATAATAGGTGCAATGTCTTTGCTGAACGTAACGTCCTGTGCGTGCATTGGTGCTAATGCCAGCAAGCTTGAAAGAAGTGTCAATAAGTAGATGTACGTTTTCATAAAAATTAGATTGTGATGAACAGATGATGAGTTGGCAATCAATTGGCTTGGGGGCCGCGTTTGAAGTTGATAAAACAACCAACGGCGGTGGTTACTGGATTAGTAATGGGCTGGTTATTTCGGATAGCTTCTAGTGCATCTTTCAGTTCGGAGGTAGTAGTAATGGTGCGTTTGCGCCCCACTTTGTAATACATATTATCGATACGGCCCCGGTAGAGGATGGCCTCATCGCGGTGGCGGACGACAATCACTTCGGGCGTGATGGTAGCCTTATATTTTTTAGTGAGGGTTTTATAGTAGTCGGTCTTCAGATCAAAAGCAATGCGATATTTTTTACGGAAGGCTTCTATTTGATCGGGCTTGGAGGAGAAGTCGGGGAAAATGCCCACAAATTGGAGGGTTTCATTGCTGTAGGTTTCGTGAAGTTGATTGAGGAGTAAGGTATAGTTCTGGGTAATCACGCAGTCGTTGTGCATGAAGATGTAGACGGTAGTGGAGTCTTTGGGATGGGAGTGGCTGAAGATAGGCGTTGCCATCCATAGGATAAGGAAGAATACAATAAAGCTGCGCATCTGATTCGGTATTTACCATAAGATGCAAAATATTCCATTAAGTTTAAAATGGCAGCTCTAGTTTTGGATAATAGGTGGCAGAGTTTTAGAACCTCGCGCTTCGCCTCAGGCGAGCACTCAGCGCGGGCAGCGTTTTAGGGCACAGCGGTTCGCCTCAGGCGAATAGGGTATTAAGTATGACTTTTGGTAAACTACCTAGGCAGCTTTGGCTGTAGTGGTAGCTACTGTCGTAGGTGCAACCTGTGCATTGCTGCGAGTGGCTGTTTGAGCAGAACTAACTACTTTGAGTCCCAATAAGGCGCTTAGGAAAATGGGCAAGCTCAATACGGCTAGCCATGCTTGACCAGAGAATAGGGCGATAATTACCACAGCCATCATGAGGTAAAAACGGATAAGTACGGCAGTCAAGGAGGTGGAAAACGGTTCTACTACGAGTTTGAATCTATTGTTCATCTTGTTTCTTTTTTTGAGTAAAAGTGTACTACAAAGGTAGAGGGGTGGGTGGGGATGGTGATTGATATTCGGCAGTCATGGAAGTGACTTTTATCATTGGAACAATACTGCACCTTTTCGAAACAATACTAAGGGCAGGGTGAGGCGCTTTCCTTGATCTTTGTTAAAAAAAAGGATCATGAATACTACTTATCTAACCACTCTAGTTTGCAGCTTATTTGTTTGGATTACTTTGTTTGGCGTTTCTAACTGGATCGAGTACCGTATCCGTGGAGTATTTTTAGGTACTTCTTCTACTAGCAGCTTAGGTGGAGCATTGCTGAATTGCCTCTTAATCGTAGTCGTCTCTCCTGTGCTATTACTGGACTTCAGTCTGATGCAGCCCTCAACGGTAGCTATTCATCAATTCTTGGTCTTCCAGATTGGCTTTTTTGTAGCGCATTCGATGGTGTCGATTCTTAGTACCGATCCTCGTAAAGATGAGTTGTTTCACCATACTCTTGCTATCGTAGCGCTTAGTATCCCAGCAGTTACAGGTAGCATGGGGGGGGCTATTTTGTTGGTCTTATTCCTTTCAGAGCTTTCTTTTTGCTTTTATCTGACCCACTTCTTTAAGTCTATCGAGCAGCAAGCGGCGGCCAATATCAGCTGGATAGCATTCAAGTGGGTCTTCACAATTGTTCGTTTGGTGGTAGTGCCTGTTTGTTCTTACTTTATCTTTGTTGATCCCCATACAACTTTCGTGATTCAGGCCTTGGTAATTTTGTTCAATGGCTTAAATGTATACTGGATGGAGCGGATGTGGAGGAAGCAGCAGCCTGCTAATTCAGCGGTGAAGGTGGAGGAGGATGTTGTGGAGGCTGTGGTGGTGGGGGTTTGAGGAGGAGATGGGGGACGGAGGGCGGAGGGCAGTGGTTGGTGAGCGATGGGTGGTGGACGGGAGGCTGTGGGTTGAACCGATTGATATGGTAGTTTTTTGACCAGACTGTGTTTTAGCCTTTATGAGCATTAATCTTTCAAATATCCCGGTTTACTTTGTGCATCGCGATCGTTGTTTGCTTTTTCTGGAGGAGTGACAAAAGCAATTCCTTGCAATTTTCCTTCTGCAAAACCACCCAGAAAAAAGCC
>JBCCRH010000494.1:0-3967 GCA_039208045.1 Bacteroidota bacterium
GATTTGCAATCCGTAAAACCTCAACTCGGGCTAGGCTTGTTACTGCACCTCCTTCTCCTGAAAAGACTTAATAATCTCCTCATCATCCTTCCCAAGATTCTCTAGCAAAAACTGGGTATCATCTGCAAAATCATCTTCTGGATAGCGCTCCAAAAACTCTTCATACAATTTTCTAGCCTCATCAGGTCGCTTAAGATCATTATCCAGTGTAAATGCTTTTAAGAAAAGCGACTGAGGCGCCTTTTCATAATCTGGATAGTTCTCATAAATCTGATCGTAGATCGCTATTGCCTTTTGAAAATCACGAGTAGAGCGTGCTGTTTCGCCAGCCTGATGTAACAACACAGGTGTTTGAGGGTCGTCGGGGCGCAAATTAGCCATTGCTTCCGTAGCATTGATAAATGCTGCGGCTTTTGGCAAATCAATCCGGCCGGTAGAATCATTGAACATCGTCTTGCGGGTTTCTTGTAGATCTGCCTTAATAGCCGCGACCCCTTCGTCTCCATAGTCTTCAAAAACAGCTTTGATACGTTCTGCCCCTTCCGTCATTTGATTGAGCATAAAATGCAAACGGCTACTTTTTACATGGTAAGCCAAATTGTTAGCACTATCTTCTGGATGAGCAGCGGTATAGGCGGAGTACTTATCAATCAATTGCTGCGCCAGTTCGGGAACGGCATTACTCGCATATTCTGCTTCTAGTTTTGAAATGTCGTTGCGTTGTTGCTCTGGACTAGGCGTACAAGCTGCTAAAAGCGTAATTAGGCTTAGTAGGAGCAAAAAATGGTTTTTCATATCCTATTAGATTTTTTTTGAAAGGCCAAAAATAGGGACTTTTAGCAATTTACTGCGCTGAACATTGACGGATTTTTTATGTTTTAGGGGGGATAAAAAATCAAACTATGCAAAAAATAGCCATCTTTTGGCACCGCCGCGACTTAAGACTGGAGGACAATGCAGGTCTTTATCATGCCCTACGGTCAGACTATCCTGTACTGCCGCTTATTATTTTTGATCGATCTATTTTGGATAAGCTAGAAGATGCGAAAGATGCACGAGTGGAATTTATTCATCATCATGTGACGGCTATTAGCGAGCAGCTTGAAGCATTGGGCAGCACTATGCTAGTGCGCTATGGACATCCAAAAACAGTTTGGGAAAACATCCTAGAGCAGTACGAGGTAGCGGAAGTCTACACCAACCGCGATTATGAGCCGTATGCAAAAGAACGAGATACCACTATACAAGAAATACTAGAAGGCAAAAGTATTTCTTTCCGCACGTTCAAAGATCACGTCATCTTTGAAGAAAAAGAAGTAACGAAGAAAGACGGCAACCCTTACACGGTTTTTACTCCCTACAGCAAAGTATGGAAAGCTAAATTAGCATCCAGAATGGATACCTTTACCAATGACAATGGTGAAACCATTGAGCTGTCGTATTACTTTAAACCGTACGCTAACACCAAGTATTTTGACCAATTCTATCAAACGGCTCCACTGCCCATTCCTACGCTAACAGAAATGGGATTTGAACCTACCCAGATCAGCATTCCACCAGATGCAGTAAAACGAGCGTTAATCAAAAACTACGACAAGACTCGTAATTTTCCAGCTATTGATGGTACCTCCCGTTTGGGTATTCACTTTCGTTTTGGTACCATTAGCATCCGAGAAAAGGCATGGCGGGCGTCTCTGCTCAATGGCACTTTCCTGAACGAATTAATCTGGCGTGATTTCTATGCCATGATATTGGCCAACTTCCAGCATGTAGCTGATCAAGCGTTCCGCCCTATTTATGATCAAATCGAGTGGCGGAACAATGAAGCAGAGTTCGAAAAGTGGTGCACAGGCACCACTGGCTATCCTATCGTGGATGCAGGCATGCGCGAGCTCAATGCTACTGGCTACATGCACAATAGAGTGCGCATGATCACGGCCAGCTTTCTCACGAAGCATCTCCTAATTGATTGGCGCTGGGGCGAAGCTTATTTTGCTAAAAAGCTACTCGATTTTGACCTAGCCAGTAATAATGGCGGCTGGCAATGGGCGGCTGGCAGCGGTACAGATGCCGCTCCTTACTTCCGCATTTTTAATCCAACCTCCCAGCAGCAGAAATTCGATAAAGAGTATAAGTACATCAATAAGTGGGTACCAGAGTTTGGCACGCCCGCTTATGCTACCCCCGTAGTGGATCACAAATTTGCTCGGGAAAGATGCCTGGAAACGTATAAAGCTGGATTAAAAAGGGACTAGTAGAAATAGCTAGAATACCCTTTCAATAAACCAAAACAGGCCAAACAAGCCAATTACGATAGAGGCTGGAATTTGTATCCGCTGACGATACCAACTTTTATCTCGTATAAACCATACTAATGCCGCCGCCGCTACAAGTATCAGCAACTGTCCTATTTCTACACCAATGTTAAAAGCTAGCAACGAAGGCACTAGGCTTCCTTTAGGTAGTCCATACACACTTAGCACAGCGGCAAACCCTAGGCCATGCAGCAGTCCAAAGCAAAATACAACTAAAGGCCGCCATTTATTCGCTTCTTTAAACACACAATTTTCAACAGCGATCCACACAATCGATAGTGCAATAAGCGGTTCGACTATCTCTCCCGGAACCTGTACCATACCCAAGGCAGCTAGAGCCAAGGTGATAGTGTGTGCCAAGGTAAAAGCAGTGACCTGCCAAAGTAAGGAGCTGAATACCAGGCTAGAAAAAAACAACCCCAGTACAAATAGAATATGATCTAGACCTTTGGGAATAATATGCGCTACCCCTGCCTTGATGAATAACCAAAACTTCTCCTGCCAAGGCATAGCCGCCAGCCTACGCATCCGCTGCCGCTTCAGAGCTGCTTGATATTCAGCTGTCATTTCCTGATCCTGAAAAGAAAGTTCTCCCTGTTCAATTTCCAGAATGATAAGTTCATCTTGAGAATGCCCATAAGCGAAAATGCCAGTGCACAACAAGAAAACAAGAAATAGGAACGTTTTTGGAGGCTTCATATACACACAGTAGGGATATTTAAAAGAAAAGCGGCTTAGAGTAATTCCAGGCCGCTTTTCAGAGGTAGCTTCCGACTAATTAATCCGTGGAACCATCTAATCCTCTCACTTTAAGTAAAGCATCGATTTCAGCTTGGCGCCCACGGAATTTCTCGTATAATGCTGTAGCTTCTTCCGTAGAGCCTTTTTCGTACACATGAGTCCGTAGCTTATTCGCCAGTGTTTGATCAAATACATCTCCTGCTTCCTTGAATGCTTCAAATCCATCTGAATCAAGCACAGCAGAATGCACGTAGCTGTAATAGCCCGAAGCGTATCCGCCTGCAAAGATATGTGCAAAATAAGTGCTACGATAGCGCGGTGCGATTTCATCAATAAGACCAATCTTGGACATAGAAGCTGCTTCAAAAGCGTCTGCATCTTTTAGCTCCTCATCAGCACTAATAGTGTGCCAGTCCATATCCAATAAGGAGGCTGCTAGGTATTCCGTATTCGCAAAGCCTTGGTTGAATTTAGAGGCTTTCAATAGCTTTTCGATTAACTCATCAGGCATTACTTCGCCTGTTTCGTAGTGCGTAGCAAACGATTTTAGGATTTCAGGCTCGCTTGCCCAATGCTCCAAAATTTGTGCCGGAAACTCGGTGAAGTCACGTGGGCCAGAGGTGCCTGCCATACTAGGATAGGTAACATCCGTTAAAATACCGTGCATGGCATGACCAAATTCGTGGAATAGCGTAGTAACATTCTCAAAGCTGAGCAATGCTGGCGCATCCCCAACAGGAGCCGGAAAATTACATACATTCACCACCACTGGACGTTCCTCACCATCAAAGTTAGACTGTCCTTTAAAACTGCTCATCCACGCCCCACCGCGCTTATTGGAACGCGTAAAGTAATCACCAATAAAAATCCCCAGGTGGCTACCATCCTTGTCTTTCACTTCCCACACCCGC
>JBCCRH010000495.1:0-3966 GCA_039208045.1 Bacteroidota bacterium
ATTGAAAAAGGGTAGGATCGTAAATGCTGCATTTTCTAGCTCGGGAGAGGCTGTACAATCGGCTTATTCCAACAACGTGGCAGGTATGATTGAAGGTACCGATGAAGAACTTAAAAAGCAGTTTGTGCTGATTACTGCGCATTACGATCATATCGGTGCTGGCAAAGAAGGCGGAGGCTTGTATACGCCCCAAGATAGCATTTTTAATGGCGCGAGAGATAATGCAATGGGTACCGCTGCGCTATTGAGCGCTGCCCAGGCTATTGGGCAACAGCCTACTAAGCGAAGTGTGCTCTTCTTAGCCGTGACAGCCGAAGAAATAGGACTCTTGGGTAGTGAATATTATGCAGAGCATCCACTTTTACCGCTTAAGCAAATGGTCTTTAATCTCAACACTGATGGGGCAGGTTATGATGATGTTACTGCTATTTCTGTCATTGGTTATGGCCGCACCGGAACAGATGCTCATTTTGAAGCTGCCGCTAAAATGGTAGGCTTAAAGGTGGTGCAGAACCCTGCTCCGGAAGCTGGACTCTTTGATCGTTCTGACAATGTATCGTTTTCCAAAGTGGGTATTCCATCGGCGACACTAAGCCCAGGAATCACTGGCTTTTCGCAAGAAATTATGAGCCGCTACCACCAAATTACAGACGAAGCAGCCACCCTAGACTTTGACTATGTCTTGAAGTACTGCCAATCCTTTGCACACACCGCTCGTTTGATTGGTGATGCGGCGGAAGCACCCCAATGGATGGAGGGTGATAAGTATGAAGAGGTGGGGAAAAAACTTTACGGTAGTAAAGAATAAAATTAGGAGGCAGAGCTAAAAGACTCAATTCGGGAGGTATACTAAATGGTAAATGAGGTCGTTATAATAACCTGAAACACCACATCATCTATGACTACTTACCAATTGATTCCTTTAGCTCTACTTATTCTGAATGCACTCATCATTGTTCCCTATTCCAATCCTGGTAGTATCGAAGGCAGATGGTCTGCCGTTGATGAATATGGCAATACCATCGTCATTGAATTCACCGCTGATAAAGCCTACAACCTATTTGTAAACGGAGAAAATCTTACGGCTGATGTCAGCCAATTTGGCCAAATCCAATACGAAGTCCACTGGAATGAGCAGAACGTAATGATTGACCTCTATGGAGCGAACGACCAAAAAGAGTTCGCACAGCTACAGGCAGAAACCCAATCCGACCAGCTCAAGCTCATTGCACTTACGCCTCAGGGTCAAGCCCAAAATAGCGGGCATATCCTGCTGGAGCGAATGCCGTAATTTAGATACTTTTATCCCATTTCTAAGGTGAGCAGGCGTTGCTCCTTCCGAACAGCGCGCAGTATAAATAGCGTCCACGTCATAATAATACTCATAGTGAGTAAAGAAAATACAGCTGCGACGACGTATACTCTTGCTGGAACATCAGGGTACATTTTCTTTGGAGGTACAGTAAAACGCTGGGCCATCGTTTCTGCAATAGTGTGTAGCTGATCTACTTCTACTGGTTCAGACCAAGTTTGCTCCCTATAATTGCGCACAGTGAGTTGTATGCTGGCTACCTCTGCTGTTGCTATTTCTTCATTGATCTTTAAGTTCGCCATTGCTGCTCCACCTTTGAAAGGAAGGCCAAGGGTATCGCCACTAGCAGTATAAAAATCAAGATATAGCGAGTCATAGTTTGGGATTCCTTCTGTTCTGAAACGCGCCTGGAAAGCGCTTCCTTCCTCTAAAGTGCAGGGATAGGTACACTCTAATTCAACAGCCCAAGGCCCCAACTGCATCTTATCCACAGTAGCGTGGTAGCCTTCGGGATAACCACTCCATATTCTGAACCCATCTGTTACGGTGGCAACGCCTGTGCTCCCCAAGTAGAATAAAATAAGGCTGGTAGAAATTACTACCCCTCGCCCTACACCTAAGTGCTTTAAAGAAAAACCAGCTTGTTTTAGTGTAGCATTTACTTTGGGTTTTTCACTGCTGCGCTGCTTTCGTGCCACAAGGCGATTGATCTTACTTTCCAGCTTCTTGAGGTGTCGCAAATACCAGATATAAGTACCCGCTAGGATGCTGAAGCTAAGTATAAGCCCAAAGATGAACCAAAGTATTTTAACTGCCAAACCTCCAAAGGTGCCAAAGTGAAGAGGATCAGCAATATTGTTGATGAATTGTAAAGTAGTTAAATCCGTTGCTTTTTGGATGTGTACTACCTCGCCCGTATACGGGTGTACATGCACTTGATTAGTTCGATCCCGAGTAAGTGGATTTTTATCTTGCCCATGCATCACGATATACGAGTTGGGATTTCTGGGTAGACTAATATCCTCTACTCGATAGTCTGGAAATGCTTGTTCCGCATTCTGTACTGCGATATCTAGAGAAATGAGCTCTGGGCTATCCCCGAATTGTGCGAGGGCTTCCGCTGGGATGTTCTCGGGTTGCTCAAAGCGGAGCACTTTACTTTTTAGCGTTCGCGCAATGGTGAGTTCCGTAAGGTACCAAACACCTGTAACGGCAATCAACAGTGCAAAGAGTAAGGACCAAATACCTGCCAATCGATGTGAATCAGCGATCAATACCCGCAGTCCTTTCGCCAATCGCAGCTTGAACAAATTTTTGAACCAATTCTTGTAAAATAGAAAGCCAGATAGCACAGAAAAAAGTAGAAAAAAAGCAAAAACAGTTACGACAATAACCCCACGTATCCCATCAAAAAAATTATTATGATAAGTCCGAAAAAAGCGCTGTACATCTAGAAAGGGATTATAGCCAGTGATCTCTCCACTGTAGGGATTGAGATGAATCTTTACTGTCCCCATCCCTGGTAGCCTAGTGAAAGCGGCGGCTGCAAAATAATCTCCTACCTCTGTAAAGCTATTTTTTTGCTCTGCCAAGCTCCACGAAGTGGCATCGGGGAACTCTTTTTTTAGATTTTGATACATCGCTTCCCACGCGATAGGCTCATCTTTGGCCTCTACCCGCAGTGCTGGGTTCAGTAACCAGTCTATCTCATTGGAGAGGGTAGCAAATGTGCCAGAAAAACAAATTACAAATAGCAGCAGGCCAATATTGAGCCCCAGCCAGCCGTGAATTTTAAATAGCGTTTTGTTGGAAAGCAGTTTCATAATTACAACTAGTTAGCAATTTTCTACTTCAGGTAGACCATTCCTTTGTCAGGATTTCTTTTTTTATTTTTGTGCTTATCATCAAAAGAAAACATCGTGAACCTACACGAACTCGGCACGCTCCGAAAACCACATGGCCTGAAAGGATGGATGCGCCTAGAAATAGAGGAGACCTATCTTACTGATGTACAGCAATCAGAAGTCCTTTTTGTTCAGATGAAAGGCCAACCTGTACCCTACTTTATCGAGGGGGTGGAAGATAAGGCCTTACTCCTCATCAAGCTGGAAGAGGTAGATACCAAAGAAGCGGCTAGCCAGCTCAATGGTAAAACCTGCTATTTACGCGAAAGCGACCTCTCCCCAAAAGCCCAGACAATAGTGGCAGAGACGAAAGGCTTGGAGTTACTGATAGGCTTTACCCTGGTAGATCAAAGCTTGGGAGCGTTGGGTATCATCGAAGAATTAGTAGAACTCCCCATGCAGCAGCTCGCGCTCATCCGTAGAGCGGGAAAAGAGGTGTTGATTCCACTGCATGCCTCCCTGATCGTAAGCGTGGACGAAGCGCATAAAGTGTTGGAAATGGATTTGCCAGAAGGCTTAGTTTAGAAAATACTTTCCACACAAAAGGTCGTCAACGCATTGTTTGTCCTACATTTGCGCGAAATCTCCCATCATTTGGCGTAAAAATACCATCACTATCCGCTAATCTCCGAAGCTCCAATAGCTATAAAGCATTGATTTGTACGTAAAGAAATCACTCAACGTACAATATGAAAAACTCAATTACCTTTTTCGTCTTTTGGTGCCTAGCCACCATTACTTACAGTCAAA
>JBCCRH010000496.1:0-3942 GCA_039208045.1 Bacteroidota bacterium
GAGATTACGCTGGTTGGCCACTCGATGGGAGGGCAAATTGCTATGCATGTAGTGCTCGATGAGGTAGCGGCTGTGGAAAAGCTAGTTTTGCTTGCACCCGCTGGTTTTGAGGTCTTTACAGATCAAGAAAAAGCTTGGTTTAAAGCGGTGCTCACCCCTGCTGTTGTGAAAGCGACACCTGAAGCGCAGATCATCAAAAACTTTGAGATTAACTTTTTTGAGATGCCAGAAGATGCTCGATTTATGATAGCAGATCGCTTGGCGATGCGCGCGATAGCGGACTATGATGCCTATTGTGAAATGATTCCGAAGTGCGTGAATGGGATGTTGGAGCAGCCTGTATTTGAGCAGTTACCATCGATTAGTGTACCTACTTTGGTGATGTATGGAGAGGCGGATGCTTTGATTCCCAACCGCATTCTACATCCTACGCTTACCCCAGTGGCAGTCGCTGAAAAGGGGCAGGCTTTGATTCCCAATAGTAAGTTGGTGATGGTACCCAAGGCAGGGCATTTTGTGCAGTGGGATGGGGCAAGTGTAGTAAATGAGGCGATTAAAAAATTTATAGAGTAAAGTCCAGGGAAGAGGGTGGATGGTTTAAGGGTTTGAGGATTAGGGAGTTAAGGGGTTTTGAAGTGCTTTTTTCTTTTTAAAGTCCATGGGTTTGGAGTTTTTTGGGTGGACTGGAGTTTTTTCCTTTCGGTATACATTAGCGAGACCAAATTTTGATTGGCTATCGATGATTTGAAACGAATGAAATTGTTTTCAGTCTTGCTGTAGTCAAATTAACTCTAACAACTAAAATCAAGTTTCATGGGAAGACTATTTACCCTCCTCCTCCTTTTATTAGTTAGTACGGGGCTGTTCGCCCAAACAGGCACCGTCAAAGGAATTGTAACCGATGTAGAAGGTGAACCACTTGTTTTGGCCACCTTAACGGTTGTCGAGAAAACTAAAGGCGCTACCACGGGTGCTAATGGCGAATATAGCTTAACCCTTGCTGAAGGTATGTATACCCTTTCTGTAAGTTATATTGGCTTTGTATCAGAAGAAAAAGCAGTTACAGTGAAAGCTGGTGAAACCGTTACAGTGGACTTTGCGCTTGAAGCAGGTGCAGATTTAGATGTGGTGGTAGTTTCCGGCTCCAAGAAACCAGAGAAGCTGACGGAGAGTCCAGCTACTATTGAAACGATTTTCGCCAGAGAAATCGAAGAGTACGCCGGTAACCCTGGGGAATTAATTGCTCGCCAGAAGGGGGTAGATTACTTCCGAGCGGGCATTGCTACGCCAGCTTTTAATATTCGAGGCTTCAACTCCAACTTTAACTCGAAGAACTTGCAAGTAACCGATGGTCGCTTTTCGACCTTGATTGCAACTGGCTTGCCCCTTGGGCCACTCAACACCTCCATCAAGGAAGACATTGAGCGCGTGGAGGTGATTCTTGGCCCTAATGCCACGCTCTATGGCCCCAATGCCCACAATGGCTTGCTTAATACCATCACTAAAGATCCTCGCACTTCCGAAGGAACCATTGCTGCGATTAATCCCGGGGTGAGTGGTGATGGAGAGTTCTTCTTGTCTACACGCCTGCGCCATGCCCAAGTATTGAGCGATAAATTTGCGTACAAAATCATGGGAGAGTATACGCAAGCAACTGAATTTGAGTGGTCAGATTCGGTATTTATTGACCGAGTAGGTGCGTTTGATGACGATGGAAATCCGATACCTGATGGTGTGCAAGAAGGCTACAATGAATTTGAGCTAGACCCAGAGGTGAATTTTACAAGGGCAGAAGCAGCTTTTTACTACACACCAGTAGATGACTTGGACATTATTTTCAATGCAGGATACAGCAACAGTAACTATCTATCACCTACTAATGTGGGGCGTAATCAGATCAAAGATTGGTCGGTAAATTACTATCAACTCCGCTTGTCAGGCAAAAACTTTTTTGCGCAAGCTTACTACACACAAAGTAGAACGGATAGTACCTACGCGATCGATCAGCGCACCAAAAACTACTTCGGAGCATTAGACGCAGGCGTGCCTGTAGCAACTGCACGTGCGAGCTCTTTCGGTAATGGAGCACTTTTCCAGGACGACTCTCAGCGCTTCAATGCGGAGGCGCAGTATAACAATAACTTCGGTGGTTTATCCTTAGTAACAGGGGTACAGTACCAGTTGGATATGGCAGATAGTAAGGGCACTTACTTATTAGATAGTGATGGCTCTATCGATGTATATCAAGTTGGTGGATATGCGCATTTAACCTACGATTTTGGTAAATTCCGAGCTTTGGCGGCTGCTAGAGCGGATTATCACGAAATCTATGAATTTAACTTAGTTCCTAAGTTTGGTTTACTCTATATTGGGGATCATGGAACGTTGCGTTTGACCTACGGAGAAGGTATTGCGGCCCCTACGATCTTGAATATGTTTGGCGATTTGTTCAACGGCTTAATTTTAGGGAATTCGGATGGCTTCACATTGGCAGATGGTACCGTCATAGAGCGACAGCGCGTAGAGCAAATTCAAACCTTTGAGCTAGGCTACCGCGGGCAGCTGGCGAAGAATCGTTTGTTTATAGATGCCAATGCTTACTATAATATTTCTACTGATTTCTTGAGTCCTCTTACGGTTCTTGGTGTCGCTACAGAGCGAGGCGATGTGCCGATTGATAAAGTACAGTCTGGTTTTGCTGGGCTAGGTGGTTTTGTAGCTTCCTACATTAATTTTGGTCAAGTCAACACCTTTGGTTTTGATTTTAGCACTACCTACTACTTCAATTCAGCATTTAGCGCTACGCTCAACTATTCTTACTTCGACTTTTCAGTGGATGAAGATGATATGGACAATGACTTCAATGGGGACGGGGAGGTAAACTTCTTGGATATTCTAGTGAACGCACCAACGCATAAGTTAGGTGTAGGGCTGAACTACAGCGATAAAAAGTGGTTTGGAAGCATCTTCGCGCGCTGGGTACAGGAGTACAACTACTTCTCCAGCTTCCAAATTGCTTCAGAGACCTTGGTAAGAGATGACGGAACGCCTTTTACCTATCGTGGTGTGCCAATCGTGGAAGATGCTAGAAGTGCAGATACCTATAATTATGGCCCACTAGGTGGTTTTGTAGCAGTAGATTTGAGCATTGGCTACCGAGTAAGTGATATGCTGACGATTTCAGCGGCAGCTAATAACTTATTCAACGAAGATTTGCGTGAATTTACAGCGGCACCTCCTACACGTGGTTTGTACACCTTGGAAATGCGCTTTAATTTACCACCAAACTAAAAGCTAACAGCGTTCATCCATGACTTTTGCTTGGATACTTTTTGTGATTTACTTAATAGGCACCTCCTATCTCGGATGGCTAGGGCACAAGAAAACCGACGGTTTCAGTTCCTTTGCCATCGGGAAAGGAGATTTGTCGCCACTACAAGTAGGGGTAACTTTAGCCGCTGCAACCGCGTCAGCGGCTACTTTTATCATTAATCCAGGCTTTGTCTATGTGGATGGTTTGTCGGCTTTTATTCACTTGGGATTAGGGGTGTATCTGGGCTTTGTGAGCATGCTAATTTTGCTGTCTTTTCGCTTTCGGCGAATGGGCGTTGATATGGGCGCCCTGACTATTCCCGATTGGATCGGAAAGCGCTACGACTCCAAGAATTTTTCGCTCTACTTTGCCTTTACGAATTTGCTGACCATTGCTTTTATCGTCCTCTTAGTGGGCGGTATTTCCATTGTCATGCAAAAATTGCTGGGGGTGAGTAATGTAGTTGCGCTGCTCATTACGCTGGTTTTTGTGACGGGCTATGTGCTGTTTGGAGGGACCTATGCGCATGTATTTACCAATATGTTCCAAGGTTTTCTGATGATTGGCGTTACCGCAATTGTGCTGTGGGCCGGCGTACAGCTGATGCTTTCGACCGATGGCTTTTGGGC
>JBCCRH010000497.1:0-3898 GCA_039208045.1 Bacteroidota bacterium
AGGCTCTGGCACGCCAATGGCAAAGGTCGTATCAGGTGGATTGGTAATTAAGACAGTGGTCGAAAACGAGTTGGTATTAGAGCCGTTATCGCCAGTCAAGCGAATATCATAGGTACCAATGGAATCAAAGGTATGAATCAGCCCTGGCGTAGTGGCCACTGCCTCTCCATTGATTTCCCAGCTGTAATCATGTCCAAATTTAAAATTGACATTGCCAAATGTAATCGTTCCATCAAGGCACGCTCCGGGAGGATTATCAAAGTAGACGACAGGAGCAGTGAGCTCATGCCCAGCGGTTATTTTTAATACTTTCCCTTGCTCGGTAGCAGCATAGGCGATCTGGCCATCAATATAATCAATGGCCGTTACGCTATAGCCCAGGGTAGAAGGCTGAATGCCCCAGTTATTCGTACCATGAGAAACGATATAATAAATACCATTAGAAGAACCGACCATCCGGCCATTCGCATAGCCCACCACACACTGAAACTCCAATGCTGGATTGGTGCTATACGCTCGATTATAGTTGACAGAATTATTAGAAGAAGTGCGATAGATCTTGTTGCCCCCCACGGCATAGCCAAGGCCACCATCAAAATAAGCATCTTGAATATTGGAAGAGCCATTAGAAAGGCTCGCCCAGGTATCGGTGCCTCGGTAGACACCCAAATTGGTGCCATATACCGTTTGGTTCGTGCCGGGCCGGTACGCCACAGAATTGATCGTTGTATTTGGAAAATCAATTGGCTCATCCCAGCTCTGGCCGCCATCCAGGCTCCGAATCATGCGCCCTTCGCTCCCTACGATTAGTACTCGACTAGCCGCCACAAATACATCTTGCCAGATAGTGGGCGGATTAGGAATGGCAGTCAGCTCACTCCACGATAGTCCGCTATCTTCAGATTGGTAAATAACAGCCTGCTCCGTCACAGTATTTTGTCCTACGGCATAACCAGTTGTGCAGCCCGGGCAAAAGTGAACAGCCTTGATCGTTGCACCAACGAGCGTAGGATCAGTCAGTGCTAAAGATTGCCAGCTATCGCCTCCATCGGTAGTTCGCCAGATAGCACCATCACCTACTACCACACCGGTAGTTTCATCAAAAAAATAGAGATCATATAAGGCACTTTCAAATTCAAAAGATAGGGGATTCCACTGGGCCTTACTGAAATGGAAACAAAGCAACAGCAGGCAAAAAGGAAAGAACGATTTGATAGTCATTGGGATTGATTTTGTTGTTTTAGCGCGTACCATGCAAGATATTAAAGCCCATCTAGCTGCACAAATTTTTACTAGACTTGTTTCGCCGGCCACTAAATGGCTGCAAGCAGCAAAATTTCATCCTGCACTGCGTTAAAAAGCCTCGCCGATACTACGGCATCGTCTGCGTTTTTTGCCTTGTTCAGAATAAAATTTGCTATGCTTTCGCTCATTCGCGACCGGCGGAACAAGTCTACTAGAAATACCCCCATATTGGTATAGGATATATACGTTTAAAGATTTATATTTGTGAAGAGCAAATGGCCAACCCTTACCCCCCTCCCGGCCATATTCTATCTACACTACTACGACTACTTTTTACTTAGAACGAAGAGCACGTTGAGACTTCGCTTTTTGAGCGAACGCCTAATATGCTCTTACTAACCCAATATTGATGAAACACTTTTTCATTGGGCTCGTAGTAGCTAGTAGCTGCCTACTGGCCACTCCCGCGTTTTGCGACAGCACAAACGACAACGAACTATTACTTAAAGAAGGCATCACCAGAGAATTTGCCTTGGAGTTTAAAAATGGCCTAGGGCGCTTATTCTTTCACCTAGGCGATCGCCTATTTTTTGTGGAACAAACCCAGCTCACGGGCCTCATCCAACAGGAAGGGTTGGTTCCTGTAAAAGAAGGAGCCTTAGCCGAGTGCGTGTTATACGATCAGTACACTACTAGTGCTACCTACTGGGCAAAAATCAAGGGCAATCAACTCTATTTCTACAAAGACGCTCGCCCTTTCCATACGTATAGCCTCAGCACCCCTTTTTTGGAATCTATTGAGCAGGCCCCTGCCCAAGCCGTTGACCAATCACTAAAGCGGCAGTTCATTCTCTATCAATTTGGGGACACCCAACGCCTACTCCTCGAAATTGATGAGGAATTACTCATCATAGATGATACCAAGGCTTACCGCAAAGTAGAAGCACAAGCAACGGATCAAGCCAGCCATTTAGCGAAAGCGCAACTCCTACTCAAGGCAGACTCTAGCGCGTATGAAATATGGAGTGAAATACGAGGAAAGGAGGTAGTTGTCTACTCACCGCTCTTCGCTTCTCCCAAGCGCTTCCCTATTGAGGGCAGCCTGGCCGAAAAATGGTTGGCCAAAAATGAGGCATCCACGGCGGAAGAAGCGCCCACCACTCCCCTACCTCCCGATTGGGTGCGCACAATACTGCATGTGCCAGCGCAACTTCATCTGCCACCTGACGCTACGCTACTGGTAGAGGCTGATAGCTTGTATCAACTGGCCGATTTGGGTAGGTTGCACATTGAAGCTAACTGCCCTGACGCACTAGTGTCTTTTACAGAAACAGATGTCATCTTAAAAGAAAAACGCATGGTGAGTGTGGGCGATCACCTGGTGCTGCAAGCTTTTGAGCAGGTGGCGGGTCAGCAAAAGCGGGTTTGGTATAAGCTACAACTGCAAGCGCATTGCTATACCTTTAAATTTGAGCTGACGACTCCGGTCTATACGCCGGAGCGGGCGGAAGAGATGGAGCAGTTTGAGCTAGTTGTAGGCTCGCTAGGGCAGGAATAAACAAAAGAGCCCAGCACGTGCCCAGCGGATTTGCAATCCGCGAGTCGTCTCAATCAATTAAATGCCTGCCCGCGAAGCTGGCACCCGCCCCCACCTAATTTGCCGATCAGCCCGCAATAAACAAGTTGCCAAAGCGCACCTCAAGGAGGTGACAAATGTCACCTCTTGAAACAAACAGCTGGCTTAATTTTACTCAAAATTAGTCCGCCAATGTCTAGTCCAGCAAAAGTAAATCAGCAGAACACCAAAGCTTTGGTGTTCGAGCAGCCTCCTTGCCACCATTGTGGGGAGACGTGTCCAGATACTTCCATTTCCTTGGAGGAGTACCATTTTTGTTGTGAAGGCTGCAAGACCGTGTTCGAAATCTTGGATTCGAATGACCTCTGCAACTACTATACTATTGACTCCGATGCGGCGTTTAGCCTAAAAGGCAAACGCAAGGCATCCTATGCCTACTTGGATGAAGCTGGCGTCATCGACGGCCTGATCGACTTTACCGATGGCGAAAAGACCAGAGTTACCTTTTTTCTCCCACAGATTCATTGCTCTTCCTGCATCTGGCTACTCGAAAATCTCTATCGCCTTAATGAGCATATTTTCAGCTCCAAGGTCAATTTCTTGAAAAAGGAGATCAACCTGGTATTTGATCCCAATCAGACCAGCTTACGAAGCGTAGTGGAGCTGCTGGACAGCATTGGTTATGCGCCTATTATCAACCTCAATAGTCTGGAAGACGAGGCGCGACCCATGATTGATCGGGGCTTTTTCTACAAGCTAGGGGTAGCTGGTTTTGCCTTTGGCAATATCATGTTACTGAGCTTTCCAGAATATTTGGGGCTGGATAAAACCACAGACACGACTTTTTTCCGAGTATTCGGTTACTTAAATATCCTTCTTGCGCTCCCTGTTGTATTTTATAGCGCCAGAAGTTATCTACAATCGGCTTGGCTGGGACTCCGGCAGCGAAAGTTGAATATAGATGTGCCTATCGCCTTAGGTATTTTAACTCTTTTTGTCCGCTCAGTCACGGAAATTTTGATGCATACTGGAGCAGGCTATCTCGATAGCTTGGCAGGGCTGGTCTTTTTTCTCTTG
>JBCCRH010000498.1:0-3885 GCA_039208045.1 Bacteroidota bacterium
AACTTGCCCCGTTAGGTCTACCTCAATGGCACTGTTGATAGCCGTCACTTTAGGGTTGGTGCGGATTACCGCTGTATCATTGGTGAAAGCGCAATCGATCATATTGACTTCCGGATTATCATCAATAAAATCATAGAGCGCTGCTGAGCCTATGGCAAAAGAAGAGACAATTTTGTGTGGATGTACTTTTTTTAGTTTGTTATTGATAACCCCTTTCTTGACCAAGTCGATTACGCCATCAGAGAACATTTCGGTATGAATACCGAGGTCTTTGTGGTTGCCTAGTGCCAGTAGGGCCGCATTTGGGATGCCTCCAATACCCATCTGTAGGGTCGCACCGTCTTCTACTAGCTCGGCAATTTTTTGGCCAATTTTTAGCTCTATGTTCGTTGGTGGTTTTACCTCTACTTGATAGATCGGCTCATCTACTTCTACCATGGCATCAAATTGGCGGAGGTGTACGAGTCCATCGCCGTGGGAGCGGGGCATATTGGGGTTAATCTGTGCAATGACGGTCTTAGCTTGTTCCATCATCGCAATGGTCTCCACTACGGTAACGCCGAGGGAGCAGTACCCATGAATATCAGGAGGAGAAACATTCACCAAGGCCACATCCACGGGGATAATCTGCTGGCGAATAAGGTGAGGAATATCACTCAAAAAAATCGGAATATACTGTGCACGACCTGTCGAGATCGCTTTACGTACATTTCCGCCGATAAAGAA
Organism: Bacteroidota bacterium; assembly: GCA_039208045.1. GTDB lineage: Bacteria > Bacteroidota > Bacteroidia > Chitinophagales > Saprospiraceae > JBCCRH01. The sequence goes on from JBCCRH010000498.1 coordinate 727, forward strand.
AGAGTTGGGATGAAAGATGCCTTCATATTTTTCGTCGACGTAGTCGGCAAAGCCTTCGGTATGGATATGGTAGATGCTAACATCCTTCAGCTCTGGCGCTCTCCTAACCATGGCTTGGAGCAAGGTTTGTGGGGTAGCCGCAGCGCCATGGACAAAGACGTGATCTCCTGATCGGATCAGTTTTACCGCTTCTTCGGCGCTGCAAAGCTTATTACCAGCTTGGTGAATCTTATAGGTATAATTCTCTTTGGATTGGACATTCATAGCAAGCAAATTCATTTAGTGAATGAGTAACTTCACTGCGAAGATGCTTGCTTTGTGGCTGCTGCTTCATGCAAAAGATTGCTTCAAAAGAGTGACTTTTGGCATTGACTTTTCTTCGATTTTAACTTCTGCGTTTGGGGCGTCGATCGGAGCGTTTTTGGCCTCTTCCCTTATGTCTGCCTCGGCCACTATTGGAGCGACTGTATCTTTTCTTTTTAGCACGTTCGGAGCAGGGCATCGATGGCACGCCGGGGTTGCCAGGAGGTAGGGGTGCGCGCATCACTTGCATTTCCATAAGGGCTTCGATTCTGTGCATGCGGTAGCACTCATCTTCGCTGACAAACGTGAGGGCAACGCCAGAGGCGTCTGCACGAGCAGTTCGGCCAATGCGGTGGATGTAGTCTTCTCCATCGTTGGGCACATCGTAGTTAATCACTACATCGATACCGCTGATATCAATACCTCTTGACAAGACATCAGTGGCTACTACGATTTTTACAGAACCATTTTTGAAGGCTAGTAGGGCTTCTTCTCTTGCTTTCTGATCGAGGTCAGAATGGATGGCTCCAATCTTATATTTCTTCTGGTAGAGGGTTTGATAAATTTCGCGTACTCCTTTTTTGGTACTGGCGAAAATGAGGATGCGCTTTTCGCCAGCATTGGTGAGGAGGTGCTCAATTAGTGGAATTTTGCCTGCATCATTTACCTCGTAGACCGCTTGCAAGATTTTTTCTGCGGGTTTAGAAATGGCGATATTCACCTCTTTGGGGTCGCGTAGCAATTGCCGGGCAAACTTGCGGATGAGTGGGGGCATGGTAGCCGAAAAGAGTAAAGTCTGTCGATCGCGTGGGAGTTTGTTGACAATGTGCATGATATCTGGTGCAAACCCCATATCCAGCATACGATCTGCTTCATCCAATATCAGGTGTTTGACCGTTTTTAGGTTGACATAGCCCAGATCGAGGTGGGATTTGAGTCGGCCGGGAGTAGCCACGATAATGGAAGCACCTCGCTTGAGCGCCCGCTTTTCCTGCTCCATTGCTTGTCCCCCTCGACCCCCATAAATGGCAATGGAGCTAGCTGGGGTGAAGTAGGAAAATCCTTCGAGTTGCTGATCGACTTGAATGGCCAATTCGCGAGTGGGTTCTATAATAATGGTGGTGAGACCTTCCTCATCTGATCCATCCAAGTTGTTGAGTATAGGGAGTAGGAAAGCAGCTGTTTTTCCGGTACCTGTCTGAGCGACAGCTAGTACATCTTGGCCTTTTAGAATAATGGGTATGGTTTGTTCTTGTACAGGCGTGGCCTCTTCAAATCCCATTGCATCTAGTCCTTCCAGCAACGCGGGTGTAAAATCAAATTCAGTAAATTTCAACGATTTTTGTTTTTGCTATCTAATTTAGTGTGAGATCATTAGTTCTTCGTATGCGCTGGAAGATACGGAAATTTTAGGGGAACTCAAATTAAGTAGATTTAGTCCTCCGCTTGGTCTTCTGCTAGGCGAATGACTAAACCCTCTAGTTCTTCTTTGATATAAATCTGGCAACCTAGGCGGCTGTTGTCTTCCACAAAGAAAGCTTGATCGAGCATATCTTCTTCATCATCAGAAGGTTCTGTAAGCTCATGCTCCGATTCAATATAGCAGTGGCAGCTGGCGCACATAGCCATTCCACCACAAGTACCCTTTACAGGCAATTCATAAGCTTTACAAAGCTCCATCAGATTCATATTCATGTCTGTTGGAGCGTCGAGTTTGTGGGACGTGCCTTCCCGGTCTATTACAGTAACTTTTATATCACTCATGATGCAAATCCAGTCACACCACCCATCACAGTAGTGTACTTGAACGACAATTTTTTATCTGGATATACAATCTTGAAGGCTGATTGAACCATCAATGTTGCCTCATGAAAACCGCAAAGGATCAGCTTTAGTTTACCGGGATAGGTGTTGATATCACCGATAGCGAAGATGCCGGGAACATTGGTACTATAATCAAAAGTATCTACCTCAATGGAGCTCTTGGAAATACTCAGTCCCCAATTGGCAATAGGCCCTAAAGATGGGGCTAAGCCAAATAGTGGCAACCAGTAGTCGGTATCCATTTTGATTTCTTGTTTGGTCTTTTTGTGTACAATACCAACGGAGTTCAGCTTGCCATTACCGAAAATTTCTTTCACCTCTGCTTCGGTAATCAGGTTGACCTTTCCTTGCTGTGATAGTGCCATCACTTTGTCTACCGAATCGGGATGCCCACGGAAAGAGCTTCTGCGGTGTACCAAGGATACGGATTTGGCAACACCTTCTGCCAAGAAAATACTCCAATCCAGCGCTGAGTCGCCCCCACCTGAAATGATGACGTCTTTATCTCTGTACTTTTCTGGGTCTCTGACAATATAATCTACTCCTTTATCTTCAAAATCCTTGATATTGCTGATAGGCGGTTTGCGTGGTTCAAAGCTTCCTAATCCTCCCGCAATAGCTACTACCGGTGCTTTATGTACGGTTCCACCACTAGAAACAACAACAAATGAGCCATCCTCTTGCTTTTCTACCGTCTCTACGCGTTCGCCAAGGGTAAAACCAGGCTTGAACGGTTCGATCTGCTCCATGAGGTTATCGATGAGGTCACCAGCGAGTATAGAGGGAAAGCCTGGAATATCGTATATCGGTTTCTTGGGATAGATCTCTGCACATTGCCCACCCGGTATAGGAAGGGCATCAATCAAGTGACATCTCAACTTGAGTAAGCCTGCTTCAAATACCGTAAATAATCCGCAAGGACCAGCACCAATTATTATTATATCTGTCTCTATCATAGCTTTTATTGAATATTTTTAGTGTAAAATAGTTCTACAACCCAAGATTTGTGAATTCTGACTTGCCCTTTTTCTG
>JBCCRH010000499.1:0-3856 GCA_039208045.1 Bacteroidota bacterium
CCTTGCGGAAGGCCTCGCTAAAACGGCGCCGTCGGCGCTCTTCGGTTGTCATTTGTTTTGCCATTTCTTGACTAATTTACATAAGTTTTCAACATCCTTGGTGTCAACTTATTTCATGAGACAGCAGGCTTTGTTTTGTAGACTTCCGTGCATCTAATGTGCCCTAAAGTGCCTAATGTGGTTAGGATAGTGGGAGAGCTTTCTTTCTCTTCATCAGTTTTTCTATTTTTGAAGTATGAATGCGACACAGCGAGATTTCGATACCCTGCTTTCCGGCCTACAGGCCAAGCAATTTAAGCCCGTCTATTTCTTGCACGGCGCGGAAGCCTACTACATTGATGCCTTGACTAAGCACTTTGAGCAAGAGGTGCTGAGCGAGGCAGAGAAAGCATTTAACCAAACCATTTTATACGGGAAAGATACCGATCATATGGCTGTTATCGATACGGCCCGGCGATTCCCGATGATGTCGCCTTATCAGCTTGTGATTTTGAAGGAAGCTCAGGAGATGCGTACGCTTAAGGAGCTACAGAAGTATGTTGAAAAACCGGCGGCTACTACGGTCTTTGTGATTTGCTATAAGTATAAGCGGTTTAATTTCAACTCTGGGTTCGGGAAAGCACTTAAGAAAAATGCTACTGTTTTTGAGGCGAAGGGTTTGTACGATAACCAAGTACCAGACTGGATTAGTGGCTATCTGAAAGGCAAAAAGCTGCGGGTAGAGCCTGAGGCTGGGATATTACTGGCAGAATATTTAGGCACCGACCTATCCAAACTATCGAACGAGCTGGATAAGCTAGCACTCAATTTACCGGAAGGTACGACTATCAATGCGAAGCATATTGAGCAAAACATTGGCATTAGTAAGGATTATAATGTATTTGAATTACAAAAAGCCCTGGGGCAGCGCAATATTCTGAAAGCAAACCGTATTGTGCAGTACTTTGCCTCCAATCCGCGTAAGAATCCACTGCCGGTAGTGATTGGGTCGCTCTACAATTTCTATAGTAAACTGTTTCAGTATCACTATGCCAAAAATTTGCCGGAAAAGGAATTACTGAGTATCTTGCAGCTCCGTTCGGCTTATTTTCTTCGAGAATATAGAGCGGCGGCCCGTTTCTACACCCCCCAACGTACGCGTAAAGCGATAGCAACACTCAAAAGTTTTGATTTAAAGTCAAAAGGTATCGACTTCAATAATACCGGTAAAGCTGATGATGCTTTGCTGAAAGAAATGGTCTGGCATCTTTTGCACTAGAATGTTCTAAGTTTATCCCTCCATTGTTTTTCATGACGACCACCCTTTGGAATGGCGAGGCAGTACTGTACCTCGCGATTCGCTCATTATGTCATTCTAAAAACTAGTCTATTAATGGTACAAAGATGTATTCTTTTAATGAGCCTCTTTATGATGGGTATGGCTCACCAAGGTCTTAGTCAGGGATTTCAAGTAGAAAAAGCGAACCTCATCAGCAATACTCCCAGAGATATTATTGAGGCCCTTTGTTTTGGTCCTGGTATCGAAGTGGTTGATATTGAGTTTGAGGGTGTAGCAGGGGCGGTTGGTTCTTTCTCTGGCGCACAGGCATTCGTAGGAATTGATTCCGGATTTGTGATGACCACTGGGGTGGTGGAAACTAGCGGCGACCGCATAGGTATTGATCAACCCGTTACGGAGCTGGCTAATGTGGACAATATTAGTGCTGCGAACTATGAAGGGCTGGATGCTTTAGCAAATAGTGAAATCATTGAAGATGTAGCGATCTATCGCATCACTTTCGTTCCTGCTAACGATAGTATCCTATTTCGCTATGTATTTGCATCAGAAGAATATCCTACTTTTGTGTGTAGTCCCTTTAATGATGTGTTTGGTTTTTACCTCACTGGTCCAAGTACGGCGGATGGTCAAGAAACTACCACTAACTTAGCAGTAGTACCTGGCACCACGCTTCCCGTTTCTATCAATAGCGTCAACTCAGGCACGGCCGGTACGCATTTTAGTGTATCTCCTGATGTTTATTGCGATGGAAATAATGGTTCCTTAATGAATGCTGAATCTTTTGTAACGAACCAGAGTTTCCCAGTTTATAATGGCTTTACTACTATTTTTAGAGCGGAGGCCGCAGTAGTGCCCTGTCAAACTTATACCATGGAACTCGTGCTGGCGGACGCAGGAGATCCATTCTTTGATTCGGCACTATTTTTTGAAGCAGAAAGCTTTTGTTCCTTCAGCGGAGAAGAGAATGTGAGTACTAATATTGATCCTGATGCGCCTATCCTCATTGAGGGCTGTGACCAAAATGCGGTGCAGCTTGATCTGACAGCTTACTCTGATGCTGTTTTCCCGCTTACTTTTTCCATTAAAGGCGATGCTCAGCTTGGACTTGATTACGATAGCATTCCAACACGTGGCGTTATCAATGAGCCAGTGGATCAGCTAGAACTTCTTATTCAAACGATTGAAGACAATATCCAGGAGGATCCGGAGTTGCTACAAATTATTCTCTCTTCTGATGAATGTATAGCCGATACCATAGAGTTATACATTATTGACGACCTGCAAATCATTGGCCCAACTGTTGCCAGTTGCGATGGTTCTCCTATTACGCTTTCTGTCGATCAATTAGCTATCAATTCCTTGAATCCTCCTGATGAGCAGGACGAACAGAATTGGATCAATACCCTCACATTCAACTGGTCGAATGGCATGACGGGGCGTAGTATTCAGGTAAGCCCCACCGAAACGACTACCTACTTCGTAGAATATGGCAATGAATTGAATAACTGTATAGCTAGTATTACGGTCACTGTAAGTGGGGCAGAAATAACTATTAATGAGGCACTTTGCTTCAATGAGCCTGGTATCGAAGTGAATGGTACGATTTATAATCTACTCAATCCTGTGGGTACTGAAATCATTGAAAGTAGTGGGGGCTGTGACTCTATCGTCTCGATCAATCTCACTCCGGTATCATCAGATAATTTCTCAGGGACGTACTGCGAAGACGAACGCTTTGAATTTGGAGGGCAAGTATTTGACGCACAAAATCCTCAGGGGACGGTGGTAGTGCCTGGTGGCGGAGCTGATGGCTGCGATCTACTGCTGAATGTCGATTTAAGTTTTATAGCCAATAGCCAGGGTACAGTCAATGAATTGCTTTGCACAAATGAGCAGTTAGTAGTGGGTGGAACTGTTTTTGATAGCACTAATCCGACAGGGGAGATAGTGCTGGAAGGCGTTGCAGCAAATGGCTGCGATTCCATTATACAAGTAGCACTGTCCTTCTATGAAGCTTCGGAGCCTGGCTTAGTTACTACTACTCTTTGCACTGGTGAAAGTATCGAAGTGAATGGCCAGATATATGATGAAAATAATCCGAGCGGCAGCTTTATTTTAGCAGGAGCGGATCAAAATGGTTGCGACTCGACCGTACAAGTAGCTATTAGTTTTTACCCAGCATCAGGTAGCGAGGCTACTTTTGCTATCGAAGAAGGGGAGACGATTGCTCCAGAAGGAGAGCAACTCATTGCAAATGGCCAATATACCTATGTTTACACCAATGTCAATGGTTGCGATAGCACGGTGGTGGTTAATGTTTCGGTTAAGCCGAATACAAGCACTATTACGGACTCCATTGCAATTGGCTATCCACAATCGAGCTGTGTGAATACGGATTTGTTTCAAAATATTGCCAGCGCAACGCTGGATTGCGACGATGGACTCGACCTTGTCACTTATGTCTTGGATGAGGAGATATGTGTAAGCTATGATGGCTTGGAAGTGGGTATTGACGAAACCTGTGTCGTTGTATGCGATGATCTGGGCCTGTGTGATACGACTCGTTTTATCATCTCG
>JBCCRH010000500.1:0-3851 GCA_039208045.1 Bacteroidota bacterium
TGAGCTTGAATAGCCGCTCGATGCGCTTTTGTGGGATAGCCTTTATTTTTTTGCCATTCGTAATAGGGGTAATCCTGTGCAATTTTCATCATATAGTCGTCGCGATAGGTCTTAGCTAATATAGAAGCAGCGGCAATGGCCATCAGCTTGCTATCGCCTTTGACAATACAGTGAAAAGGGATATTCTTGTATGGATTGAAGCGATTGCCGTCGATCAGCAAGGATTCGGGAGTAGTTGATAGCTGTTCGATCGCTCGGTGCATAGCTAAAAAAGAAGCGTTTAGAATATTTACTTCGTCAATTTCAGAGGGGGCAACTTGGCTAACGGCCCAGGCAGTGGCTTCTTGTTCAATAATTTGGCGAGCTTCGAGGCGCTTTTTTTCGGAAAGTTGCTTGGAGTCATTTAGTAGCGGATGCTGAAAATGTTGAGGTAGAATGACAGCGGCAGCGAACACTGGCCCTGCCAAACAACCACGACCCGCTTCATCACACCCCGCTTCGACGACATTTGCCTCAAAAAATGGTGTCAACATTTATGATTATTTTTGTAATAACGCGCAATAATATATAGATTGAGAAATCGTTTTGCAAATATACTGACGATTCGCCACGTATATCTCCCGAAGCGCCAACACTTGTTAGTTTTTATCGTCAGCCCTAATTATCATTATAGCCACTGAAGTTACGCCTATTTAATGCTCATCAAGCGCCAATGCCGATGAATTAATTTTTTTGTTGAAAACAAACTACGATCACGATGCGCCGTATTTGGCTATTATTATTACCCTTATGCCTTTCTACCATTGCCTTATCACAAACGCAGGTGATATCAGGCCGCGTAACGGATGCCGATACCAAGGAAGGCTTACCATTCAGTAATGTTTACATCCCTGGCACTACCTTAGGCGTTTCTACTGACTTGGATGGTTATTACACTATCGAACTACAAAATCCTGCCGATTCCATCGCTGCTTCAGCGCTAGGCTATGATGTACGCATTAAGCCCATTCCTACAGCAGGGGACTCCATCTCTATCAGCTTTTCGCTGGGCAACTCCGACTTTACGCTGGAAGAAATTGTCGTAATCGCAGGGGAGAATCCAGCGAATATCATTGTGCGAAACATCATAGAAAATAAAGATGAGAATCGGATAGAAAGTCAGAATACGGTACAATACGAAAGCTACTCCAAGGTAGAGCTAGACCTTGAAAATATTGATGAAGACTTGCGTAGTAAGAAGTGGATGAAACCCTTTGCCTTTGTCTTTGAAAATATTGACAGCACTTCTGATGAAAAGCCATTTCTCCCCGTTTATTTGAATGAAAACCTCGCCGATGTCTATTATGTAAAAGGAGAGGGAGATGCTAAGGAAGTCATAAAGGGACAACGCACATCGGGTATTAGCAATCAATCCGTAGTAGAGTATATCAAAAAAATCCATCAGAAATTTAGCATCTACGATAATTGGATTTATGTGTTAGAAAAGCCACTAGCTAGTCCTTTTTCGGATGCAGGGCTGTTTTACTATGAGTACTATATTCAAGATAGTGCTTACATCAATAATAACTGGAGCTATAAACTGAAGTTTAAGCCGAAGCGCAAGCAAGAGAATACCTTTTTCGGCGATTTTTGGGTAACCGATTCCACCTTTGCTATTCAGCGGGTCAATATGCGTATGAGCCCCGATGTCAATATCAACCTGGTTTCGAGGGTCATTATTTATCAGGAATTTGATACCCTGCAGAATATCTTTGTACCGTTCAAGCAAAAGATGATCGTTGATTTCACGGCCGCCGAAGGCACTCCTGGTATGATTGGGCGACGAACCGAAACCTTCAAGGACTTTGTGCTCAATAAGCCCGATACGAAAAAACGTTTTAGCGAAAGCGACCCCGACTACACCCTGGAGGAGATTGAACAGAATGATGAGAGCTACTGGCAAAGCGTGCGGCACGAACCACTAAAAGCCACCGAAGAGGGCATCTATGCCATGGTGGATAGCATAAAGAATGTACCGATCTACAAGACCTATGTACAGATTTTGGAGACCATATTTACGGGCTACTTTGAGTTTGGCAATGTAGAAATTGGGCCTTACTTTTCGGTGTATAGTAATAATCCGGTGGAAGGCAATCGGGTGCGCCTTGGTTTGCGCACTACGCCGGGTTTTAATAAGCAACTCCGAATTGGTGGATTTTTAGCCTATGGTTTTAGGGATCAAGATTTCAAATACGGCGCTGACTTACAGTGGCGCATTAGCAAAAAGCCGAGGGTGCTGCTAGGGGCAGCCTACAAGAAAGATATTAGCCTCAATAGTGAAAGTAGTGAGACCTTTGTGGAGGGCGACTTATTTTCGGGTACTTTTCGGAGGAATATTTTGCAAAAGCTGATTTCTGTTGAAGAGGCGAAGATATTTTATGAGCGATCTTGGAAGAAAGGCTTCTCTAACCGACTTACGCTACTCAACCGCAATATGGATCCCTACGGGGCGCTCACTCCCGATGGCGCAGGCTTTAATTATGGTTATCTCGATGGCCCTAATGATATTCCTGCCAATATTGATACGACCATTAATACGACGGAATTGATCTTTAAGACGCGCTTTGCGCCCGGCGAGAATATTATTGATGGCAACTATAATCAAGTAAGTTTTGGCTCCACCAAGCCCATTATCGAGCTACAATATACATTGGGAGTAGAAGGCGTATTTGGCTCTGATTACAACTATCACAAACTAGACCTTTACTTCAGACACTATGTCAATATCCCCCCTATTGGTTGGCTCTCCTATCGCTTTAAAGCGGGAAAAACCTTTGGTACGGTACCCTTTTTATTAGCAGAGGTACATGCAGGTAATGAAGGCTTTGTTTCCAATAGAGGAACGTTCAATACCTTAAACCGCTACGAATTTGCGAGCGATACCTACTTTATGATGCTGCTAGAGCATCATTTTGATGGCTATCTTTTTAATAAAATTCCCTGGGTGAGGAAGCTTGACCTAAGGGCAGTAGTAAATTTCAAGGCCGTAATCGGTAGCTTATCCGATGCCAATCAAGCAGCTAACCTAAATTATGTGGATGATTTTACGGGTACAGAAGTGCCTCCCTTCCAGACTTACTTGGGCTTTACTACACCAAGCCGTAGGCCATTTATGGAAGCAGGGGTGGGCATTGAAAATATTTTCAAGGTATTCCGTGTGGAGGCCATGTGGCGCTTGAGTTATCTGAATAATCCAGAGATTCCGAAGTTCAATATAATGGTAGGTACTGCTTTTTATTTTTAATCAAATCCTAGTCTGGATAAATTCCACCTCTGAAAAATTGGCCTGCCCCAAGGCTGCTTCGCTGATAAAAAAAGCACCACTTCCCAGCGCTCCCCAGTCACACTGAATGCTGGGATCAGAGTCCAGTTGGAATAACAATTCCTTCTCTTCCGCCCAAGCATAACGAGGATCATCTTGTGGAAAATAGGCAAAGCCTCCCAGCTTATGTCCGCTGCCATTGTGCAGCGCTGCATATGCCTTTAGCATACTCCAATACTCCTCTTCCAGCCCCAGTTTTAGCTGCGTACCAATATGTTCCTTAAATCGATAATCCGAGTGGGGCATTAGCTCTCGGACTAAAGTATAATCTAAGCTATAGGCCTGCTCATTGTTTAATGGCCCATTGGCCAGTGTAGCGTGCTCGGGCACGCTCCAATCGGAAGTGTCTTGGGAAATATCTGCCCAATACCGCACCATGGCATCTTCCTTTTTTGCTCCAGCAAAAAATTGCAAACAGCCTTGCTCAGGAAATGAACCAATAGATGGGAATAATCCAAGATTGAGTTGAGCCAGAAAATAGAGCAACGAA
>JBCCRH010000501.1:0-3811 GCA_039208045.1 Bacteroidota bacterium
GGAATAATAGCATAAAAAAAGAAGGTATTCTTAGGCCCATCGCCAAGCTGCACGGCTCGCTCAAAAGCTTCCAGGGCTTGCCGAGCTTGATTGTTCCACTCGTAAAAGTAGGCCAAGTTGTAGTAACTCTGCCCCAAGCCTGTTGTATCTGCTAAGTCTGCCCGCAGGGCTATCGCTTTCTGAGTAGCAGCGATAGCCGCTTCCATGTCATCCATCTTACTGTAAGTCACCCCTTTCCTATGATGCAGTAGGGCAACCGTATCCACATAGCCGAGCTCCCCTGCGACAGTGATAAGACGGTCGAGGGTACTCAATGCCACGGCATGATCTTCAATGGCCTTAGTGGCCTGAATTTGTTCTAAAAACGAAGAAGGCTGCTGAGCATAGGTGGACAAGCACCCCATACTCAGCAGCAATAGCAAGCAGGTTCTAAACATATTTTATGGTCGTCCGCCTCCGGCGAACACGAGCGTTGGTTTCTACTAGACTTGTTCCACCGGTCACGAATGAGCGAAAGCGCAGCAAATTTTATCCTGAACAAGGCAAAAAACGTAGGCGATGCCCAAGCATCGGCGAGGCTTTTTAACGCAGTGCAGGATAAAATTTTGCCGCTTGCAGCCATTTAGTGGTCGGCGAAACAAGTCTATTGCCTTAATACAGAGAATCCTTGAATCCCCTGGCCAGTAAATATACTCAATTGATAAATACCAGAAGGGAATTGACTCAAATTGATCGTGCGATTGAGATCTGTAATAGCCCCGCTCACCCGTTCTTGCCAAATCGTCCGACCCAAGCCATCACTCAACAGTAGCAGTCGAATAGGAACTTGATTATCACTAATCGAGAGTGTGAGGAGGTCGGCTGTAGGGTTAGGATAAAGCGAGACTTGAGCTTCTGCACTGAGCGTTTCGCTTACTGCGGTGAGGCATTGCTGAAAATCGAGATTGGCAATAAAAGTTCCTGCATCCATTTTTTTGCCGGTGATACTTAGCGTACTCCAATCGGCAAGCGTTGGCACGCTATAGGTATTGAGTTTCGCCTTCACTTCCTGCTCATCCAGTATATCATCCATACAGAATAGCGCACCAGCGTACGCACTCACCACAGGAGCTGCCATAGAGGTGCCACTTTTGGGTTCCCAAATGGCAGTGGGGTCCGTAATAGAAGCCCCTAGAGGAATCGAACTTTGGATGCCCACACCTGGCACTGCATAATGAACGGTAGTAGGCGAAAAGTTAGAAAAGGGCCACCTAACATCTGCGGAATCCAAGGCTGCTACCGTAACGATATTATTCAAATTGTAATTTGATGGATAATTGGGGGTGGTAGGAGCTCCCACCGGTGCATCGATATTGACTCCGGTATTGCCAGCAGAAGTGACCAGCAGCACGTTGCGATCCTCATCATTGGCATAATCAATCGCATAATGCAGAATACCATCATCAGGGTCTTGTACTGCTGTAAATCCCCAGCTGGCATTGATCACATCAGCACCCATCTCGGCAGCATATACAATACCACAGCTCACATCAAATAACTTCCCAAGGCCATGAAAATCGTGGGTTTTTACAGGTAAGAGCTTCAGGTTACAACAACCATCGATAGTAGTCTCTGATAGCTGGCGAAATTGCTCCCATTGCTGTACCACAATCCCGGCAACATGCGTGCCATGCCCATGATCATCAAAGGGCTTATCTTGTTTGTCCGTATCATTGAAGTGGACGAAATTCCATCCTTTATCATCATTGGGGTAGCAGGTAGAAGTTCTTGGGCTTTCCCACATGTAGGGGCTAATATCAAAAAAGCCAAATCCTGGAGTCGTAAAGGCATAATTGTAATCGATGCCCGTATCCAGAATGGCGATTAACATATCGTCTCCAAAATCTCCTTCTTGGGTGTTTTCATTAACGGGGTAGGGGGTACTCACCAGCGGTAAGGTATCTTTTAGCTCTTCGATATCGAAATTGTAGTAGTTAAATTCGGCTTCTTCTACCTTGGCAGGCATCGTCTTTGCTTTGTCCTTTTTCTCCTCAATAGAATCCTGATAGATCAATCCAGCAGCATCCAAATTAGCCATAAATAGATCATCCAAGCCATAGTCGTAGCCCAAAGAGCCATTATTCGTTTGCGTCAAGCAAACGTCTAAACTAATAGCGCCCTGACTATTGGTGAAGCTAAAGTTAAATTGCTCCCAATCTCCAGTATTCCCAATCGTGGCTGTACCTATGGCTGTCCCTCCTACTGTTAGTTCCAGTATAGGATTTGGCCCACCTGCAAATTCTCGCGCTCTAAAGGTGAACACATAATCGTCATTGGGTTCAAATTGAACGGTATTACACCAAATATCGCGGTTAGGAACCGTCGGGCCATCTACAATCATAAATTGACCAACGCCAGGATCGATGAACTCTTCGAAGTTAAACGGGCCAAAGTTGTTGCATTTATCGACCATTTGGGTGCCAACACAATAAGAGTCAGTGTTGCACATGCAATCCGAATTAAGATCAGAGGTGAAGCCCGTATCGCCATCAGAAAAATCGCCATTGGTCAATAAGTTTTCCTCCGAGGTAAGAAAAGTAGGGAAGATAAAAAGCTCCAACTCACTACAGCTACACGTATCAAATCGGGCTACGCCAAGATCATCTCTCGTTTCTTGCTTTTCAGCATCCGTTAGGCCATCTACCCATTGGACAACCAATTCATTGGGAACATAAGCGCCACCAAGTGGATCAATTTCATGGGGGATGCCCCAGGCGCTCAAGCTATCGCCCAGCTCTGCTGGATAAGTTTCTGGGTAGAGTGGATTATTGATCCCAATTTCAGGCTGTACCAAACGTACGTCATCAATTATCCAAAAGTAGTTGATCCCCTCAAATTCGAAGCGTACGCGTACGTCAGGGGAGTTGGCGGCCACGGAGCTAATATTGAGGCTGACAAAGGCATCATTCTGCGTTTCCACCCCAAAACCGATGGCTTCATTAACAGGAAAATCCGTCCACGTTGCACCATCATCATTAGATACACCTATAGTAGTGGTCGTCAGTCCACTGCGGTAATATTGATAAAATTGTAACCATACTGCATCATTGTCCGTGCAATCGACTCTCCTAGTGGTAAGGATAGAATGATGGGGATAAGGAGCATTCGCTTCGAATGCTCCATCGGAGTCGAGCATAAAGGCGCCGCCTTCCCCCTCTACGCCAGAATTGGAGTTGATCGCTGGGCGATCGTCCCAATATTGTCCATCAGTTGCTCTTCCCGTGTCAGTGAATTCCCATCGGGCACCATTCTCAGAAATATCATCTACTGCCCAGTCCGAAGGCAAATTTGGAGTAGAAAATTCTTCACTAAAAATGACAGATTCTTGTGCTGCAAGGTAGGTGAAGGAGCAACATACCAGCAGCATGCCAGCAAGCATTAAGTAGGGTTTCATAGAAGTTTAGTTTTGTGGAGGTTTAAATTAGTAAATTTTGTAGACCTGTACGCACTACAAACCAGCGCGCACTAGCTTTAAGACCTGCACCTGCTCACCGGCAGTCATGCGGCAGTAGTACACCCCCGGGGCGAGTGCTTCGCCAGCCATATCCATTTGGTAGGTGTCTGCTGCTTGCAGCATTCCATCCTGAAGAATGCGCACCAAGCGACCCGTATTATCATACAATTCCAATCGAACTATCGTAGGTGCCGCCAGCGTATAAGTGAGCGCTGTGCTAGCGGTAAAGGGATTGGGAGCTGCTTGGAGCATATTGCTAGCTGCTGCTGTTGTTGCTTTTTGATCTTCAGTAGGTCGGCTCAAAGGGGCTAATTCGAA
>JBCCRH010000502.1:0-3747 GCA_039208045.1 Bacteroidota bacterium
ATACCGCAATAGGCCCGATTCCAAAAACCACAAATGTCGGCATATTTTCCCCGCTTCAAGCACATATTCATTCTTTGAAATTTCACGTCGGCGAAAACTAGGTGTAATCTGTTCCCAATCGCTATCAGGAATGGTACAATATGGTGCTACAAAATTTCGGAGAGACTCCAATGGCTTAGATTTGGTAAAGACTAGTTGCCCACTCGACTGAGGAGTAGTAAAAAGTGTTTGTTTGAGTTAGAGTATTTAATCGGGGCTTACAATGGGGTCGAATACAACAGATTGCAATTTGGTCATTGTGAGCCATACAGGCTTATTATACGAAGCAAATCTACAAAAAAATGGCTAATCTTGGAGGTTTACCCCAACGCCTCATGTATCGCCCCAAAATCCAACCTACCCAACCCTTTCGCCTTCGCCAACGCAAATAATTCCTTTGCCAAATTTGCCAAATACATCGGATGCCCCAGTTCATAAGCCGTCTGGCTCAGCAAGTGCAAATCCTTTTGCATCAGCTCTAGCGGGAACTGCACTTCGTAGTTCCCCTCCTTAATCATACTTGCCTTAAAGGCTGTAAAGGGCGGCGCCACCGCCGTTTTCGGTAAGAAATTAAGTAAGAAATCCCTATCCAACCCCATCTTTTCACCCAAGAGCACTGCTTCGCTAAACACAATCATACTCTGCGCCAACATACCGTTGACCAACATCTTCAGCGCGCTGCCTTTGCCCACCTCTCCTACATGCACCGTCTTCTTACTCATAAAGTCGAGCAAGGGCTGCGCTTGCGCTAAATGCTCGGCTGCACCGCCCGCAAAAATCACGAGTTCTGCATTCTGTGCGTGGGGCTTCGTTCCTGCTACCGGCGCTTCTAAGTAGCGAATGCCCGCCGCCTCAGCACGACTAGCCATAGCGGTCGCAAACGAGGGATTATTGGTAGAGCAATCGACCCAGAGCGCATCCGCTGGCATATGTGACACAAAACCTGCCGCACCAAATGCTACTTCGTCCACCACCGATGGATTTGCTAGCATCGTAAAGACAATATCCGCACCCTGCACAGCTTCCTGGTACGACTCCGCTCCTTTGGCCCCAGCCGCCACCAACTGCTCCACCGGCGTAGCAGATCGATTCGTAACGGTCAACTCTACTCCATTTTTCACTAAATTTTGGGCCATCCGACTACCCATGATACCCAATCCAATAAAACTTATCTTCATCTTGTTTTTTCGTCAAAGGTAAGTGCCTCCCTTTTTCAAAACTAACCCAAAAACGCCAAGCATAGCAGATTCGCATCAAGACTTTTACTCATTCACGCGCCTTAGCACCTCCGAAGCGCCAGAGTTGCGCGACTGCTTCACCTTGCGGCCACCAAAATTATAGGTATAGGATAGCTTTACAATGCTCCCTTCCAGATCGTAATTCCAGTTGTAGACGACGCCCTGCTCTGGTAGTTCATTGACAAATTCTAAGAAAGAGCCGGTATCAAAAATATCTGACCACGACAGCCCCAAGGTGCTATTCCTAAACTTCTTCTGCACCCCAAAATTGACGAATGTCTGCTCCGACTGGTAGATGGTGCCCTGATAGGTGCGCGAATTCCAGCGACCGCTCAGCTCCAGCGACCAGTCTTGGGGCAGCTGAAAAGACTGGGCAATGTCGATGGATAAAAATGGATTTTCTTCGATGATCGGCTGGTCGCCAAACTGTATTTCATCGCGCCTCCAATAGCTGCTAATGCTATAGCGCGAATTCCAAAAATTGGTGAAGGTGATGGGAAACCCTACATTTAGGCCTATCTGTTGGCGCCCTTCGATATTATCGGAAACGAACAAAAGGAGGTTGTCTTCCTGGTTCAGCTGGGGAATCGCGTAGCGCACAATCGGATGATCATCTTGCGAATAGCTGAGCGACACAAAGAGCGATTGGTAGTTGAGCGTGATCTCCGCAGTGCGGTTAATATTGGGGAGGGCCTGGATATTTCCCGTGAGGACGGTATACGGATTGAGGAAGAAAAAAGCAGGGGCGAGGTTCTGAAAGCCAGGTCTAGAGATGCGCTCTCGATAAGCCAGTGTGAGTCGGGTCACTGCTGAGAAATTGCGGGTGAGGCTAAGGGACGGAAACAAGCGAGAAATCTGGCGATCCACATCCCCTTGTACAGCAGTCAGATTTAGGTCTGAATATTCATAGCGCAAGCCACCGATAAAGGTAAAATGATCACCTAGCGCACCATCTACAGAAAAGTAAGCAGCATAGATTTCTTCTGTCAAATTCATTTGATCCGTAAATAGTGGGTTGTTGGAAGGGGCACCATTTTCATCCAGCAGTGCGGTGTTGTTAGCAACATCGGATAAAGTTGCTTTTACGCCCGTTTCAAAATTAATATTTTGAGAAAGCGCGCCTTGGTAATCCAAGCGGAGCACATGAAAATCAAAGGGGGTTTCTTTGTCGGTCTCGAATGTCTGACTGTTCACTAATTCCTTGTTTCCATTAAAGTTGCTGAGCGCATAATTGGTGGGATTGACAATATCAAAGTTCAAGTAGTCATAATCGAAAGACAGGCGATGCCCGTTTCCAAATTGGTGTTGGACGCGCGTGCTGATATTGTACTGGTTTGTAGTGTTGGTTTCACTGCCTGTAAGCAAGTCATTCTGTACGGGGGAAATAGTACCTGCATAATCTGTAGTTGTTTCGGCCTCTAACTCCCATCTTCGGATGGCGTAAGTGCCAAAAATATCAATCGAAGTGTTGGGCTGTAAGTCGTAGGTCAGGCCTAATTTTCCGTTGTAATTGCCGATGTAAGCAGGGCGGGAGCTATTTTGGGTGGTTCCCAATAAGCCATCGTCAAATTGGATGGAAGAGCGAATATCGGAGTTTTGCTCGGTATAATCTTGTGATGTCGCCAAGTCGCCATACCAATTGAGCTTTCCCGACTTGTAGTTAAATACTACGCCACCACCATACTTCCCGCGCACCCCATAGCCACCAAAAAGATTAGCGCTACCATTAAAGCTATTGGCCTCATAATCTTTCAACACCACATTAATCACCCCACCGGTACCATCAGCATCATAACTAGCCGGAGGATTATTGATGAGTTCGAGCGAGATGATATTGGCAGCCGGAATAGAGGAGAGGTATTGCAACAACTCATTGCCATCCAAGCGCGCCCTTTTTCCATTAATAAATACCAAAACGTCCTCACGCCCCAATAAGGATACCGCTCCACTAACTCTGTCTACCCGCACTGAAGGAGACTTTTCCAGCAGCTCCAACGCACTTCCACCCGCCGCAGTAGGCAAGCTCCCTACATTGACGATCGTCCGATCGGCTTTTCGCACGAAAGCGGCTTTTTGGGCGGTCACGGTGATTGCCTCCAAGGCAACACTGCTTGTCGCAATAGAGATAAGGCCTAGTTCGGTATCGGCCTCTACCTCGATGAACCGCTGAAAGGGCTCATAGCCAATGGCTGAAATATTAAGTACATAGGAACCCGAAGCAATATCAGTCACTGTAAAATTGCCATCTGCATCAGCTACTTCTCCTTTTACCAGCTTATTGCCCTCAGTGAGCAAAAGTACATTGGCGAAGAGTAGGGGCTCCTGCTTGTCGTCTTGGAGCGTGCCTGTCAGCGTGTGTTGGGCAAAAGTGAAAGCATGGGAAAACAGTAGAATAAACACAAGAAGTTGAAATCGTCTCATTAGAATTATTTTTTAGCTTCAGCAAAGCTAAGGTGCTCTTAGAGAGCGA
>JBCCRH010000503.1:0-3729 GCA_039208045.1 Bacteroidota bacterium
CTTTCTGCTAAAATCGTAGGACAGCTCGCTGCTCCTTCATTCAGGTAGAGGACTAGGTTGAATAGTCCCGGATGGGAGTAGGCATCAAACTGGTGCGTTGCCCAGCCGCTTGTACTTCCCCCTGCGCCGCAGTTGGTCATCGAGCTAAACTGGTCTGCTGAGTAATATTTGAAGGCCAATGCCGCCGGATTATAGCTCAGCAGTACAGATGAGGCACCCAATTCAAAGGCACTACTTCCCGATGTTGCTTGTACTTGTATGTCTACACAAAAAGTAGTCTGGTCACAATTTTTGTTGGTATTGAGCTGCAAGTCAATACTTTGTGCGCCTAGCTGGTGACCAAAAAGTAAAACTAGGGCAATTAATATACTATGGATTCGTTTCATGTTGCTATTATTTGAGTTGTCCTAGTTTACTTCGGTTACCTAACCAAAGATTTAAATCGGAGGTGTCGACCATCCCATCGGCATTGAGGTCAGCATTGTGGTATTGCCCAGATTGACCTTGTGCCGTCTTCCAAGTATTGTAATCCTGATTGTTGACAATTTGATTGTTATCTGGATCGCCAGCAATAAGTGCCCAGCCAATGCTTAGCTGCTTGAGCTGTCCTTCGCCTTGTGCCATGTATGCACCTTTGGTAAAGTCGTAGATAAACGACGGCGCATTAGTCAAAATAGTATCTGCACTAATTACCGCCAGATGGGTGCGGTGCATGACGACAAGGTGGTACGAGCCGTCTGGCACGCCTTCAAAGGACAAGCCCTGAGTGCCATCTACGTCCATCAGCTGTCCATCACTGCGTAGCAATACTGCTTTTCTAGCTGCTACCTGTGCAATATTATCTGCTTGGCGCAATTCCACTAACAGCCAGTCTACAGTATCTGCGGGCCATTCGCTCACGGTTTCTGTTCCGCTGTAGCTAAATGGTGCATTGTCATAAGGTTGTGTAGTAGGCAATAGGTTGGCATCCGATAGATCGGTATGCATGGTCATTTGCCCTGAGCGATAAAAGCCTTCTAGGTAGAGCTTCACTTGGATGCACGCACAGGCTACCGGCACCTGAGGCGTGTAGTAGCATTCTTCGGATACCAAATTATTGGTATTGATAAAGGAAGGTCGATTCACATAGTATTCCTCGTTGAGGAAGGTGCTTTGCAAGCTGCTATCATTGGCGCCGAGCCAGTCTTGGAGGACGGTGCTAAATACGGTACGGTAGTCGTGCTGTATCTGATCGGGATTAGGAGCGCCAGGCGTATCCTGATCGCTGAGGTTGATATTGTTGCCAATAATGCCTCCTTCTATCCCTTTACCGATCAAAAACATCGAGCTTAGGGTACCGTGATCTGTTCCTTGGCTACCATTTTGGATCACCTTACGGCCAAATTCGGAGAAGACTACTGTCAAGACTTTATTATCGAGTCCCATCGCTTCGAGGTCATCCTGGAATGCTTTGATCGAGTCGCTGAGGTCACCCAAAAGATTAGCGTGTGTGCCTTCCGTAGTGGAGCCATACGTGTTGATGTTATTATGATTATCCCAGCCCCCCTTACTTGCCATAAACAGCTTGGTGCGCGAGCCACCAGCTAGCATTCGAGCAATCGTACGCAACTGGTTACCAAAAGAAGTATCAGGATAAGTAGCTGTATTGGTACCCGCATTGAAGGTGGTGGAAATGCGCTCTGCATAGACATTTACACTATTGCTAATCGTTTCGATATAGGCCAGCATATCGCCGTGCTCAGAAGCAGGGATATTGGGAATGGGAGCTCCCCCTAAGGAAGAAATTAAGGTGTAAAAACCTGCAGGATCTTGCCCTGAAAGATTAATCTCCAAGCGGTGCTCTTCTGAGGAGTGGAAACCAGTAGAAATGGTATTGCCAAATAACATACCTAACGGATCAGGCTCGCCTTCAAAAGGCGTTCCATTGTACCCCGGATAGCGATCATTGAGGAAGCGGGCCATCCAGCCATCTCTGAGATTGTCGAGTCCACCGCCACTACCGGTGAGCCAGTTTTCAGTAGACTTAAAGTGAGAACGGTTCGGCTGGTCGTAGCCAACTCCTTGTACTACACTCATCAGGCCTTCATCAAAGAGGTTCTTAAAGCCAGTCAGACGCGGGTGTAAGCCCAAGAGTTGCTCATCAGCGCTATTGGGATCAAGGGTAAGCAGGCTGTTTTCCGGCAGATAAATGGTAGGCCGAAAATTGACATAGTCTGAAAATTGAGCGATGGGAACGGCTGTATTAAAAATATCGTTGGCACCATTCAAAAAGACAATCACTACGGCGCGATCGGTTACCTCACACGGATTGACATTGAATGGAGTAGTTGCAGCTAAACCCCGATAGGGGAGGCCTCCCACCAAAAGGGGATACAGGCCCAATGCTGCGGAGTTCGATAAAAATTTTCTCCTATTCATGCGTTTAGATTGAAATCATTTAAAAGGTTTGGAATTCGGGCGAACCAACTACCGCTTCAAAGAGGGCAGTCAAGGCCACACGTACCGCTTCGTCATTGCCACTTTCTTGGTAGCCTTGCCACTCAAATAGCCAGTTGATAGGGCTTAGTTCTCCCAAGAGTTTTTGACGGAAATACTCATAGCGTTCGTCTGTCGGCATTTCTGGAAAGCAGAGCGCCAAGAATTGCTGCACGAGTTGATCGGCATATTCCAAATTGGTGAAATGGGTCTCAAAGAAGTTAACGAGATTAATCTGAAAGGGAAGCACTCGATTGGATTTCACGCTGCGCCCTTTCAGAAACGCCTGTGGCAGCCGAAAGCGGTAGGCAATCGTAGATTGGTCAAACCAAAATTTGCTGTAGTTCGGCCCCTTAAAAAAGCCTGGATAGCCTTCTACGGATAGGGGATACACACTAAAACCCATCGGTGCCAAATGGCTATTTAAAAACCAATTAGCGGTCTGATTATAGTGGTCAGGATTATTATTAAGCACACCTATCTGATTCGCTTGAAAAAGGCCAACAGAGCTCACCACTAACTCCAATGGACTTTTTATCTTTCCTCCGATGATTTCATCTGTATTTGAGGAGTCGTCCTCATCATAGAAGTGTACACTTTTTAAGAGCTTTTTGAGCGTATTTTCGATGACATAATCATCATTATACAGCTGATCGCTTAGCGGCCCAATAATGCTCTGCTCAATTTCCTCATTGATTCGGTCACTTACAAAGAAGCGATAGAGGCGACGCACATAGGCTTTAGCTGTTTCCTTCTTTTGGAAAATCATACGCACTAAGTCATCCAGCTCTCGGTACATATCGGCTGCGTTGGTAGCGCCCATAATAACCTGATGATCGAAGGCCGCGCTAAAGCGTTTGTTGCCAGGGTCGTGCTGGTTGAAACTGGCTGTTCCAGTAGCTAGGCCAGTCTCAGGGTCTTTGTTATCAAAGTTGGAATTGTTGAAGCCAGTGAGGACGCGGGCTGCTTGGATAATGTCCTCTTCGGTATAATTGGTATAGTTGCCCGTACCGATAACCTCTCCTTTTAGGATAGTGAATAATTCGAGGAATTCGCGGGCGTAGTTCTCATTTGGGCTGTCTTTGTCGTTGTTATTATTATTCAGGTAGAGCAGCATTTTGCTATTGAGCGTAACCTTATAGGCTAGCGTTCTGATATTGCCCAAGGCAAAGCGCTGGAACAGTCGAAAAAGATCAAACTCACTCCAATCTCGATCCTCTTCGGTGACAAAAATGCTGTGCCAAAACATTGCCA
>JBCCRH010000504.1:0-3695 GCA_039208045.1 Bacteroidota bacterium
CGCGTATTAAGTTTAGTTTATTAGAACGCGATGCGGTAACCAAGCCTGACAAAGTTAAAATGTTGGAAGATTTGGTAGGTGCTTACTTAAAGCTTCCGAACTTAAGATTAGGGATTACTGCTATTGATTATCCCACCGAGAAAATGATTGCGCATAAGTATAAGATTCGCTTTGATTTTTTGGCAGCACACCAAGAGCAATTGCTGACGCAAGCAAACTCCAATTCCATATACGAGAAAGCGTGCCGCTACGGGGAGGTACTTCTAGTGGAGGATATTGAGGAATTAGTTAATAAAACGCCTATTGAGGAAGGCCTGCTAAAACAGGGGATTCGGAGTATCCTTGTTGCACCTCTATTCAATCAGGAAAAGCAAGTAATTGGGTTATTGGAAATCGGCTCGCCAAGGCCGTATGCGATACATAGCTTTGTAGAACTACAATTTAAACAGCTCACTGGCTTATTTAGTATTGCAGTGGAGCGTAGCCGCGATGAAATTGATAACCGCATAGAAGCTACGATTCGAGAGCAGTACACGGCGGTACACCCTAGTGTGGAGTGGAAGTTTATTGAAACGACCTACAACCTAATTGAGCAGCGAGCTAAAGACCCTGAGTTGGCTGTGGCCGACCCTATTATTTTTAATGATGTGTACCCTTTGTATGGGCAGCCAGATATTGTTAGCTCTTCCAGTAAGCGTAATCGCGCCATCTTAGCCGATTTGATTGATAACCTGGAGCGGGTGGAGGTCATTTTAGAGTTTGCACAAAAACGACTACGTTTTCCCCTAGTCAATCAGTATTTATATAAAATACGCACCAATATTGAGGGCTTAAAGGCAGAATTTAATTCTAATGACGAGTCGCGTATTGTAGAGATGTTACAGGATGAAATTCATCCGCTGTTGCGAGAGTTGCGCATGCAACATCAAGACTTGTCCGGGCCGGTTACTTCTTATTTCAACTATCTGGATGAAGAATTGCAAATTGTCTACCGCGAACGGAAACGCTATGAAGATAGTGTAAGTAAGATCAATAGTGTAATTGCCAACTACTTGGAAACGCAACAAAAGGAAGCACAGAAAATTTTGCCGCACTACTTTGAAAAGTATAAAACAGATGGTGTGGAATATAATATGTATGTGGGCCAATCCTTACTCAACAAGCATCATTTTGACCTCATGCATTTGCAAAATTTGCGCTTGTGGCAGTTGATTGATATGTGTAATATCACTCGAAAAGTGGAGCATATGAAAGACAGCTTGGAAGTGCCGCTTACTACGGCTCAACTAATTTTTGCTTACAGCACTCCCCTCTCCATCCGTTTCCGCATGGATGAAAAGCAATTTGATGTGGATGGTGCCTACAATGTACGCTATGAGATTCTAAAAAAGCGGATCGATAAGGCGCGCGTTGCAGACACGGATGAGCGGCTGACGGTGGCGGGGAAGGTGGCTATTGTTTACCTCAATGAAAAGGATAAGCAAGAATATATGGGCTATTTTGATTACCTGATTGCTGAGGGGTATATCGAAGAGGAAGTGGAGGATTTGACGCTTGGGAAGTTGCAGGGCGTGCAGGGGCTGCGGGCGTTGCGGGTGACGGTGAGGGAGGGGAAGGAGTAGTTTGGGGGTTGAGGGGTTTGGGAGTTTTGGGGTAGATAGTTGGTGGTGGATAGTGGGCGGTGGGCAGTGGGCAGTGGTGGATAGTCGTTAGTGGGTAGTTTTTGGTGGATAGTTTTTGGTGGATTTTGGGGTTGTGCAATTTTTTTCCTTTGTCGTTCGTTACTGGATGGTGGTGACTTATATCCCCCTCTCCGTCTAAAGAAGCGTTAAATAGCTTTAAGGAAAAGCTAAACGTCAAGGCTCGGACAAACTAAGTCTTCCATTTCAGACATATTATGTGAGCCAAAACGAAAACCACGCCATGAAGCGACATATTCAAAAATTCTGCCTTTTATCTATTTTTTCGTGCCTTTGCTCGTTTGCCTTTGGGCAAAAAACTTGGATGGGTGGCGATCAGCAAACTGACTTAGCCCGTGATTTGAGTTTCTCTAAACCGGGGGTGCTTAATAAATCGCGTAGCAAGGGCTTAGAGATTACACGCGGCTACAGCAGCGGCTTTTCTATGTTTGATAGGAGCCGGTCTAATGATGCCATTGGCCAATCGCAAGTAGACTATGTAACTAGCTTTCGAGCCAAGCTGAAAATTCCCTTATTGAATAAACCTAGTTTCAAGCTCTTGCTCGGCTACGAATATGCCGATGAGACCTATCACTTCGGGCAAATCACCGGAGGGCAATCCAGCATTTTTCAGGGCCTAGATGGCAACACCTTAAAAAGTACTCGGTATACCTTTTACGCTACTAAATCTTTTACCGAAAAGTACTATGCGGTATTTCGCGCGCGCGCTAGCTTTAATGGAGACTATGATGGGATGGCTAACTTCGATCATCGCTATGCGATTTACAGTGGTATTGCTGCCTTTGGTAAAAAGGTAAGTGATAGCAAAGAGTGGGGTATTGGGGTGAGCTACAGCACGGGCTTTCGCAACACACGAATCATTCCCTTTTTGGTATACAATCAGACCTTCAATGATAAGTGGGGCTTAGAGGCCATCTTGCCGCTACAAGTGATGGGCCGCTACAACTACAGTCCCAAGACTTTATTGCTTTTTGGTGGAGAATTTACCAGCAATGCCTACTCGGTCGATTTGCAGCAAGCGCCACAAGACCTTGCTAGTGTGTTTCACATTCGTCATGCCTCCATCGATGCCTCCGTAACGCTACAGCAACAGATTGTGCCTTGGATTTGGCTGCAAGCCAAAGGGGGCTACCAGCTGCCTTTTTCGACTGCGGTCGAAAATACTCTACAGCCAGAGCTTGACTTTAATGCTACACGTGGGAATAACTTCTTTTTGAGGGTTGGCTTGTTTTTGTCGCCACCGGATAAGTTTATGAAGTAGAGTGCTGACAAGGCACTCACTAGTTTCCACTTTGAGCAGGCGACTTCATTACCATCATGGCAACTATCATAAAGTGATAGCATGCTGGATACTCCTGCTCTATTGCCGCCATTTGGGTACCTACCTCCCCTTCTGATAGTTGCCCTAGCAACTCACTCTTCTGCCCCAGCTCCTGCATAAACTGCTGATCTTGAAAAAAATCATTGATCAACCAGCTCTCCTCTTTCTGCATTTCGCTGCTTAAAAACTGAGGTAGCCTATCGTTGGAAATATTATTTTCTTTTTGCTTTTGCATAATGAATGCGCTGATACGTTGGCCTTTTGAGTTTTGGCATTCGCAGAGGGCTCCGAGGGAGGCTTCTTGGGGTGGGGGTGCCACGCTTTGGGAAGTCTTGCAGGAAGCCATTAAGAGTATAGAAAAGTACAGTAATAATGTTCTCATGATCTAGTTTTTTATCATTTTTTATTCTTAAGAACTATCCCCCCTATTAACAACCTAGCTCATATTGGCGACAGCCATTTCGATTGGTCAAAATTCATTTTCAATCAAATCTATAAATTCATCCGCTGCTATGATCCGCATTTCATTTGATTTCAAATATCTTAGTTGTAATTGATTTTTTGTTTTTATAGCATAGCCATATGCAGTTAGCTTAGCAGCTTTCGTGTAATCTAACTCATAATGTCCATTATCGATTTTTCTGTTGTGGATACTTACGGGGTCCCCATTCAAA
>JBCCRH010000505.1:0-3632 GCA_039208045.1 Bacteroidota bacterium
AGTTCCTCTTTCACCTGCAATAGCACAAGCTTGATTGCCCTGATCTGCGGTGACGCAAGCCTCACCATTATAGTTGAAGACATCCATGATCTCAATATCATCTACATACCAGCCATTGCTACCTACTTGGGCATCTGAACCGAAGCGGAAGCGGAATTGAATATCCTGCCCCACATAGTCACTTAAGTCGATATAGGTATCGATCCATTCGTTTTGAGTACCTGTAAAGCCATCCAAGAACGGGATTGCAAAAGCGGAATAACCCAATACATTGCGTACATCATTGCGGAAGAAATCTCCGGTTTCTGGTTGTAACCAATCGACTCCGTTTGTCGATATTTCGACGATACCACCATCGAAACCTGTCTCTGTATTAAAGCGGTGGAAGAAACGCAAAGCAGGTTGACTTCCACTCACTGTGAAGGGTTGAAGTAAGTAAAGCGTTTGATCATTATCCGTCTCATCGTTTCTAACAAACCAAGAAGTATTACCACTATTGGCATCTGTGCCAGTAATTTCCCAGACAGTAGTTCCTTCAATAACATCGAAGAAGAGCGTACCAAAACCTGTTTCTACATCTTCGAAGTAATTCCGAGTAGACATCAAGTCCGAGCTAGAGTTTAGACGGTAGCTTAGTTGGCGCACCGAATTAGCAGGCATGTCACCAATCTCTAAAGTCACGAGCTGATCGGTGGAGCTTACAGTAGCACCACCAGTAGAAGTACCATTGATAAAGCTTGCACCATTCGGTATTTCGTCCGTCACTACTACATTAGAGAGGGCCTCGTCTGTATCATTGCGTACCTCTAAAATGACAGTCATTTCTTCCCCAGGGTTAATCGTAGCTGTCATGAATTTCTCAATCTTTAGTTCTTTGATGCAAGTAGCTGACATATCAAAGGCCGCTTTTCCGTCATTTCTGTTGCCAACGCTTCCCTGTTCTGCACTAGCTCCAAAGCCACGGCGCGCAAAGACTTCCCAAATCAAGCATTGATTGGCGCCACCATACAGCATCATGTCTGCTCCAAGAATAGCATCACGACCATCTAAAAAGCCAGGATTACATGCTTGAAGTTTCATACCATCCATCACTAACTGAATCGCCATATTATTACCGCCAGTACCATTGTATATGTCTGGATCGTAGCCATGCTCATCTGCCATCGCCCAGTATAAGTCCCAGATAAGTGAAACCCAAACTTCGCCGACGGGATGTGGGCGATCATCAGGTACATCATCAGGAGGAGTACCTACTCTTCGGTTAGGGCCGCCAGTGCTTACAATATCTCTAAATGTCTGGTTGTTGACCGCAAAATCAGTAGAATAGGCACGGCGGCGAACCCCACCACCATTGGGATTAGAACTAGTGGCATAAGAACCAATTCCACGTGGAGTTGCTCCGGTATCATCAGGTTTAACAGTAGTAATAAGTGAAAAGAAATCACTCCAGCCTTCACCCATCTGTTCATCATTGTTCAAACACCCCACCTGACTGGCTCCACCTGTTAAACGTGTTGAGATACCATGCGCATATTCGTGTGCAATAATCCCATTATCTATGGTACCATCAAGTCGTTCAGGGCCTGTATTGGCATCTACGAATTGGAAGCGTACTTCTACGTCAGTACCTTGCGCGATGGCGGTCTTAATAGTTTGGCAATTAGAATTTGTTAGCATCACTGCTGGAATAGTTGGGTCTTCGACTTCTGGGACGCCACCAAGCCCAATCAAGCCATCTTCAAAATTGCAAATAATTACAGCAATGGCACCAGCATTTTGTGCATTAAGGACTTTCTGCTCAAAAAAGCATTCTCCCCGATCAACAAGGGCGATCTTTCCGTTAATGTCCTCTGGATTGGCTACTTCCTCGCACACTAAGTTAGGCTGTGAAGAAGCGTCAAAGGCTTGAGCAACTAAGCCATCTATAGGCTCTGCCCCAATTACAGCACCAAAATTCGCTGTACTAACATCGAACGAGCCTGCAAGTGTATTCGGCGAAAGAACACGAAAAAGTTCACTACTGCTGCGATCCCATTCGTACATTCCCATTATACCTCCTACGCCATCAGGGGTTATAGCAAAGAAAGCATTATTTACTACTTGATCTTCCGTACTGGCAGGATCAATATTTGCTTTATTCTGTGCAAGTGCTCTAATTGGATCGCCACCGATTCCTCCATTACCATAATTATTCTGCTGAAAATTACCTGCTGCTTCATCAAATCCATACTTGTAGGCAATATCATGGAGAACGTTGTTCATGTAAAACAGCTGGACTGTCGAGGCGTCAGTGAAGGTACTTGGCTCTTGTGTTAAATCCATTGGAAAGTCAAATGATAGTGCACTACCTCCATCTGGCTCATCACCGGAAGAAGTAAAAATATCATTCCGGTCTGGATACGCATGTACATTATTTCCCCTTGTTATCGTGTATTCAGGGCCTTCCACCCCATCCGTATCATGCCAGCCAAAAGGAGAAGCATCTGGATCAGCCGGTTCTACCACTATTTCGCGCTCTCCAAAGTTGGGGCTTTCAGTGGGGATTGCAAATACATTGTAGGAAGAGCCATCGATAACTACAGGTGTCTCTTCTTCTTCCGATGCGAAAGTTGAGATTTCGATTAGCGTTCTACCTGGATTATTAGCATTCGTTCTTCTAGCATTGTGATATAAGGTATAGTTATTTTTCTCCAGCAATTTGCCATCCACTGCGTCTATGCGCATGTTCCAAGAGTCCGGTGACTTTAATACGTTAAGCGACAGATCCCATGCAAGATTTAGACTACCATCTTCCATGGGCTGATACATCAGCTTAGCCGTAATGTTATCACGTGATAGCGTGCCGCCTTCGAAAACATATTCGTGCGCGCTCTTCTTTTCGATCAGGCGGAGGGGCAAGCCTGCGGGGAGGCCAACTGCCTGCGCTGCATTTTCTACTGCGTTGGCAGCAGGAAGCGTAGCGACGGTTGTATTTACTTTATCTTTTATCCCAGCAATAAAGCGATTGGTGACAAAACCTACTTTGCCAGCTGACGTCACGTGTACGCCATTGATGGCGTTATACACTGGGAAGCTAGCATAGCGCTGAATAAAATAGATATGGGTCACACCATTGTGCTTAGACACGTATTGATCGCTGACGACCATATCTGCAATATCATTAGATTCGAGTCCCCATTCTTCGGACTGTTGTTCGACATATCGAAGTGCAATGTCGAGTGGTGTTTGCTTTTGTGACCAAGCGAAAGTGGTACACAGCAAACATAAAATAAGCATCGTAAAGTTCGATCTCATATTGTTGTCTGTTTTTTATGATGTCAATGCGGCGAATATAACCAAAAACAAAATTTGGTTGATTTGTATATCCTGCCAATTCTATAGCCTGAGCGACAAAACCCAAGAATCAAATATGCTGTAGTAACCCCATCCTACTTTTTTTGTTGAAATCGTCATTTTTTTGCAACCTTACGTCTCATGAAAGCAAAGCACAAACCAGACCTCATCTATGGCCGACACCCCGTAGTAGATGCCATTCAAGCGGGTACTTCTATCGATAAACTTGTCTTGCAGCAGGGCACGCGCGGGGATTTTGAAAAAGAAATCCGCCAGCTTGCCAGGACTTTTGATATTCC
>JBCCRH010000506.1:0-3577 GCA_039208045.1 Bacteroidota bacterium
GTGCGAGTAAACTATTTGCATTTGCGAAAAGCAGACTCAAGAAGAATAGAGCAAACGAAATTTTTTTAACTTGCATGGATAAGTTTTTGGGTTTGAAGGTCTCAATATAATACGTTATGAAGAACTTTTTGTTGTTTGTGATGCTCCTCATGAGCATTTACAGTTGTAAGAACGATCAAGGGCGGGTGCAGTTTCTAGACACTACTGAAACGAGCGAAGAAGTGGTCTTTCGACCTGTAGATATCACCTATCCCGAAGCTTATGTGGATAGCTCGGAAGTGACAGACTATAATGGCGTTTCAGTAGTAGACCCTTATCGCTGGCTAGAGTACGACTCTCCATCGACTGCCTATTGGGTACAGCAGCAACAAAGCATTACCGGCCAATATTTCGCCAATAATCCGTTCAAACAAGCATTGACCACCCGCCTCACCAAGCTGTGGAACTACGAGCGTTATGGCAGCCCTCAGCGGCATGGCGATTATTACTACCAAACCTACAATTCTGGCCTCCAAAATCAGGATGCCATTTACCGAAAGGTACGCATGAATGACCCGCTAGAGCTAGTCCTCGACCCCAATACCTTCTCCACAGATGGAACGACTACCTTGGGCACCTACGCCTTTTCTCAAGATAATACCTTACTTGCCTATCAAATCTCTGAGGGAGGTTCCGACTGGAAAAAAATCAGAGTGCTCGATCTCACACGCGGGAAAGTCTTGGAAGATACGCTAAGCGGGGTGAAGTTTTCTGGTATCTCTTGGTATAAAGATGGCTTCTTTTACAGCCGCTACGAACGCCCCGATGAATCGGCCCTTCTATCTGCGAGCAATGAATTTCACCAAGTATACTACCACCAGGTAGGTACGACGCAAGCAGAAGACGAATTAATCTTCGCAGATCGGATGAATCCTAAACGTAATATTTATACTGCCACTTCGTCAGATGAGCGCTTCCTGGTACTCAATGTGGTGGAATCCACCAGTGGTAATGCCGTATACTTTCAAGACCTAGCCGCAGAGGAGGAAGGCTTTACTCCAATGGTAGAAACGTTTGAGCACGACTTTGAGCTAGTTGGTAATCAAAATGATCGCTTGTTATTCAAGACCAACCACAAAGCTGCCAATAATCGCCTAATTCAAGTAAGCAGCAAAAATCCAGAAGAGCGATACTGGGATGAGGTGTTACCTGCCTCCAAAGATGTCTTGCAAGAGGTACACCTGATGGGTGGAAAAATAGTAGCTGTATATATCCACGATGCTAGTCACGAGGTACGCATTTTTGATCTGAAAGGGGAGTTGCAAAAGATATTGGAGTTACCTATCGGAAGCGTCAGCAATTTTAGCGGGAGCGCGGAGGATAGCGAGGCCTTTTTCTCCTTCACTTCTTTCACTGAAGCGCCTAGCATTTATCGGTTAAACCTAAATGAGCTAACCGCTAATCCCATTAGCACACCAACTACAGATTTCGATGCGAGCGCCTACCAGACCGAGCAAATTTGGTACGAAAGCTATGATGGTACGAGCGTACCTATGTTTGTGATCCACAAAAAAGACTTAGAGCTAGACGGAACGAACCCCACTCTGCTATACGGCTATGGAGGCTTCGACATCAGTATCTTACCTAAATACAACCGCACAGGGCTGAATCTTTTTCCAGTCTTTTTAGAAAATGGAGGGGTCTGTGCAGTAGCAAACATCCGTGGCGGCGGAGAGTTTGGTAGCGATTGGCATAAGGCTGGCACCCAAAAGTTGAAACAGAATGTCTTCGACGATTTCCAAGCAGCAGCAGAGTACCTCATCGCTAATAAATATACGTCCTCAGAAAGACTAGCCATCTATGGCCGTTCCAACGGTGGCTTGCTAGTGGGAGCCTGCATGACGCAACGCCCCGACTTGTTCGGAGTGGCTATTCCAGCAGTAGGCGTATTGGATATGCTTCGGTACCACCAATTTACCATTGGCTGGGCCTGGGCAACAGATTATGGACGGAGCGACGATCCAGAAATGCTGGACTATTTGTTATCGTACTCTCCGGTGCACAGTGTATCTGCTGAGCGCTATCCTGCTACCTTGATCACTACTGCCGATCATGACGACCGAGTAGTACCTGCTCATTCGTATAAATTTGCCGCTGCTGTACAAGCCAATCAGAAAGCAGACGAGCCTGTATTAATCAGAATCGATGCGAATACTGGTCACGGTGCGGGCAAACCCACCGCAAAGCGGATCGATGAGGCAGCGGATGTGCTTTCATTTATATTTTATAATATGGAACACCCTATCGTATATTAAATAGCATATGGAGCAGCTTTTGCTTTTTGATGTTGGATTTTTGCCAGTGCGCATCTGGGATGCCTTGGATATCCTTATCGTAGGCTATCTGATGTATCAGATTTACAAACTGCTCAAAGGAAATATTGCCTTTAATATTTTCGTGGGCGTGCTAACGCTCTATGTAGTTTGGTGGCTCGTGAACCAGCTCGATATGGATCTCTTGGCTGGGGTGCTAGACCAATTTGGTAGAGTGGGGGTAATCATTCTTATTATCATTTTTCAGCCAGAAGTTCGGCGCTTCTTGCTCTTTCTGGGAAACAGTACCTTGCGGCAACGTTCCAATTTTTGGGGGCGCTTTATTGAACGAAATCTAGACGCCTCGGAAGATTCAGCACCACAGCGCCAAGCTATCAAAGCAGCTTTATTGCGCATGAGTAGATACAAAACGGGCGCTTTAATTGTTTTTTCTAAGAACCTCAGCTTGGATGGCCTAGTGAATTCTGGGGTAACTGTAGATGCCAATATTAACGAAGCGCTCATCGAGAGTATTTTTAACAAACACAGCCCCTTACACGATGGCGCTATGATTATCGATCAGGGACGCATCAAGGCAGCCAGCTGTATTCTGCCCGTTTCGGAAAATCCTCGCCTACCCAAAAGTGCAGGTTTACGCCACCGAGCGGCCGTAGGAATCAGCGAGCGGATAAAAGTAGCTTCCTTTATTGTTTCAGAGGAAACCGGGGCCATCTCCGTAGCCTACGATGGACGCCTACAGCGAAAATTGAACGAAGACGAATTAACTGAATTACTACATACACACTACGAATAACATAGGTGCACACTGCACAAAACGGGATTAACATTGGAGGAAGGACTACACATAAGAGGCCTTGACTTTCAGGTCATGGGAGAGTTTCAAATCTATCCGCCACTTAAAAAACAGATTGCACATTTGCTGCAACTTTGTTTTGATGGCTACCCTACTGGCCGCATCTATTTAAAGCAGCTCCCTTCTTTCCGTATCCTCTGCTTCTCAGAAAAAAAACTCATCGGACACATCGCTGTCGAACACCGCATGATGAATAACGATGGGCAAATTGTTAGCGTTTTTGGCCTCACCGATGTCTGCGTACACGTTCAATTTCAGCACCACCGAGTCGCCACCCGCATGATCGATCACCTGACCCAGCTTGCCCAAGAAAGAGCTATTGATTTTCTAGTCTTGATGGCTCAAGAAGTCGGTTTTTACAAGCGCCTCGGATTTTTACCTGTCAATAATAAATGTCAATGGGTTATGATCA
>JBCCRH010000507.1:0-3499 GCA_039208045.1 Bacteroidota bacterium
TTTCTAGATCGGGGCAAGAGATGTACTCTACATTGATTTCAAAGGTGCCGTCTTTATGGTGCTTGCGGTAGGCGGAGACGAAGGCATTGTCGGCCTGATCGAAGACGTTGAGGAGGCCCTGGTGGAGCGGGAGGCCTGCACGGAGGATGGTGGCGAGTACAATTCGATCTTTGGGTATGATGGTATTGGCAATTCCGAGGGGTGTTTCGACTTCCTTTTCTTCATATTCCAAGACTTTACTCAGCTCGTAGGCCAATACTTCGCCTAGGCGCTCCATATTTCTGCGAAAGCGCATGCGGTCGGTTTGAAGGTGGACGTCGCGGAGTTCAGCTACAAATCGGTTAGCGATACTTTGGTGAGCACTGAGATTGAAGAGCATGGAATCTGAATTTTCGTTTTGCTCAAGGTAAGAAAATTACGCATTTTTTTGCTCGAACTCCAAGAGCCATTTTTTGCGGTCGAGGCCGCCGCCATAGCCAGTTAGCTTCCCATTTTTTCCAATAATGCGATGACAGGGAATTATTTAGTGGGCAGTGGGCAGTGGTCAGTAGATAGTAGTCAGTGGTCAGTGGGCAGTGGATAGTAGTCAGTGGTTAGGGGGCTAGGGCTAGGATTTTAGCGTAAGCGGATTTCCAGCCTTGCCAGCCTTCGTGCTCGGCGAAGGAGCTGTTGTGCCAGAGGGTGGTGAAGGTGCCGCCGTATTGTTGGAGGGTTTGGATGTATGCTTGGATGTGCTCGATGGCGGCTTCGGGGGAGAGCTGTAGGTATTGCTTGAGGGTGACGTCCATAACTTGGAAGGGGTGGAGTAGGAGGGGGGTGACCTGGTTGGTGCGGAGGTTGAACCAGGGGTAGGGGAGGGCGATGCCTGCACGGAAGCCGGTCTGGCTGGCAAAGCCTAGGGAGTGGTCGGCAATGATGTCGTGTTGGATGAGCTGCTCATAGGTGTGAGGGAAGCGGAGGATCAAGTAGTGCTGCCGACTTTGCAACACTTTAGTGGAGGTATGCGTATATAAACGTTGAATTTCTTGCGCAAGGGCTTTGGGCTTTTTATTGGAACGAATGGACGGGTGGATGCCTAGGCGATAAGACTGCGATAGCTGCTGAATGAGTTCTCGCATGGCTGGAATGTCGTGGGGAAGATTATTATCGTTTTTTCTGTAGGTAGCCAGCAGGAAAAAGAAGATGGGTGATAATCCATATTGCTGATGGAGCGTTTCTAAGAAACTGAAGGTGTCGTAGGGATCGGGAAGCCGACCTTTATAAACGCGGTACTGATAGCGTGCTTTGGGCCATTGGTTGGTAAGCACTTGCTTCAGGAGGCTAGCGGCGAGCCGCAATAGGGGCTTGTGCCGATAAGCGTAGGCAAGGTCAATATCGTAGGTGGGCTGAAAGCGATAGCGGGGGGGTGTAGGCTGAAAAGCAGGAAATTGGCTTTGGAGCTGTGTAATTAAGTAATGCGCCCACATTTGCGCAACTGGTAGGTGAAGCAGCTGTTGCTGAAAAGCAGCACTTTCTGTGGCAGGAAAACGGCCATGCGTATCAGCCTGAAAGGGCAGATATTCTTCATAACGGCTGACCCAAAAAAAGATGCAAGCTATCGGATCGAAGGGAAGCGCATCTGGAGCATCCTTTTGTTGAAAAAAAGTCGGTAGCTGATCAATTTGACCTCTGCTTAGCGCAACAGGGCGAATATGGTGTTCAAAAAGGAGGGGATCAGGCGTAATTCGCACTTCCTGAGGCGCCAAAGGGGTATTGGAGTAATTGAGTTTTGGCAGTAGATTATTCTGATAGGAAGCTGGATCGCTTGTCAATTGATAGTCAATAGTATAAATCCACTTGAAAATAACATCCAGCGTGTAGATCAATCTAGATGTTTTTTTGTTAGCATAAACAATGACTGACATTTGAGTTGGGTTAACATCTTGAAAACAGATAGCAGTCGGCTAGCCAACTGTCATTTGTATAGGAAATTTGTTAAATTTAAGGAAATATTGCTTCGCCTGTAACTTTGTATACTATGATTAAAAGGTATTCTTTCGTCTTTTCATTATTGCTGTTGGCTACTTGGGGGCTGGCGCAACAAACGCTCGACGGCGGTAAAAACTACTACAACGAGCAAAAAGGAATTATCTACGATAAAGAATTTACGGTTGACCTAAAATTGCATACGCATGGCTATGCGCTAGGTGTCAATATCGCAAAGATAAAGACGTACTATCTTACGCAATTCTACAATATCGAATTTGGAGAGTTAAAGCATCCTAGAGAATTTCGCCAAAGCTTCGATTTTCAGGTACCTTCTACCAATCAAGTGTCCCGAGCATTTGTCTTCGGAAAGCAGAATAATTTCTTCGTATTACGGGGTGGTTTTGGGGAGAAGCGCTACTTTTCAGAAAAAGCAAAGCGCAAAGGCCTAGCTGTTGGTATCTCGTATTCTGGTGGTCCATCTATTGGCTTTCTAAAGCCTTATTACTTGGATTTGTTGCGCATATCAGATGATGAGGCTGGCAACTTATTTATCCGCTCCGAGCGTTTCTCAGATGCAAATCGAGATACTTTCCTAGATATACGTAGTATTTTTGGGTCTTCTGGTTTTGGCAAAGGCTTAAGTGAAATATCGGTCATTCCAGGTGCTAACTTCAAAATTGCCGCTCACTTTGATTGGGGTGCTTTTGACGAGTTTGTCAAGGCCATTGAGATTGGTGCTATGGTAGATTTCTATTTCCAGAATGTACCGATTATGGTAGAATCTCCCGAAGTGCCTAATGTAGAGAATCGTCCTTTTTTCGTCAATCTTTTTGTGAGCTTGCAGCTTGGGAAGCGCTATTAGAATAAATTTAAACTATCTTGCCAGCGAGGTGTATTTGTAGTACGAATTGCTATTAGATTAGAAAGGAATGTTATGCTGGAATTACCAATTGTAGACAAGAAAAAGCCACATCGGCGCAAGCCAGATTGGCTACGGGTAAAGCTGCCGATCGGGCCAGAATATAGAAAAGTACGCTCCTTAGTAGACGAATACAAACTGCATACTATTTGCCAAAGCGGTAATTGCCCAAACATGGGTGAATGCTGGGGAGCAGGTACTGCTACTTTCATGATTTTGGGAAATACCTGTACGCGTTCCTGCTCATTTTGTGCTGTAAAAACGGGGCGCCCACCAGAGTATGACGAGGATGAGCCACGTCGCGTAGCGGAGGCTATCCAGTTAATGAAGGTTAAGCATGCCGTGATCACTTCCGTAAATCGCGATGAGCGCAGAGACCGTGGAGCTGAAATTTGGTACCAAACCGTCCGTGCCGTAAAAGAGTTATCTCCCGCCACCACTATCGAGACGCTAATTCCTGATGTAAGAGCTACTTGGGATGCACTAGAGCGTATGATTAGCGCTGGGCAAGAGGTCGTTTCTCACAATATGGAGACCGTAGAAAGCCTTTACCGAAAGGTACGTCCTCAAGCAAAGTATAAGCGTAGCTTAGAGCAAATCAAGCGCACCAAA
>JBCCRH010000508.1:0-3480 GCA_039208045.1 Bacteroidota bacterium
ATTTAACGGTAATGGGATCGCCTACTTGGCGATTATCGACTGCGGGGTCTATATCGTGCCAATCTAGCACGGGATTACCATCGACAGTGAGCACTATATCACCGTCTTCTAAGCCCATTGCCTGAGCAGTAGAATTGTTGATTATCGTTACGGGTACCCCGTCTACGCCAGGAGGTAGTCGCTTGTGTTTTGGAGAAATTCCAAAAAATGGATCTTCTTCTGCGGTGCGGCGGGCAAACTTGAGATTGGAACGATCGCCTAGGCGCACCATCATCTCCATAGGTTTATTCTGACGAACTAGGCTCACTTTCACTTCATCTCCAGGCTGGTACTGGCTTAAAATATCAGAGATGGTATAATGCCTAGCTACCTCCTCGTCATTGACTCCCGTCACATAGTCAAAGGCTTGAAGGCCAGCGGCAGCAGCGCCTGAATTGGGGTAAATTTTTCGCACATAGCTACCGTAGGGATTTTCAAAGCCCAATGTCTTTGCTTTGCTTTTTGAGACAGTAGTGGAGTAAATGCCAATGGTTGCTCGTTGATGTTGCGCATGGCTACTGCAAACTAGCATTAAAAATAAAACAGGTAATACAAACTTTTTCATAGCAATTTTTTTTTGGTGATTTCGCCATATCTACGAAGGAAATAATGGCACGGATTTCAATTGCCTTAAAAAAGTTGTTCGTTGAGGCCATGCAGAGCTATGTTTTGTAGCGTCAGAAAGTGCAGGAATCAAAATAAAATTGACTTAGTGTAAATTTCACAAGAATTACTGTTGGAAAGCAGCTGCCACAAACAAAAGAATACTACCTTTGTTGACGTTTTAGGCCCACTATTGGGCGTTTTGAGTAACTAAAAGACTTGCTCATGATCGACAATTTGAAAGACAATCAGATACGCCTCAAGCGTATTTTTATTACTGCTCAGCTTCCTAAGCAACTAGAACCACTCGAAGAATTATCCAATAATTTGTGGTGGTCGTGGAATAAAGAAGCCATTGAGCTTTTCGAAAGTGTAGACCCTTCCAACTGGATTAAAAGTCGCTATAATCCTGTGAAAATTTTGCATGATCTAAGTGTAGAACGTGCCCAAGAATTAGCAAAAGATAAGGCATTTATCACGCGCCTCAAGAACGTATATGCCGACTTTAAGGCGTATATGAAGGAAAAGCCCAAGAAAAAAACGCCCGAAATTGCCTACTTCAGCATGGAGTATGGCTTGCACATTTCATTGCGATTATATTCTGGTGGATTGGGTGTATTGGCTGGTGATTTCTTGAAAGAAGCGAGCGACTCTAATGTCGATATGAAGGCCATTGGCTTACTATACCGATTTGGCTATTTCCAGCAAGGTCTTTCGCTAAATGGTGACCAAATTAATCACTATCCGCCTCAAAAATTTACTGACCTGCCCGTTCGCCCCGTGAAGGATGAGCAAGGGGAATGGTTGAAAATCCGAGTGGGTATCAAAGGTCGTTTGGTCTTTGCCAAAATCTGGGAATTGCATATCGGTCGTATCTCTTTATACTTGTTAGATACTGATTTGGATGAAAATAGCTGGGAAGATCGCAGCTTGACGCATCAGCTATATGGTGGTGATAACGAGCACCGCTTAAAGCAAGAAATTTTGTTGGGTATTGGTGGTACAAGAGCGCTGGAAGCGCTGGGTATACAAGCGGATATTTATCATTGTAACGAGGGGCATGCTGCCTTTATGGGCTTAGAGCGCTTGCGCAATTACATCCAAAGTGGGGAGCTAGATTTTTATGAAGCACTGGAAGTGGTTCGCTCTTCTAACCTATTCACCACGCATACGCCGGTGCCTGCTGGGCACGATTACTTCTCCGAAGGTTTGCTTCGCAATTACCTCTACAACTATGCACACGATTTGGGTATCAGTTGGGAGCAATTTATTGCATTGGGGAAAATTAATCCCGACAACATCCACGAGCTATTCTCGATGAGTCATTTGGCGATTCGCTTGTCGCAAGAGGTAAACGGGGTGAGTGAATTGCACGGGGCAGTATCTCGTGAGATGTTTAATGTGCTCTACCCTGGCTACAATACAGAAGAAGTACATATTGGTCATGTAACGAATAGTGTCCACTACCCTACTTGGATTGCTAAAGAATGGCACGATTTGTACAGCAATAACTTTGGTGCTGACTTCCTTTATGATCAATCCAATAAGGACTATTGGCGTAAAATTCAGGGAGTAGATGGCGCGCAGATCATGGAGCTTCGCCAGTTGATGAAGAATCGCTTGCTAGATTATGTTAGAAAAACAATGCGAGCCGATCTTACCGCTAGAGGAGAAAGTCCAAGAGCCATTTTTGATGTCATTAATAAGATTGATGAGCGTGCTTTGGTCATTGGTTTTGCTCGCCGCTTTGCGACTTACAAGCGGGCGCACTTGTTGTTTTCTAACCTAGAGCGTTTGGATGAGATTGTCAATAATCCAGATCAGCCAGTCATTTTCATCTTTTCAGGAAAGGCACACCCTGCCGATCAGGGAGGGCAGGATTTGATCCGCCAGATTATCCAGATTTCCAAGCAGCCACGTTTTGTGGGCAAGGTGATTTTCTTGGAGAATTACAATATGGAAATGGCGAAGTTCTTGGTACAGGGAGTTGATATTTGGTTGAATACACCGACGCGTCCAAAAGAAGCTTCAGGAACTAGTGGTATGAAAGCCGCTTTGAATGGTGTGATGAACTTCAGCGTACTAGATGGCTGGTGGGCTGAGGGCTACCGCCCCGATGCAGGCTGGGCCTTATCGAAAGAGAAAACCTACCAAGATCAGCACTTGCAAAACCAGCTTGATGCCGAGCAAATCTATACGATCATCCAGACCGACATCGCACCTAAGTTTTTTGACCGCGATGAAAATGGCCTGCCACAACAGTGGATTGCTTATATCAAAACCATTATTGCCGAAGTAGCGCCCTATTTCACTATGAAGCGTATGATGGACGATTACTTAGAGCGTTTTTACAGCAAATTGGCGGCTCGTACGAAGGTCCTACAAGCTAAGAAATTTGCGAAAGCGAAGAAAGTAGCCCACTGGAAGCAGGATATGCGCCAGGCATGGGATAGCATCTCCTT
Source organism: Bacteroidota bacterium (assembly GCA_039208045.1). GTDB lineage: Bacteria > Bacteroidota > Bacteroidia > Chitinophagales > Saprospiraceae > JBCCRH01. The sequence continues at coordinate 3,105 of JBCCRH010000508.1, forward strand.
GGTGCAGTTGGATGCCTTTGATAGTGAGAATAATGCCTTGGCATTAGGCGATCGTTTTAATGCAGTAGTCAAGCTTGATCTGGGTAATATGGAGGCAGAGAATTTGGGGGTAGAAGTAGTCTTCTTCAGAAAGATTAATGATGATGCAGGCTTGGTAGTGGAGCTGGCCCACGAGCTGGATTTGAATAGCCAGAAAGGTCCAGTAGCTACTTATGAAGCTGATCTTACGCCGAATATTTCAGGTGTCTTTGAGTATGGCTTCCGCGTATTTCCGAAGCATGCCTTACTTGCCCACCGCCAAGACTTAAACTTGGTGAAGTGGTTGGCATAGAGCATAGATATAGTTCAACAATGCTAGATTTGTGAAAATATGGCG
>JBCCRH010000509.1:0-3477 GCA_039208045.1 Bacteroidota bacterium
CGAAAGAAAGGGATACTGTTAAGTTCTCAACTAACCTTAATTGAGCACACAAACCTTGACTGATCATTAGTGAAGGAATAGTTACCTGGTCTCCAACATCTCCTGGCGCCAACGCTCCGGGAGCATTAGCCTGATTATTACAAATGATTACCGCAATGGCTCCCTCCTGTTCAGCTGCTAGTACTTTAAAACCAAATTCACATCCACCTCGATCTATCATAGCTATCTTACCATCTATATCAGCTCCATTTACAATAGACTGACACGCATCCGTTGTTGTGCCCACAGCATCATCCACTATTACTACTTCACTAGTTAAAGGCTCTTCAGGGAACGAAGCTCCAAAAGCTGCTCGAATAAAAGGATAATCGCCTGCTACTTCCTCAGGACTTTCCACTCGGAATATGTTAGAGTTAGGGAGCTGACCTCCCCATAGAAACATCTGCATTCTAGCCCGGCCACCTTCAGGAGGAGTAGACATATTCGCATTATTTGTACCACTACCATCCAAGGCTTCTGCTTGAACGGCATCTCCTCCTGCACCCTCGCCAGTATAATTGGTAACTTGGAAGTTCCCCGATGCTTCATCAAAACCATAACCATACCATAAATCATGCATTACATTATTCCAATAGAATAGATTGGTAACAACAGGATCAAGCTGTGTATAAGGACGATTAGTTGATAAGTCTAAAGGAAAATCAAAGCATAAGGTATCACCACCATCTGGCTCATCACCATTGGATTGATTTTGGTTAAATATATCATGATACGCATGCACATTATTCCCACGCGTAATCGTGAACTCTGCACCTTCTTCGCCATCGGTATCATGCCAACCAAATGGGGAAGCTACAGGGTCGGCAGGATTTACTTCTAGGGTGCGCTCGCCATGATTCGGGCTTTCTACGAAAAGAGGGAAAACACGATAAACTGGTTCATCACCAGAAGTGGTTACTTCGAAGGTTTCCTCTGCATCTATTTCCGGCAGCTCAAAATGTGCGCTCGTATGGGCGTGATCGTGATCGCAAAGGGCTTCAGGTGTACCAAAATCGCAGTGAAGTACCTGATCGAAATAATCGATTACTTGCCCTGTCTCAGCATCGATGCGGGCGTTCCACCAGTGCTGTGCATTGGTTTCGTAGAAGCTTACATTCCAAGTGAGGCGTACAGTACGATCCTTTGCCTCTTGGTATACCAATTTCACTTCGATAGGCTCTAGGGCGATGCCATTATGATCAAAGACCGCTTCGTTGGCGCTAATTTCTTTGACCATAGCTGGCGCTACAGCAAAAGGAATATTGAACTGCTGCATAAGCGATACCACCGCTTGTTGTTTACTGATTTGTGGCGTAGTGGTATTCACTCGGCTCGCTAAGTTTCTTAGCCAGCGGTTGCCGTAATTGAGCACTTCACCATTTTTCAAAAAATTGATATTGAAAATAGCGTTGTGTACTTCGATACCTTGGTGGCGCTGTTTCAGGTAGACGTGCGTTACCTTGTTGTGCTTGGTGACGTATTGATTGCTTACCACAAAGTCCGTTAAGTCTGCTTCCGTCAGGTCTAATTCTTTCAAATTCTTTTGAAGATGCTCTTTTGCTGCCGCTAATGGATTTTCAATCTGTGCCCATAGCACGGGCCCACTTAGCAGCGCTAAAAGGAAAAGTAGAGTCGATTTTTTAAACATAAAAATAGTCCGTTAAATGGCCATAGGAGTGGGGGAAAATGACACGATTTGAGTTATAATAGATAGGGTAGTCATTTTAGCACTTTATGGCAGGTTATCAAATTGGTGAACTCAAAAAAAAAGTTATAGTTCAACAATGCTAGATTTGTGAAAATATGGCGACGGCATTTTTTTGGCTTGCAAGGCGAAAACCGCAGGCATAGCCTTAGCTATACCGAGGATTTTCAACGTAGCAAGACGGAAAAAGGACAAGTCAGAGTTCACAAATCTAGGGTTGTTGAACTATCAATCTAGGGCACAAAAGTAAGTCCCTAGATTTAACTATTTGATTGAGAAAGCGCGCTAAAATGATGGGCTTACGACATTGAATAAGTTTATTGGATGACCACTCGCTGAGTCGTCGTTCCCTGCGGTGTTTGTAGCTGTACCAAATAAATACCTGGGCTGTAACTACTAAGATTTAGCTCCTCCCGCTGAAAGGCATTATACTGATTTTGGAAAAGCAATCGGCCATCCGTACTAAAAATTCGAAGCTGTGTATCAAAAACAGCTGCCCCCTCCCATTGTACGGTCAACCGTCCATTGGTTGGATTGGGGAAAATGGTAAACTGCTCAGCTAGCTCTACTTCTTCGATAGTAGTTATTATTTCCTTCTCAGAGATAACCGTAGTTACATTTGCGCAAAGCTGTACTGTATCGCTTGTAGTAGTACAAGCCACATTGGTAATCGTCTGATAATGATCGTAAAAAATCAAGTCATCGACATACCAGCCTGCTTCTTCTGCTTCGATAGAATCCGTTGCGTTGGTGGCCATTCGGAAGCGTAGCAAAAAGGGCTGCCCCGTGTAATCGCTCAGGTCGAGCAGCACATTTTCCCAGTCCCTAGTCGTACCTGTAAAGGCAGAGCGCCCAGCTAGTGGGTGTTCGGCATCTTCAGCCAACTCATCCACATAGCCATTTTGGATAATAGCAGCACCAACATCTTCCCACCCTTGGTTATTGACATTTACTTCTATCACTCCCCCATCAACGCCGAACTCCAAATTATGATATTGCCAAAAAGACAGAGCAGGCCTGGCCCCTTCTAAGGTTAGTGGCTCTCTAAGAGTCAAATATTGATCACTCGGCTCTCCAGTATCTTCTGCATGGTAGGAGAACCCTCCATTGCTAAACAGAATATTAGGCCTCCAAGTCAGCTCTCCGATACCCGCAGTGCCCTCTACACTTTGAAATGGCGGATCAAAATCATCCTCAAACCCAATCACTGTAAATGGCGTATCTGGTATAGCAACTTGGTAGCTACAAAGCCAACTTTCGCCTGGAGCAATATCACCTACTTCCATCGTTAATATTCCATTGTCTTCCACTATAGCACAGTCGGAACTATCTGGTAGGAAAACAGCACCAAGCGGTAGAGTATCGATAATCACCTCATTTGTAATTACTTGCGAACGACCGTTAAATAAATCAACCACATACATGATTGTATCGCCTCCTTGTGCCGCTTTTGGCCCTCTCTTCACAATACTATATAATGGTGAGCAGATGCGCGAATTATCAAAAGCTTCGAACCCACCAGCCTCTGCACTAGCCCCTAAGCCACGGCGCGCGAAAGTTTCCCATATCAAGCACTGGTGAGCACCATCATAATTTATGGAGTCTGCGGTTAGAATGGCATCACGAGCTTCAATGAAGTCAGGGCTACAAGGCTGTATCTTCAAACCATCCAATACCAGCTGCATAGCGATGTTATTGCCTCCTGTTCCATGATAGAAGTCTTCATCAAAACC
>JBCCRH010000510.1:0-3438 GCA_039208045.1 Bacteroidota bacterium
CCAAAAGTCCTGAAAGCTTGAAGTGGTTTGTAAATTATATCAAGAAGCTAGATGGTAATTTTGGAAAGGTATCCATCCGCTTCGGAACGCCTGTGCCGTTCAATGCGGAGAATTCGGTAGAGTTGGTGATTAGCAATAATTACAATACCGGATTTTCGGGCAAACTATCTCGCTTCGCTCTAGAGCTTGTTCATCAGATTAATCAAATCACACCAGTAACTACGGCTTCCCTTATTTGTATTTCGTTGTTGAGTAAGTTTTCGATGAAAAAGCGAGAGATCGAAAATGATGTGGCAGGGATGATGCGGCTTTTTGATCAATACAAACCCAATGCTTTAGTAGACCGTGGGAAGCCTATTGGAAATAGCGTGCAAGTGGCGCTCAATTTGCTGCTGCGTGCCAACTTGATCCTCCAGCATGGCGAAGCCTTGGATGCAAAATATGTGCTGAATTCTCAGAACTACTTGCAGGCAAATTATTACGCCAATATGTCTGCGCACCACCTTTACCAAATTGCGTTTATCGAGCTGGCATTATTGAAATCAGCGACTGCCAAGTCAGAGCATCGATTGGAGGCATTTTGGAAAGAAATTATGAGCCTTCGCTCCTTATTCAAATTTGAGTTCTTCTACTCTAAAAAGCTTGAATTTGCGAACGAGGTAGAAGCTCAACTAGCCATTATGGATCCCAATTGGCTAGAGTTGGTAAATGATACTAAAAATCACAAGCTAGCATTTCTACAGGCTCAAAAAGTGTTGGTCGCACCCGCAGTGATCTATAATTACGTGGAAGCGTACCGAGTGGTAGCTCATGCCTTGCTCAGTTGGAGCCCTGAGCGCCGCTTTGAGCAAAAAGCATTCATTGCCGACTGTATGTATATTAGCGAAGAGCTGCAATGGCATGGCAAAATTCAGCGAATGGGTGCTGTCTCCAAGCCCTTTTTATTGAATGGTATTCGTTTAGTCGAGAATCTTAAGCTCATTCCCGAAATGGGGAAAGATAAAAAAGAGGAGATACAAGCTTTTCTTGATCAGCTAAACGAAATTGATGCACGCATCAAAGCACTGCAAGAACTCATTCTATCCAAGCCTCCCGTAGACCAATTAGACATCCCTATCGAGTTAGAAATCGTCCCTGGCTCCAAGACAGAAGCAGTTACGCAGGACGTTATGCAAGGAGAAGATGGGGCACATATTGGCGCCTTTTTCGATCTTGACCGAACGCTCATTAGAAGTTTTTCGGCCAAAGAATTCTTCCAGACGCGCTTATTCAGCGGTAAAATGACAGCTAGGGAGCTGGTAGCTCAGTTTGCAGGGGTGTTAGTTTATGCAGCTGGGCAAGGTAATTTTGCTGGGCTGGCAGCAGTGGGGGCGCAAGGGGTGAAAGGCATAGCGGAAGAAGTATTTATAGAAGTAGGTGAAGATGTTTATCAGAAACACTTGGCAGAAGAAATTTATCCGGAATCAAGAGCTTTGGTAAACGCGCATCTTGCCAAAGGACATACAGTCGCTATCATCTCCGCTGCAACGCCTTACCAAGTGAATCCAATTGCGAGAGATTTAGACATCAAGCACGTCTTGTGTACCCGCATGGAAATCGTAGAAGGCAAGTTTACGGGCAATATCATTGAGCCTGCCTGCTGGGGGGAGGGGAAGGCAGAAGCAGCCAGAACAATAGCCAAAAAGTACGATCTTGACTTATCAAAATCGTATTTCTATACCGATAGTTCCTCGGACGCGCCGCTCTTGGAATTGGTGGGCAACCCTCGTTCCGTGAATCCAGATACCAAGCTATCTGCTCTGTCCTTCAAAAACGACTGGCCTGTGCTGCGCTTCGACGATGAAGAGCAAGTAGGCGTAAGCAATTTTATGCGGACGGGCTTGGCGTTGGGTAGTCTGATTCCCGCAGCAATCTCTAGTGCTACCAGAGGCCTGTTCAACCTATCGTGGGCAGAGGGTATCAACTCCTTGATGGCAACGGTAGGTGATCTAGTGATCAGCTCCGCAGGGATAGAACTAGTGGTGAAAGGACGCGAACATCTATGGGCAAAGCGCCCAGCCGTATTTATTTTTAATCACCAGAGTAGTGCCGACCTATTTATTGCGGCCAAGCTGATCCGTAAAGATGCAACAGGCATCGCCAAAAAAGAACTGCGGATGATGCCGATCATCGGGCAAATGATGACGGCGGCAGGAGTTATTTTTATTGATCGGAGCGATCGAGAAAAAGCCATTGAGGCGATGAAACCAGCTGTGGATGCCTTAAAAACAGGCACCTCTATCATCATTTTCCCAGAAGGAACGCGGAGCAAAGATTATAAGCTCGGGGAGTTTAAAAAGGGAGCCTTCCACTTGGCGATGCAAGCAGGGGTACCGATCGTACCAGTCATCATTCGGAATGCACACGATGCGATGCCTAGAGGGAGTAATATATTCCGGTCAGCCGCTATTGAGGTCATTGCACTCCCTCCAGTACCGACAAAACGTTGGAAAAAAGAGCAGTTGGAGCGCCGTATTGCAAGTATAAGGCAACAGTATCTGGAAGAACTAGGGCAGGTGGAGAAGGCCAGCAGCAATGGCAAAAGGGTGACTAAGTAAATTTGATTTAAACTGATACAGCAGGTATGAAACTAAACATAGGACTATTGGGTGGGGGTTCCTGGGGCACTACCGTGGCTTCCCTAGCTGCTCAAAATAATCCCACTAAAATGTGGGCAAGAAATGCCTCCACCGTAGAGGAAATCAACAAATTTCATCGCAATGAAAAATACCTGTCAGGCGCCAAGCTGACCGAGTCGCTCGTCGCTACCAACTCGATAAAAGCAGCCCTAAAAGATGCAGATGTAGTCGTACTAGGCGTACCTGCACAGAGTTTTCGGTACGTACTCAACGAAGCTAGGCCGCATATCCGACCCTGGGTACCCATCGTAAGTCTGTCCAAAGGATTGGAGCAGGGCACTACCATGCGTATGACTGAAATTATCGAAGACCTAATCCCGGGTCATCCTGTCGGCGTACTAACCGGCCCCAACCTCGCCCGAGAAATCATCGCTGGCCAAGCTGCCGCCAGCGTGATTGCCATGGTAGACAATACCATAGCGATTGCACTGCAAAAAGTATTCAGAACGGGCCTGTTCAGAGTGTACACTAATGCAGATGTAGTCGGCTGTGAATTGGGCGGTGCCTTAAAAAACGTTATCGCCATTGCCGCAGGCATGGGCGATGGGGCAGGCGCAGGCGACAATACACGGGCGGCCGTTATCACCAGAGGCCTTGCAGAGCTTACCCGCCTAGGCGTAGCAATGGGCGGCCAGCCACAAACCTTCGCAGGCTTAGCAGGCATGGGCGATCTAGTCGCCACCTGCATTAGTAGTTTAAGTAGGAATCGCCACGTAGGCTTTCAGCTAGGCCAAGGAAAAACCCTTAAAGAAATCATCGA
>JBCCRH010000511.1:0-3371 GCA_039208045.1 Bacteroidota bacterium
GAAATGCTTACCGATCTCATCGTACGTACCAACGCAGGCAGGCCTTTATTGCTGGATTTTAATACGAATGGCGATAGTAGCTTGGCAGAAGCCTTCGGTGCGGTCTCGACGCCTTATTTTAGTATCCAGCGAAAGCAGCGGAAGTGGGGTTTGATTTGGGGGTAGGATGGAGGATGGAGGGGTAGGAGGACGGAGGACGGGGAATGGGAGGACGGAGGGGCTCAATATTGGATATTTAAACCGTGCAGTGGCCAGGTAATATCCAATATTTCGCGGGAGGTTTTTAGGGAAGTAGTGGAGGACGGAGGATGAATTTTGGGTATACGAGAATAGGTTAGGGCTTAATATAGGGGTAGGTTATAGCATTAAGGTAGAGCCCTTCGGGCGGTACACTCCAGCTGCGCTTGAGGCGTTCTTGCTGCTCCAATGCTTGTTGTACTTCTGCTAGAGTTGTTTTTCCGAGACCAACATTGAGGCACATACCCACGATCAGGCGCACCATGCCTCTGAGGAAACGGTTGGCCGCAATGTGAAAGACGAGGTGTTGCCCAGCTTCATCTTTTTGCTCCCAGGTAGACTGGAATAGCTGGCACTTCATGGTTTTCGAGTCTGTATTTGTTTTACAGAAAGGGAAAAAGTCCTCATAATCTAATAATAGCTGCGCGGCTGCTTGCATCCGCTCGCTATCCACTTGTGGTAAAAAGTAATAGTAAAAGGCAGTATCGATGGTAAAGGGACTTTTACGGCCTACGATATGGTATTCGTAGCTGCGGTAGGTGGCATCGTAGCGCGCATGGGCGTCCGCATCTACCTCTATGAGTTCATAAAAAGCAATATCTTTTGGTAATAGTTTATTGAGGCGATGGCAGAAAGAATCGGGTAGCTTATCTTTACTGTCGAAGTGCAGGTAATAGTCTTTAGCATGTACGCCGGTATCCGTTCGGCCACAGCCGGTGACAGCAGTCGGTTGCCTTAAAATGGTGGAAAGAGCGTCTTCTATGACTTCTTGTACCGAGATGGCATTGGGCTGTCGTTGCCAACCAAAATAGTGGGTGCCTTTGTAGGCTAATCGTGCAAAGTAGCGCATAGTTAAATTCTTGGTCGTACAAAGCTAATCGAGCTCATTTTACAGAGCTACAAAACTAATAAAGCTGATGAAACGAGCATGATTTTGTTTAATCATAATATCACCCAAGAATATGATTAAAGAAAATACATGCGAGTTCCTGAATGTATTTCAATTTTTTGCAGCTTGACTGCAAGCAAAAAATTTCAAACAGATGAAAAAAGTCCTCAAAATTACTCTGATCGCCGTGCTATCGCTTGTACTACTGGTCGCCGCTGCTGGTTTTTTTGGTTGGAGATACCTCAACTCCACCTTTCTCAACTTTGAACAAGACTACCCAGCATCGACCGAATTGGTATCCCTGACTATTGACGGACACACCTTTCTAGATCGAAATGGAAATGGAGCACTGGATATTTATGAGGATGATCGCAAACCGATAGCAGAACGAGTAGAGGATGCCTTGTCGCAGATGACTGTAGAAGAAAAAATCCACATCCTGAAAGGGTCGGGGATGGCTTCTGCTATTGGCATGCTAGAGCCAGGGGAGGGGATACCAGGAGCAGTAGGGACGATTGTACCAACTCCACGATTAGGCCTCCCTACTGTTTATTTGTCGGATGGCCCAGCAGGACTTCGCATACAGCCAACCCGAGAAGGGGACGATCAGACGTATTATTGTACTGCATTTCCTATTGCAACGATGCTAGCTTCTACTTGGAACGAAGACTTGGTGGGAGCGGTTGGCAAAGCTATGGGGAAGGAAGCGCTAGAGTATGGCTTGGATGTCATCCTAGGGCCAGGGGTGAATATTCATCGCCATCCTTTGTGTGGTAGAAATTTTGAGTATTATTCAGAGGATCCCGTCTTGACAGGCCGCATGGGCGCTGCTATAGTGAATGGGATCGAGTCGAATGGCATTGGAACATCTATAAAGCACTATGTAGCCAATAATCAAGAAACGGAACGAGCTGTAAACGATGTGATTGTTTCTGAGCGTGCCATGCGAGAAATCTATCTCAAAGGCTTCGAGATTATTGTTAAAGAGGCGCAGCCTTGGACGATCATGTCTTCCTATAATAAAGTGAATGGTACTTACACTTCAGAGAGTAGCTATCTGCTAACAGATGTACTGAGGAATGAATGGAAGTTCGAAGGGCTGGTCATGTCTGACTGGTATGGAGGTAGTGACGCTGTTGCCCAGGTAAAAGCCGGAAACGACTTGCTAGAGCCTGGTACCAAAAAGCAGTGGGATGCCCTCAAAGAAGGTTATGAAAATGGTGCTTTATCTGAAGAAGTCATCAATACAGCAGCCCGCCGAATTTTGAACCTCGTTTTCCAATCTAAGAAAATGCAAGGCTATTCATTTAGCAATCAGCCCAACCTAGAAGCACATGCACAAATTACCCGTCAGTCTGCGGCAGAAGGGATCGTACTGCTTAAGAATGAGCAAACTTTACCTTTGACGGGGGTGAGTAAGGTCGCTCTACTAGGTATTACTTCTTACGACTTTATAGCTGGCGGAACAGGTTCTGGTGATGTAAATGAGGCTTATACCATCTCGCTTGAGGAGGGCCTAAAGAACGCAGGTTTTAGCGTAAGCGAAACCGCAAAAGCTGCTTTTGAGGCGCACAAGGCAGCTAACCAAGAAGCTTTTGTAAAGCCTGAAGGGCCTATGGCAATGTTTAGCCCCTATCAACCCCCAGAGATGCAGCTTACCAAGGAACAGCTACAAAAGATCGCTAGTGAAGCGGATTTGGGGATTCTTACCATCGGGCGTAATGCTGGCGAGGGTGGTGATCGGTTTGAAGTGAATGACTTTTTGTTATCAGATATAGAAGTAGCCATGATTAAAAATGCCTGTGAAGTATTCCATGAGGTAGGTAAAAAAGTAGTGGTTGTGCTCAATATTGGGGGTGTCATTGAGACCGCTTCTTGGAAGGCTTTGCCAGATGCGATTCTCTTGGCTTGGCAAGGGGGACAAGAAGGAGGAAATTCAGTCGCAGATATTCTGGGCGGCAAAGTAAACCCAAGCGGGAAGCTCCCTATGACGTTTCCGCTTGCGCTAAACGATCATGCCTCCAATGCTAATTTCCCCACCGAGGGAGGGCACTTTGGTATAGAAGATATTTTTGGTATGATGTTTTTTGGGCCACCACAGCGGCCAGAGGAAGAACAGGTGCGTAATCGTGATTATACGCATTATGAGGAAGGGGTCTATGTGGGTTATCGACATTTTGATAAAACTGAGCTAGCAGTTTCCTATCCCTTTGGGTACGGCTTATCCTATACTAGTTTCGAATTA
>JBCCRH010000512.1:0-3349 GCA_039208045.1 Bacteroidota bacterium
CTGCTAGCAAAAAATAAAACGAAGACACTACTTAAAGAGCTAGCAACGCTCGCAAAGCAGAATGGACAAGGAGATTCAGGAAATGATCTAGTACTGCTTACGGCAAGGTTTAACCGAAATAAGACTAGCAAGATGCAAGGCATCATCACGGATGCAGCACATAATATCGAGCTCAATCGTATCAATTATGCTTTACACGATTACATAGAAAATCTACAGATGGATGATACGTCTAGCAGTGCACAAATGCAAGGTGGAACCACCGATAAAAGGAGTGTTTTTATTTCTTACAGTCATTCCGATAAATTTACTGCAACGCGTGTGAGAGAAGCGCTGGAAGCGGCAGACTTGGAGGTGAAAATTGATAGTGCATCGATGCACGCTGGGGGAGATATAAAGACTTTCATCGAACAATCGGTGAGAGATACTGCGGTTACTCTATCCATTGTTTCCAAGAATAGCCTGCTCTCTTCTTGGGTAGCTATGGAAAGCGTGAAATCGTTCGCTGCCCAAGAACTGATGGATAAACGGTTTATCGCAGCTTATATTGATGACTCCTTCTTCGAATATAGTTTTGCAGACGAAGCACTGGATCGTATTGACGCTCACATCAGCAATTTGCAAGAGTTGATCAAGGGTCGACTAGCTAAAAATAGAAATATCAATGACCTACAGGAAGACCTAGATCGTCATAGTGATTTGAAGCACAATTTTCCAAAGATTATCAGTAGGCTAAAGGCCTCGCTTTCCATTGATATTTCCGAAGGAAATTTCGAGCTAGGTATGACTAGTATTATCAAATCAATCAAGAGCTAAGCCCATACACCCAGCTATATTTCGCTTTCGCATAATCCATAAACTGCTCAAAGCGCAGCGGTGAGCCGGTGATTCGGGTGCACAAGTCTTGGGCAGTGAAATAACGGCCATGTTGGTGGATATTTTCACGAAGCCAAGAGAGTAGGGCCGTATTATCACCTGCACGAATCTGTGCGTTTAAGTTGGGGAGGTCTTGTTCTGCCTGTTGGTAAAACTGAGCGGCATAAAAGCTGCCGAGGCTGTAAGTCGGGAAATAGCCAAGGCTGCCGTGCGCCCAGTGAATATCCTGTAGTACACCCTGGTTGTCGTCAGGGACATCAACGCCCAAGTACGCCTTGTATTTTGCATTCCAGGCAGCGCCCAGTTCTTTGGTGCTCAGGCTGCCTTCTACTAAAGCCTTCTCCAACTCATAACGGATCAAAATATGGAAGTGGTAATGTAGCTCATCTGATTCAATACGGATCAAGCTGGGGCTTACCTTGTTGATCGCTCTTACGAATTGCTCTACGCTAATGCCGTCTAGCTGCTTGGGGAAGTACTCCTGCAAAAGGCTATAATTGGCTTCCCAAAAAGGAAGCATGCGGCCTACATTATTCTCCCAAAGCCTAGACTGACTTTCGTGAATTCCAAGCGACAGATAGCGGCCAGTAGGCAGTCCATAGTCTGCTTCGGGGAGGCCTTGCTCGTACAGGGCATGCCCGCCTTCATGGATGCAGCTCCATGTCATGCTAGTAAAGCCCTGCTCATCTATGCGCGTAGTAACGCGAACATCCGAAGGGCCAAAATTAATGGTAAATGGATGAGGAGAGAGGTCTTGCCGACCCGCTTGAAAATCATAGCCCATGCGCTTCAACACTTCTAGGCCAAATGCCCATTGCTTATCTTTATCAAATGGCTGATGCAAAAATTGATCGTCCACTTGTGGCTGCTGCTTGAGGTGTTTAACAAAATCAATAAGCTGGGTCTTGACATCTTCAAAGAGGACGTCTAATTCTTGAGTAGTAGTATTCGGTTCAAATTCTTGTAGGAGGGCGTTGTAGGGATGTCCCGCATAGCCCAATTGCTCGGCTTCCTCCCGTTTTATGGCAACTAAATCGGCAAGTGCTGGCTCAAAAACGCTGTAGTCATTGGCTTTGCGAGCAGCTAACCAAGCGTGATAGCCCTTAGAAACCAAGGCGGAACGTCGAACAACAAAATCACTAGCTAAGCAACTCTTTCGTTGGTAATCATGAAGCGATAGCTCAATATTACGCCGTTCTTTAGCACTTAAGTCAGCACCATTTTGATGCAAATCAGCTAGTAAAGCACCGAAAGTGGGAGCTGTAAAATACTCATGGGCGAGGCCATAGAGGGTAGCCGTTTGCTGTCCTCGTATTGGTGCTCCTTTCTGAGGAAGATTCACTTCTTTATCCCATTCTAATACTGCCGCTGCATACTCAATATCCGCAATTTTTCGCATCTGTTGGCGAAAAGAGGTATAGCCTTCGTGTTTCATTTATTTGTCCTTTTTTACATAAGTGCTCTGCTGGAACGTAGACAAAAATAGTAATCCCCAGCCAACAATAAAAAGCGTTCCGCCTAGTGGAGTGATCGGGCCGATCCATACTGGTGCAGCTAGATCAAAAAAAGCGAAAAACGTGAAGGCATATAAGGAGCCCGAAAAAAGTAAAATCCCTATAAAAAAAGTCCAGGCTGACAAGGGTAAAAAGCTAGTTTTGCGGTAGTGGATCAGTAGCGCGACGATCAGAATGGCGAAGGCATGAAAAAATTGGTACTCTACGCCCGTTTTGAAGGTGTCAATTTGGTCGGGCGTAATTTTACCTTCTAAACCATGTGCACCGAATGCTCCTAAGATGACAGCTAAAAACGCCAACAGGCTGCCTAGTCGGATAAATCTTTTTCTCATGGATTATTTTTGTAGTTGTTGTTCAAATGTTCGGAAACTATTGCTCTAACAAATAAATTTTGGCTAAAATAGGAAGCCTTGTACGCTTAAGCATCATTTTATGTTCAAAAAAACACAAACGCCTGCTCCTTGTTATACGAAATGGCTGATTCTGGTGATATACGGCATTTTTCTGAGTACCTGCCAGTATGATAAAGCGGAGCAGTTGCCTTTTCATTACCTTCCATTTGATGGTAAGTGGAGCCTAGATTTGACCGATGTGAGTGTGTTGGGTGATACCAGTACTTATAATGGATTGAAATACTTGGAGGTGCCTCTATCAGAGTGGCTACCACTCTTTTCTATGGTTAGTAAACAAGAAGGGAAGGCCTTCCTAGTAGGCATCAATGCTTCCCCGTCACGACATTTGCTAGTGGCCCAGCTGGAAAATACTTCGCTTAAAGCGCCGTCCTTTTTCGCCGCAGTGGGGATAGATACATTTGCTACGTTCGATTTTAAGGGAATCAATATTTATCAAGGACAACAGACTGATCAGAAGTGGATATTTGCTTAATGTGTGCTCTATACGACTGGCTCCTATTTGTTCTAGATATTCTTCACCTTCTGGCTGATAGTCTGCTGAAGAGA
>JBCCRH010000513.1:0-3340 GCA_039208045.1 Bacteroidota bacterium
ATTTCCGTATCGTTATCAATCATTTCGTCGATTAGGGTAGCTTCGGTTTTGTGTTCTTCGGCCATAATATAATATTGGATGTGTTTCTTTATGAAATGTGGTGAAATGGGTATTTGTTGTAGCTCTGAAAAATTGTCAGAAAGCCATAAATCCTTTAGGTCTAAAAAAGTGTGCAAAGGTTGGGCCGATGGCTTATTTTAGGTTTGAGCTGCCGTATTGGCGGGCTTTTGGGTAGGCTTGCGCCAAAATGGCATTGCATGGCTTGGGCTGTAAGAAAAAGTACCTTTGGCTTACTAATCTACTGATGGAACGAGCACAGCAATTTCAGCAACTTATCGATGAGTACAATGGCATCTTGTATAAGATTGGCCGTTCGTATACTAGAGATGAGGAAGATTTTAAGGAACTCTACCAAGAAATGCTGGTACAGTTGTGGTCGGCTTATGGGCGCTTTCGGGGTGATGCTAAGGTGTCTACTTGGTTGTATCGCGTGGCACTCAATACGGCAATTACCTATCAAAAAAAGAAGAAAAGACTGAAGGTGCAGGAGCTAGAGCCCAAAGCGTACCGCCTGGCTGATACGAGTGCTGCACAGCTAGCATTGGAGCAGCAGCGCGCCTCTCAGGTGGAGCTGTTGTACCACTGCATCTATCAGTTGAAAAAGGACGATCGAGCAATTATTTTATTGCATTTAGAAGAAAAATCCTATCAAGAAATGGCGGATATTTTAGGTATTACCGTCAATCATGTAGGAGTAAAAATTAATCGAGCGAGAAAACGCTTATTTCGCTTACTTCAAGCAGAAGGCTATGAAAGAATTTAATATTAATGACACCTGGAAGGTGAGCGGTCAGGAGGCTGATCAGTACTATGCAGCCATCAAGAATCAGGTTATGGAAATGGCGCGGCAGCGTTCACAAGGTATACTAGATCGCATTATACGGTTTGGTAGGTGGGAACTTATCTCTGGCGCTATCGTTTGGTGTATTTTATTAGTGATGGCTTGGTCTGATTTCAATAGTTTTGTGGTGTTAGCCATCCTTGGTGCTGTTACTTTTGCATTTTCTGGCAGGTTGTACTTTTCGATGCTTCAGAATATTAGGCAGGTGAATAGTCTGCATACCAAGGAGGCGATTAAACAATACATTTCCATCCTTTCGAGCTACCATAAAAAAGTGGCGAACTACGTGACTTGGGGTACCTTTGTTGGTTTTTTTGGTGGGCTTGCAGCAGGCTTGATTTCCGATATGGAGGATCTATGGGAGAAGCTAACCAATTGGATGTTCTGGGGGATCATTTTGGTCGCTCTGGTGCTGCTTTATTTTTTGGGACGGTTTCTGAAATCGGCGTATTTGCATTACTCGATCGTGAAGTTTATTGATGAGTTGCGGGAGGTGTTGGAGGGTTTGGGGGTTGAGGAGTTGAGGAGTTGAGGGGTTTTGGTGTTTGGGAGTTTAGGGCCTAATATTGGATATTTAAGCTATGCCATGGCCAGGTAATATCCAATATTTCGCGGGAAGGGAAAATGGCATAATAATATCCAATATTTCGCGGGCGGTGCCGCTCAAAAAGAAAGTGCCAGCCGAGGCCAGCACTTCCGACAAAAGGTGTTTATTCTGGCATGGGGTTCTCATAGCCATGGCCAGAACTACTGCTCAGGAAAGCTGGCAGTATCAGAAATTGGGACAATTAACTCTATAACGGGTTTTTTCGGGGTGGGTGTAGATGAGGGAGATTTCGAAAGCCCCGCGAGAGTTATTGGCTTCCGACAAAGCAGAAGTTGTTATATCGTAGCTTAGGCCGAGGTTCCAGCGCTCCATTTCGAGGACGGCGGTGACGACTACGGCATCTAGGCCCATTTCGCTTTCTAGTTGATTGCTGACGTGGCCCCAGAGACCGATGCGTAGGGCCAGCTCGCGCCATTCGCGGTTGCGGTAGCGGAAATTGGCACCGGCTGTGGTACTCATAGATTGGCCCTGGCCCATGACGAGCACTGCTGGCAGTAAGCTTAAATTGTCATTAAAAGGCACTTCGCCACCGGCCATACCGGACCAGCGCATATCGAGTTGCGCCTCTCCATTCTCGAAGAATGAAATATCGGGTTGGTTGATATGATGTAGCGAACCGCCCAGGTAGATGCTTGAATTTTCATCAAAAAGGGCATACCACATCAGGCCTGCATTGAAGTCGAGGAAAATATCGGTCTGATTGCCGGTGAGGTTGCCTTCGCCATTGTCCAGGCTTTGATCGATGAGGGCGTCTTCTTCATTGAATTGGGGCGAAAACCAGAGCTTGCCCCAGTCGGAGCCGATCTGCCCAGCCCCCAGCTGCGCGCCAGCTACCAAAAATTGGTCAGAAGTGCTGTAGCGATTGCCACCTAGCTTTTTCATAAAGGAGACCCCTAGCTGACCTTGGGTGCGGTTGAAATTGGCGATTCCGGCATCATCTCGCAATGCACTAATGCCAAAACCGACATAGTCGCCACTGACGACGCGATAGCGCATGTCAAAGCTGGCCGCGATGGTGCGAAAGGGCTGGTTACCCAAAATGCTAGAGTATAAATCGCGGTAGTTGAGGGCCACCCGAAATTTGCCTTCATATACGCCGATCATAGCTGGATTGACCTGTAAAGGAGCAGCATAAAATTGGGAAAAGCGAGGATCTTGTGCATGGAGCTTACTCATGCCTGCCAAGATCAAGAGTAATAAAAAGGGAAGTGTAAGTTTACGTGCCATAATATAAGGAGTAAAATAAATTATCGAATCAAAGTCGTTTGTCCTCTAAATATTTCAGTATTGCCATCAATGTAGAGGGCTTCGATGTACCAGAGGTAGACGCCTGAGGTTGCTGGTTCATCTCGGAACGTGCCATCCCAGCCGACGGTTTCGGTATTGACTTCGAAGCCACCGTCCTCGTAGACGAGTTCGCCCCAGCGGTTAAAGACCTGGAACTTTGTTATCTGCGTTCCCGCTAGGCCATGAACTAGCAAGCGGTCATTAACGCGATCGTCATTTGGCGTAAAGCCAGTCGGTACTACCACTACTCGTGGTTTTTGGATAAACACCGTCAAGCGATCGGTTGCTTCGCAGCCTAGGGAGTCAACGCCATATAGCTCGTAGCTAATCGTATTTTGCGAATTAACGGTGGGGTCGGGGCACTCGTTACACGAAAGGGTACCGAAGTAAGGGGCCGACCAAATGAAGGTGACCTCTCCCTGCGCGTTAGTCGCATTGGCGTCTAGCTGGACGGTATCGCCTAGTGTTAATTCGATATCATCGCCTGCATCTACCACAAAGCTAGGCGGCTCTATTATTTCGGTTTGTTCGATGAAAATGCAACC
>JBCCRH010000514.1:0-3339 GCA_039208045.1 Bacteroidota bacterium
AAGAATTTTAAGGAGAGGATGCATAAGCTTCGGCCAACACCAATAGCGTGGTGAAGGCCGAAGTTTTTTTAGCTAATGCGATTTACTGGCGGCCATATTCAATGATACGGCCCGGGGTATAGGGAGCGCCAGCTTTTTCTAGGGCCTTTTCCAGTGCAGGTAATTTAGTTTCATAAATGGCGCGAATCTGATTCAAGACGGGCTTGAAATCGCTACTTGCTAAGCCCAGTGCAGATTGCTGCGTCTTGGTGGGCGCAGAAGTGGAGTTCCACATCTCATAGGTCAGCCAACCGATGCGCCCGGCAATGGAGAAGGGGCTTTGCTGATCCAGGCGGCTCGCTACGCGATCGCCATATAGATTCTTATTGATCGCATGGAGTTCCTCCTTCATTGCTTGGTACATCGACTCTAGCTCGACGGTATTACCTGCGATCGAGAAAGTGGCTTGTTCCATATGAGAAATTCGGTTGTTAATATCGCCCAGCATGCGCCCGGCTCCACCAATGGCGCGCTGCAAGCGCTGTGCTTCCTTCTGAAACTGCACCAGTTCTTGGCGATCAGCAGCAGGGAGTGTCACATCACCCAAAGTCTTGAGTTCAAAGGTCTGAGGGCTATCTAATTGCGCAAGTTCCCCATCTATGCTTTGCCAAAGCGACACTTGGTATTGACCTGGCATCACCAAAACCCCCACATCTTCATTAGAGAATGGATTGTCGAAAGATGAAGAGCGCAAGCTAACAGGACTGATAGAAGCAAAGCGGCCATCCCAAGTTACGCGATGAACGCCCTTGGCCACCCCTTTCTTCAAGTTGCGAATTACATTACCATCCATATCCGTAATCTGGAAGAGCAGATAAGCTGACTTTTCGCGATTCTCTGCCTCTAATTCTTCATAAGTGGGGTAGCGAAGCGCCTCCCCTTCCTTAATTTGCTCTTTTTCTGCTTTGCGGCGCTTGTCGCGCAAACTTTCAAAAGAATCTTTGATGTGATAAGTAAACGTAGCCCCCACCGGTGGATTTTCTGCTGTATAGAATGCATGCCCTTGGAAGCTATTGCCCCGCAAGCCAAGGGGGACGCTTTCAATGTAAATCAAGCCATCCTTCACAGCGAACAACTTACCATCTGCCTCTAAGGCTTCAGCGCTCATTTCCCGTAAGGGGGAATAATCATCCAGTACATAAAAGCCACGGCCAAAGGTGCCCAGCACGAGGTCGTTTTCACGCTGCTGAATGGCAATGTCCCGTACAGCAATGGTTGGCAAGCCAGCGCCTAGTTTTTTCCAGTGTTGCCCTCCATCATTACTGAAAAAGCAGCCAAATTCTGTACCAATGAATAGCAAATTAGGATCTACATGATCCTCTGCAATGCTATACACAGAGCCTCGTTCAGGAAGGTTAGCTGTAATATTCGTCCAGCTTTTGCCTTGGTCTTCTGATTTGTATACATACGGCTTAAAATCACCATACTTATGGTGGTTGAAAGCGGCATATACTACGTTTTCATTATGCTGCGAAGCAAGTAGTGCATTGACATACGTACGCGGCCCAGGCACCCCTTTGATCAGGTTAGTTTCGACTTTCGTCCAGCTTCCCCCTGCATTATCGCTCACTTGTATCAGGCCATCATCTGTACCTACATACAGCAAGTCTTCTTTTAAAGGGCTTTCGCTAAATGCCACGATGGTGCCGTAAGGCGAGGTAGAGGCATTTTTTGCGACAGCATCAATACTTTGAATGCGGCCCATTACTTCGAGTGTGTTGCGATCGATTTGGCGCGTCAAGTCATCACTTAGAGTGGTCCAGCTATTTCCACGGTCATCAGAACGGAAGAGTTTGTTGGCAGCAAAGTAGATACGGCTAGGTTTGTGGCTCGAAACGGCCAGTGGTGCATCCCAATTCCAACGGAATTGGGGTTCTTCTTTGGCTGGCTTTGGCTGAATACCAATGCGCTCCCCACTCTGGCGATCATAACGGAAAAGCACTCCATACTGCGATTGGGCATAGACGATATTGGGATCGTTGGGGTCGATTTGCGACTCAAAGCCATCGCCCCCATGCGTAATATACCAGTCAGAATTCATAATGCCGTGCTGATTGCGCGTGCGAGCTGGGCCTCCCATACTAAAGTTATCCTGCGTACCACCATAGATGTTGTAGAAAGGCGCATCATTATCTACGGCCACTTTGTAGAACTGCGTGACGGGTAAGTTGGCCTTAAATACCCAGCTGCCGGCGGCATCAAAACTTTCGTACAAGCCACCATCACACCCTACTAGATAGTAATTGGTATCATTTGGATCAATCCAAATGCAGTGATTATCAACATGCTTGTACTGTTCGTTTACTTGCGTAAAAGTCTTCCCGCCATCGGTCGTCCAATGCATCCAGGTGTCCATTGCATATACAATATCAGGGTCGGTAGGATGAGCTACAATTTCTGAGTAGTAGTTCCCGCTAGTGCTGTAGCCACTGCGTTTTTGCCAGGAGGCACCTCTATTGGTAGAGCGGTAAAAACCACCTTTGCGTTGAGCAGCTTCTACAATAGCATAGATGATTTCGGGATCGGCAGGAGAGATGGCCAAGCCTATGCGCCCCTTGTCCACTCCCGGCAGTCCTTTATTGATTTTCTTCCAGGTTTTTCCACCATCTGTAGACTTGTGCAGGCCACTGCCTGGGCCACCACCCACATAGGTAAATACATGACGGCGGCGTTGGTAAGTACTTGCATAAAGAACTGCTGGATCACGCGGATCCATAACGACATCATTCACCCCAGTATGCTTATCTACGGTGAGTATAGCTTCCCAGTTTTGACCTCCATCGGTAGATTTGTACAGCCCTCGGTCACCACCCTCACTCCACAGCGGGCCAATAGCAGCTACATAAATCACATCCGAGTTATCAGGATGTACGATAATTTTACCGATGTGCTCCGAATTTTTGAGACCCATATGCTGCCAGCTCGCCCCACCATCATCAGAGCGATAGAGGCCATCACCATAGGCAACGGAACGTTGGTTATTATTTTCACCCGTACCTACCCAAATCGTATTGGGATTATTGGGATCAAGCGTAATACAACCAATAGAGTAGGATCCTTGGCTATCAAAAATGGGTTGATAAGTGGTACCTGCATTGGTGGTCTTCCAGACCCCTCCTGAAGCAGTTGCTACATAGTATACTGCTCTATTATCTGGGTGTACCGCTAAATCTGCAATACGACCAGAAGTAATGGCAGGTCCTACATTCCTAAATTTGAGGGCACTCAATCCCACTTCATCGAGGTAGTGCTCCTTTTTTTCTTCTTTTTTATTGTCCTTTTTCTTCTTTTGGGCAAAAG
>JBCCRH010000515.1:0-3333 GCA_039208045.1 Bacteroidota bacterium
AGCATCAGAAATCTCCCCCAGCGTAGCTCGCAACCGAGCGGCTTTCACAGCTTTGTCCAGCAGATTGCCTTCGCCCGTTTTAGCACATTGGTGAATGGCCGCTAATGCCGCCTGTACTGCCGCTTCATCACGTGTAGCTTTAATTTGAGCTAAGCGCTCCAATTGTGCCTCTCGTACCGCCGTATTATCCACCTCTAATATGTCAATAGGCGCTTCCTCTTCTAGCTTAAAGATGTTCACCCCGACGATCTTATCTTTTCCGCTATCGATCCGCGCCTGCTTTCTTGCAGCAGCCTCTTCAATACGAAGTTTCGGTAGACCTTCTTCCATCGCTGTAGCCATTCCCCCTAATTCTTCTACTTCTTCAATGAGACTCCAAGCTCTCTGTGCCAGCTGATCCGTTAAATATTCCACATAGTATGAGCCTGCCCAAGGGTCTACAACTTTCGTCAGATCGGTCTCTTTTTGTAAGTAGATTTGCGTGTCGCGCGCGATCTTAGCGGAAAAATCAGTCGGTAGTGCTATAGCTTCATCTAGCGAATTGGTATGCAGCGATTGGGTACCTCCCATCGCCGCAGCCATCGCCTCAATGCAAGTGCGCGCTACGTTGTTGAACGGATCTTGTTCCGTAAGGCTCCAGCCTGATGTTTGGCAGTGCGTGCGCAGCGCCATGGATTTGGGATTAGTGGGATTAAACTGCTGCACAATTTTGGACCATAGCATCCGCCCTGCTCGAAGCTTAGCAATTTCCATAAAATGATTCATACCAATGGCCCAGAAAAAGGATAAGCGGGGGGCAAAATCGTCAATCTTCAAACCAGCGCTCAAACCTGCTCGGATATACTCCAATCCGTCCGCCAAAGTATACGCCAACTCAATATCAGCCGTAGCCCCTGCCTCCTGCATGTGGTAGCCGCTAATACTGATAGAATTGAAGCGAGGCATGTGCTCTGCCGTATATTCAAAAATATCTGCAATAATCCGCATAGAAGGTGCGGGCGGATAGATATAAGTATTGCGCACCATAAATTCTTTGAGGATATCATTTTGAATAGTACCGCTCAATGCTGCTGGCGCCACCCCTTGCTCTTCCGCTGCTACAATATAAAATGCCATTACAGGAATCACTGCCCCGTTCATCGTCATAGATACTGACATTTTATCTAAGGGAATCTGATCAAATAGGATTTTCATATCCTCTACCGAGTCAATCGCCACCCCTGCTTTTCCCACGTCTCCAGCTACCCGCTCATGGTCGGAGTCATATCCCCGATGGGTCGCCAAATCGAAAGCCACAGATAAGCCTTTTTGGCCTTGAGCCAAATTACGCCGGTAAAAAGCGTTGCTCTCTTCCGCCGTGGAAAACCCAGCATATTGCCGAATCGTCCAAGGACGAATGGCATACATTGCGCTGTAAGGGCCGCGCAGATAGGGAGGAATACCTGCCACAAAAGAAAGATGTGGTATAGCTGCTCGGTCTTCAGGGCCGTACTGGCTGAAGATGTCGATCTGCTCGGGAGTTTCCCAGCTCGTACGAGTGGTAAGATTTGCTTTGCGCAAAAGTGTTTTATCGAATGGCTGGTCTTTAAAATTAGGTCGTGGCATAGGCAACAATTATTGCTACAAGATAAGTACCCCTAGCTAAAGCGCCAACCATTCGAATCAAAACCCGCTTGCCAAGGCAGCTTGTAAAAGGCGAAGCAAGGCCCACCTGGGTGAAACCTCGCTCCTTCGTCGAAAAACTACCGATTTTGTAGGTCTTCTATTAGTTCAGCTTAAACCGAATGGGCAGTGTCATGCGCACTCGCACGGTGCGGCCTCGCTGCTTCCCTGGCACCCACGTAGGCATCTCCTTGATAACTCTAAGGGCTTCTTTGCCCAGACCACCTTCTCCCCCGCGTACTACTTCTGCATCTTCTATTTGGCCTTCTTTACCTATGGTAAACTGCACAAAGACGGTGCCTTCTATCCCATTTTCGCGTGCAATAGCCGGGTATTTGATGTTAGTATACATATATTTTAGTACGGCTTGATCAGAGCAGCGCTGCCGCTCTTGCTTGTTAGCTGCTGTCTCGGCGCAATTACTAAACGAAGGCATTTCTTCTACAATAATGAAAGGTAGATCATCTGCTACTTTTGGTCTTTTGGGTGCAGGTGGGAGTGGCATTGGTTCTGGTGGCGTAAAAGTTACGGGATCAGTAGATGGTTCAGTAAGGGGCAGAGAGGTGATAATAGGCTCAGGCTGTGGTAGTTCTTCTATAAATTCTGGCACCTCTTCCTGCACTACCTCGCTAGGTTTAATACTTGGTGGAGGAAGCGCGCGCTTCTGCTCTTGTCGGGTACGTATCATCTCTATATCATCGAGCTGGAGCTCATTGCTAGCTACTTGATAGTCCGCAGGATGATCATAAATTGTCCAATTGAAGGCGAGGATAGCCAACCCTAGGGCCACAATAAGCCCAGTCTTCAAAAAAATGCTACGATTTTTTTGAAGCAGCGAAATGTCTATTCGTTGCATATATCTTGGTTTTATAGAAGTAGATGCAAGAAATATTTTTTTTGGTGGGAAGATCGCTTTTTATGGTTGTAAAGAATCGAGAGTTCAAATAACTTTGCCGTCTGTAAATCTAATGTCTACCTATTTTGGTTGAGTGAGATAGACTTGTTCCGCTGATCACGAATTAGCGAAACAAATCTAAAAGAAAAAAGAGAAGTTGTGATTGAATTTAACGCCTTTACTTTAGCCAACGGACTCCGAGTAATTGTCCACGAAGATACGAGCACGCCCATGGTAGCCGTCAACGTACTCTACAATGTAGGTGCGCGCGATGAATCGCCTGAAAAAACGGGCTTTGCTCACCTCTTTGAGCATTTGATGTTTGGAGGCTCTGCCAATATACCAGACTTTGACGATCCAATACAGATGGCGGGTGGCGAGAATAATGCCTTCACTAATAATGATATTACGAACTTTTATGACCTCCTACCGGCAGAGAATATAGAGACCGCTTTTTGGCTAGAATCCGATCGCATGCTGAGTCTCAACTTTGATGAAAAAGTACTGGAGGTACAGCGCAAAGTAGTATTGGAGGAATTTAAAGAAACTTGCCTCAATCAACCCTATGGAGATGTTTGGCACCATATTTCTGACCTAGCCTTTAAAGTGCACCCCTACAGCTGGCCTACTATTGGGAAGTTTCATAAACACGTGGAATAAGCGACGATGGAGGATGTCAAGGAATTTTAATTTAAGTATTATCGCCCTAATAACGCCATCCTTGTAGTGGCGGGCAATACTACTACGGAGCAAGTAAAAGTCATGGCGGAGCGTTG
>JBCCRH010000516.1:0-3329 GCA_039208045.1 Bacteroidota bacterium
ATCAACGACACCTACTTACATGCCAACAATATTCGAGCTTTGCTCAATAATTCTGGTAGTCTATTCCTAGATAAAGGGGGTAATGCGCAATTCCAAGCGCCCTTCACCAATACCGACTCACCCAATAGTATCTTTGCAGCAGGCCTGTGGCTTGGTGGTATCAATGCTGCCAATGAATTGTTCATCTCTGCCCCTACCTACGGCTACGCTGGAAATAGCCCTGCTAATAGAGACTATGATTACCTACCTGGACCACTGGATACGGATGGAAATTTGGCACCAAACTGCGAAAATTGGGATAACGTCTGGAGTGTAGCCCGATTTGAAATCGAGCAGCACCAAGCAGATTATGCAGATAATAACACGGTGGACCAGCCTTTGCCAGCTATTTATGAGTGGCCGGGACGCGGTAATCCCTATTTCGAAGAGCTCAATGGCTTTGCCTTGCCAACCATCACGGAACCACTTGCACCATTTTTTGATAACAATAACGACGGTGTCTACAATCCCGATGATGGTGACTATCCTATCGTACTTCAGTCTACCACTTTACCCCAGCAAATAACCTGGTCGGTTTTTAATGATCTCAGTACTGGAGAGTCTGGTATTAACGAGCCACTAGGCTTCGAAATTCAATTAACAACATGGGCATTTAATTGCTCGGACAATATGCAATTGAACAATACCATCTTTACTTCCTACAAAATTATAAACCGTTCCAATGCCCCGCTGGACTCTTTACACGTTGGTATTTGGAATGATTTTGATATTGGCTGTTTCGATGATGATCTCGTTGGTAGTGCTCCAGAGCTAAATACTTTTTTTGCTTATGATATTGGCCAGGATGAGCCTGACTGCTCTAATCCCTACGAAGGAATCCCTCCCATTCAGGCCACTACTATCCTGAATGAAGATTTATCGTATGCTATGCGAATCGGACGACCGGGAACCAGTTCAGGGCCCGCAACTACTGACCCCAACCTCCCAACCGAGTTTTATAATTTCTTAACGGGCCGATGGAATGATGGTACCCCACTGACATTCGGAGGCACAGGCTATGACGAGACGGGAACCAATCCCATTACGCCGTTCATTTTCCCTAATGATCCCAGTGATCCGATGGGCTGGTCGCAGCCTACATCAGGACTGCCCGAAGGTGATGTTCGAAGCGTTGGGAGCGTCGAAATAGGCAGCTTTGCCCCTGGGCAAATACAAACCATTGATGTGGCCTACTCTACCTTTATCGTGGACGATGGCGATACCTTCAGCAATCTAGATGGTATGTATGAAGGGCTATCAGCCTTACAGAATTGGTATGATAGCAATTTTGAAGGAGTCTGTACTGCGCCGCTAGCATGTGAGGAAGATTGCCTCTGGCCTGGCGACACCGATGCTGATGGTATTGCTAATCATTGTGACCTACTCCCTATTGCACTAAAGTTTGACGCGACGGGTCCTTTACGAAATCCCCCGCTTATCTGGGCATCTACTACCAGCGAAAGCTGGGGCGATCAACAAGCCGATGGCACTGACACTAAGCATGTTGATGCCAATGGTGATGGTGTGATCGATGCTACTGATTTTGAAATCACACTCATCAACTTTGACAGGACTACACCGGACTATATCACCCCGGATGATATCTATCCCCCAATAGGCCCCGATTTATTTTTCACTACTGCCCCAACTACTAATAACTTTCAAGACTTAGAAGCCGATGATTCCTTCATTGGTATCTTAAGACTGGATACTATCTCCGATTTGGTGGGTATTGCCCTGACGATAGAATATGACACTCGCTATTTTGCTTCTCTAGAGCCGCTTTTTGCCACTGACCTTACTCCTCCGACTATGCGATTTGCCAGAGAACGACCCAATACAGGTGAAGTCGATTTTGTACGGATAACCACTGATGGGACACCTATTGAAGCGGGTTCGCTCGTGCCCATGCAGGTGAATTTGCCGGAAGTATTTTTGGAGCCTCTTCCTGCCGATACTTCAGTTATACGCGTCAAAAATATTAAGGCCATTCGTGCAGATGGTTCCATCATAGCATTTACGGCACTTCCCATTACCGCTACCTTTCAGGGCATCACAGTTTCTACCGATGAGCCTGAAATACAGCAAGAGCATTTGAAGGTTTTCCCCAATCCAACCAATGCCCAAGTTACGATCCAGGCAGAGGGCCAGCTTATCGAAGCGGTACAGCTCCTCTCGTCTGCTGGCCAAGAAGTACTAAGCAGGAAGGCCTTGTCAGAGCAACAAACGCAGCTCTCCATTGGCCATTTGCCGAAAGGCTTATACCTGCTCCGAGTAAAACTTTCGAAACAATGGACGGTACGAAAAATAATAGTAGAATAACCAACTACTCATTCCTATAAGATATCGGAAAGGCTAATCTTCCCCTCATAAATGGCCTTTCCGATAATCGCTCCACTACACCCCACCTTCGCCAATCGCTTCACCTCCGCTGCCGAAGAAATCCCCCCCGAAGCAATCAATTGCAAGTCAGGGTGCACAGACAGTATCTTTTGGTACAACTCCTCTGCACTACCACTCAACATTCCATCTTTCGAAATATCCGTACAAATCACATATTGCACGCCCAGTGCCACATAGCGCTCCAAAAAAGCAAATAGCTCCAAATCACTCTGCTCCTGCCAGCCACTCACCGCCACATACCCCTCTTTTACATCTGCACCCAAAATGATACGCTCTGCTCCATAGCGCTCCAGCCACGCCGCAAACAGCTCCGGCTGCTTCACCGCCACGGTACCTCCCGTAATCTGCTGCGCCCCCGCCTCAAAAGCAATGCGCACATCCTCATCTGACTTCAGCCCACCCCCAAAATCAATGTGCAGCCCCGTCCCCAAAGCAATACGCTCTAACACTTTATGGTTAATAATTCGGCTTGCCTTAGCTCCATCCAAGTCCACCAAGTGCAGGCGCCGTACCCCAGCCTCTTCAAAAGCCTTGGCTACTTCCAGTGGGTCTTCGTTGTATACCTTTTTCTGGGCATAATCGCCCTGCGTAAGCCGTACGCATTTGCCGTCGATAATGTCTATTGCTGGTATGATGTTCATGTTGAAATAGTTTAGGGGTTGAGGGGTTTAAGGGTTTGGGGGTTTTGGATTACGGGTTACGGGTTTTGGATTTTGGATTTTGGGTTTAGGAGCCAGGCCCGTGCCAGCTGGATTTGCAATCCGGCGATGAAGCTCAGCAACCGTGCTAGCTAGATTTGCAACCCCGCGATGAAACTCAGCGACGAGGGCAATCCGGCAAAAACCTACTACCTACAATAAAAACTTCTTCAAAATCTGCTCGCCCAC
>JBCCRH010000517.1:0-3288 GCA_039208045.1 Bacteroidota bacterium
CAACTGATGACCTACCATCAGGCGTATCAGGGCGATATACAACTCCGCCGAGCGTTGGCTAAATACCTCACCGAAACAAGAGGCATACACGTAGAAGTGTCTAATATCTTGATTACCAGAGGCAGTCTCATGGCTTTTTACCTTCTCTTTCAAAACTTACTTAGCCCTGGCGACAAAGTAATCGTTGGAAACCCCGGCTTTAATGAAGCACACAATAGTATTCGGCTAGCACAAGGACAGCTCGTCCGCGTAGCAGTAGACGAGGAAGGTATGGATGTGGATGCTGTGGAGCGCATTTGTGAAAAAGAGCGGATTAGAGCAGTCTACATCGTGCCACACCACCACTACCCCACCACAGTTGCACTGAGTGCAGAGCGCCGGATGAGGCTCCTGCTCCTAGCAGAACGGTACGGCTTTGCGATTATAGAAGACGACTATGATTATGACTTTCACTATTCTAGCAGCCCTGTACTGCCTATGGCTAGCTCCGACTATGCCGGTACGGTGGCCTATGTAGGATCGTTCAGCAAAACCATTGCACCCAGCCTTCGCATTGGCTTCATCGTGGCCCCCGAAGCACTCATCCAAGCGCTCACCAAGTTTAGTCGCTTCGTAGACAGCCACGGCAATACCGCCTTAGAACGAGCAGTCGCCATGCTCTTTGCCAATGGGGAAATCAACAGACATCTCAAAAAGGCAACCACCATTTATCGCAATCGGCGAGACCATTGCTGCGCCATGTTACAAAAAGAGCTAGGCCCATTTATCGACTTCAATGTACCAGAAGGAGGCCTAGCCGTTTGGGTAAAATTTAAGCCTCCCCTATCGATTCAGCAACTCCACCAAAAAGCAGCACAAATTGGCCTACGCTTCCCCGATACCCACCTCTTCTGCCCCCCCAACGAAACGCTCAATGCCACCAGAATTGGCTTCGCTTCTAGAACCCCAGAAGAAATGACCAATGCTATCAAGCTGCTACAACAGCTGACAAAAATCACCAGTAAACCTAATAAAATCACAAATTAAGTCCCAAAAGCCCCATATATTGCCCCCACAACCCCTAAACTCTCAAACTAAAAACCCGTCATCCAAAACCCAAAACTCATAACCCTTAAACTCTCAAACCCCAAAACCCTCAAACTAAAAACCCCCTCACCCCTATGGTCACCAAAGCATCCCTCGAAAAAAAAGGATTTGAAAAAATCCGAAAAGATTTACAGTTTATCATGTCCGCATTCAAAGAAATGCTGGAATCGCTCGGCGAGCAGGAGCTAGCTAGCGCACTACCTTGGGTAAATACTACGCCCCCAGTAGCAATGACACCCCCTTCTGACGAGCGTCTAGCGCAGGCGATCGGCATGTCCTTCGAGCTACTCAACTTAGTGGAGGAAAATACCGCGACACAATTCCGCCGCAAAACGGAAACCCATGTCGGACTAGATGCTATTCGAGGAGGCTGGGCCGAGACCCTGCGCGTGTGGAAAGAAGCCGGAAAAAGCCCTGAGGAAATGGCTGCCTTGCTCCCCAATATTAATGTAATGCCCGTACTAACGGCGCACCCTACAGAAGCAAAGCGCGTCACGATACTGAGCATCCACCGAGAGTTGTATATGCTCTTGGTCAAAAATGAAAATCAAGTTTGGTCAACTATTGAGCGGGCTGGCATTAAAACGGAGATGATGGCACTGCTGGAACGATGGTGGCGCACTGGCGAGATTTACCTTCAAAAACCTAGCTTGCAAAGTGAGCGCAATAACCTCCTGTACTATTATACTAGTGTCTTTCCAGAAGCATTACGCTTGACCGATCAGCGGCTAAAGGATGCATGGGCTACCGCAGGATACGATTCCAAACTCTTACAATTACCGGAGCAATTTCCGTTGCTACAGTTTGGGAGCTGGGTGGGTGGCGACCGCGATGGCCACCCCTTCGTAACAGCCGATTTTACAGCTTCCACACTGCAACTGCATCGAGAAGCTGCACTGCACCTACTGCATGGAAAGGTTACTGATTTGGCATCGAGGCTTAGTTTTTCTGGCCATCTTAATGAGGTGCCCGAGGACTTTTTGGATAGCATTAAAGAGAAAGCCACCGCACTTGGAGCTACTGGGCAGGCAGCACTGGATCGTAACCCAATGGAACCTTGGCGGCAATTCTCCAATCTCATAGCACTAAAATTAGAGCAAACGCTTAACAGCTCCTCTCATCTTGACCCCATAAAGCACTATTTGCGCGCCAGCGACTTACAAGCGGACCTCCGTATCTTGCGCCAAGCTATGCTACAGGTGAAAGCGAATAGACTGGTACAGTATCTTTTATTTCCCATTGAGCGCTTAGTAAAATGTTTTGGCTTTCATTTGGTGAAGTTGGACATCCGACAGAATAGCGCGTACCATGAAAAAGCGATCAGTCAGATGCTTACAACAGCTGGCATCCAGGATGCTGATTATGGTGCTTGGGAGGAAGAAAAACGCTTGGCGTTTTTGAATACTGAACTAGAGAGTGCTCGACCTTTCGTATTGCTAGGAACGAGCTGTGGCCCAGAGGCGGATAAGTTGTTAGCTTACTATCGAGTGGTTCGGGAGTATATCGACCAATATGGAGCGGATGGTATTGGTTCTTTTATCATTAGCATGACTCGTAGTTTGAGTGATTTGCTCTTGGTATATCTATTTCTAAGGGAGGTGGGCTTATTGGATAGCAAGCTACCAGTAGTCCCTTTACTGGAAACAATTGAAGATTTAGTAGCAGGAGGGCCAATTCTAGAAGCTTTCCTGACTCATCCGGTAACGGTTGCCAGACGTAAAGGCGTTGCTCATCCTGTGCAAGAGGTGATGCTAGGGTATAGCGATAGTAATAAAGATGGAGGAATTATGACGAGTCGCTGGAGTATTTACAAGGCAGAGATGGCACTCACTAAAATCGGTGATAAGCATGGAGTGAAACTCTGCTTCTTCCATGGACGCGGCGGCACGATCAGTCGAGGTGGTGGAAAAATTCACCGTTTCCTCGAAAGTATGCCTATTGGTTCAGTGAGTGGTCATATTAAGATGACGGTTCAGGGAGAGACTATTTCCAACCAGTTTGCCAATCGTCTGAATGCGACTTATAATTTGGAAGTATTTGTGTCCAGTACAGCTCGGCAGGCAATGTTCTCAGAGCAAGAAGACTTTGACGAGCGCCTGTATGCAATTATGGAGCGCTTATCCAATTTTGCGCGCCAGCACTATCGGATACTGTTAGATCATCCGCAGTTTATTCCTTTTTACCGACAGGCCACGCCTATTG
>JBCCRH010000518.1:0-3260 GCA_039208045.1 Bacteroidota bacterium
CCATCGGTGCCTTCTGCGGAGAAAATCGATATTGATTTGAATGGAAATATATCGGGCTTATTTTGATTTATCGCCGCGCTACTTCAAAGCAGTGCAATAGTTTATCAAAATCCTCTGCCGTATTATACATATTCGGAGCGATGCGGATGGCGTCGCCCCGAAACGAAACGAGCACTTGATGTTGCTCCAAAGCTGCTTTTAGCTTCTCCGCATGGAAGGCACCTCCTAAGCGCACCCCAAATAGATGCCCACAGCGATCAGCTTCTTGTTCTGCCATGGCACCCCACACTCGTAACTGTTCCAAGGCAGGAGCAGATAGATTTTTGGCGTAAGCCTGAATAGCAGGTACTCCCCACTCCAATAACATCTTTAGCGCTTCCGATAGCATTGGGACAAGTATAAAATTACTCTGCTCCCCCACTGAAAAGCGCCCAGCTAAGGGTTGATAAGCAGATTGATAGTTGACTAGATTTCGGAAGTTTTCACTTTCGTGCCGATTGATCCAGTTTTCCTCAACAGGCTGAAAGGCATCAAAAGCAGGGCCATAATAGGCTACCCCTATCGAATAAGGCCCTAGCAGCCACTTGTAGCCTGCACAAATCAGCGCATCCGGCTGTATCTTTGCTACATCAAAAGGCAATGCGCCAACGGACTGAGTGCCATCAATGACTAGCAGTGCCCCCACTGCGCGCGCCTTCTCACCAATTGCTTCTAAATCGTAGGGCAATCCATCGGCCCAGTGGATGTGTGCGATGGCAACTAGGGCTGTAGAGGAATCGATGGCTTCCAAGATAGCCGTATTGATAGCTTCCATCCGATTCGTATTCGTTGCTGGAAGTGCAACTACCTCTAGTTTAGCTCCACAGCGCTGCACACAATTTTCCCAACAATAGTAATTACTTGGAAACTGCTCTGCTACTACTACTATTTTCTGGTCTTTTCGCAACTGCAAATCATGACTAATATTCGCCATGCCATAAGAGACCGAAGGAATAAGCGCAATACGCTTCGGATGATCTGCATTGATCAGTTGTGCAAAGCGGGACTTGAGTTGGGATACTGGCTCAAAAAAGTCGGGTATCTGGAAATGGTAAGGGGTTGATTTGCGTTGCACGGCTTCAAGGCCTACCTGTTCTACGCGCTTAGGCTGAGGCGACATGTAGGCGCCATTTAAATAACAAATAGAAGATGATAATTGGAACTGATCTTTCTGGCAAACAAGCATTTGTACATTCAATTTTATATATCACAATAAAAAGTTGACTTTCTTTGATAATTTCGTTATATTCCCACAATTACATTAAATATTTTTAGAATAAGTACCCAAAAAACAAATTGGTGAACGTGATTTCACCAATTATAAGTTCTCTGAAATTAGAGTGGCTCTATATGGGATTCGGTATGATCAGAAAACTATAAAGACACTATATGAGTTTATCAAAGATATTTAGAAATATTCTCTTCTGGATACGAAAGCGACGCACTGGTAAGGTTAAATTTTTCAACTATAGTAAAGGTTATGGATTTATCCGTTGTAAGCGACTTCGGAAGGATATTTTTGTACATGCAACGAATATAAACAAACGCATTAGTCGGGGCGACTTGGTGGTTTTTAAACTTATCCGAACAGCCAGAGGATGGGAAGCCAAGGATGTCCGCCCACTCAATGTATAATTTTTTAATTAAAATTTGAAAGTGTATGGCTTTGAGAAAGAATTTCACCATGGGAAAGGGAAATTATTACTTTACCGTAAAATCGATACCTAATAATATTACGATTTATCGAAAAACAAAAGAAGCAGCCGCTCAAACTTACCGCAATTATATAAAAGTCGGTAAAGATTGTGAGTGGCTTGGCAAATGGGATGGCAAGAAATTTACTGAGTCTTCTCCTCCTGCATAAACAAGGAAATGAACAAATAAAAACGAAAGGAGCAATCAGTCTTAGTGCTGGTTGTTCCTTTTTTGTTGGTTACCTCAAATTCAACAACACAGAAAACTGATACGAATTTCTATCCAGCTCAAAATAGCGAATATCGGGTCGCTGTACTGGATCAGTAAGCAAGTACTGGTACTGTACCCTCAGTCCCAACCTATTAGTAGGATAATACGTCATCCCTGCTCCCAGCTGTAAGGAAAAGCGATTTAGTTTGGTAAGCCCATCTTGGTCTAAATCGAAAGTCATCGCCTCATTAGACTCAATAGTATCATCAACAAAAAGGTCAGCCTCTTCGTCTTCCAATGTTGCAGTGGCCAATAAAATGCCCAATTCTGGCCCTGCTTCTAATCGCAAGGAGGAAAGGGGCTGATAAGTCAGCCATAAAGGTACCGTAAGTTCGTGGCGCCATGCTACTTCTTTGGAAGGGATAGTGCTCCTTCTAGGTGTTTCTTGAAGGTTATTTACTTGCTCATTGCTGAACACAGAGGAAGGGTCTGATGTGCTCTCTTCATCTGAGCTTTCCAAGTTGGAAACCAGGTTCGTAATCGCGTTTGCAAAGTTGTTATCTTTTGGGGTCAGCTCCTTGGCATTGAGGCGGTAGCCTATTCCCGTCGAAAAGCCAAATTTTGAGGTACTAAATTGAAAATCAGCTAACAAGCGCAGTGTACCTCCATCCATTTGCTGGAATGCGTGCGTAAAAATACCGCCTTCCAAGGCGAGCCCTTTGAATTGGATTGTCGCTTGAGGCTCGTTCCACCATTCACCTACTGGCTTTAGCAAAGGGTCGAAATGTACCTTAAAATCCTTAGTTCTAACAGGACGTAGCGCAGCTAATTCAGCTCGATTTGGCTTTTCAACAGCCTGTTCTACATTATTTTCTTGGTTTACCTCGGCTATCTCTGTAAGTGCTGCTTCTTGGGCAGTTACTATTGGTACTTGAGCATTTTGCGAACCTGAGCGCTTATTAGAACGATCAAAGACGTCTTTTCCTGAAGGAGGAGGAGGAGGAGGAGCGGTATTAGCAGTAGGAGCTACTATTCTTGTAGTTGTGGTGGTGGTTTTAGTAGTAGTTTTTGTTGTAGCAGCAGTAGTGGGTGTTTCAGCTATTTTTGAAGAATGACTGGTAGGATTATCTACGACCGTCGTCTTCGGCGATTCAATGCTTGGTGAAGGAGCAGTGTGCTCCTGAGCTATTGGCACAGACGGTACAGCTAGCCAATAATAATAAGAGAATCCCGAAGCGATACCCAGGCCTATAAATAGTAGTAGCAGCAGCAACAGCCATCGCCGCTTTTTCTTGGGTGGCTCTGTAGGCAGTTCA
>JBCCRH010000519.1:0-3223 GCA_039208045.1 Bacteroidota bacterium
CCTGGAAGTTAGATGCATCCCTCCTCCAAAGTAGGGCGCCGTCTGGGTATCCTCCGTCTGGATGATATAGTTTTTAATGCCAAGTGGTTGGAAAAGCCTTCGATCCATATAAGTTGCTAAGGGCACTTCTAGCTCTTCATTCAAGCAGACTCCCAATAAAAAGGGATTAGCAGAGCCATAATCGGTGTATGTTCCAGGCTCGTGCTTCAGGGGGGCTTCTAAGGTTGTTTTTAGCCAATTATCTGATTCTTGGTAGGTGCCTTCTGAAGCTTTGCCATTCACATCTAGCCCCGCACTCATAGTCAATAAATGATGAAGGGTAATCTCCGCTTTTAAGTCATCTTTGGTATACTGATAAGCTTGAGGAATATAATCATAGAGTTTTTGGTCAACTCCTTCCAAAATCTGATCATCAATTGCAATGCCGATCATGGCAGATGCAATGCTCTTGGAGGCAGAGCGCGTATCATGTGGAATAGGTGCTTTATAACCATCAAAATACTTTTCAAATACGAGCTCCCCTCTTTTTGCAATAAGTACGCTATGTGTATTTGGAAACTTTCTGTCGGCAATATCCACCATCATCTGCTTTAGGGGAGCAGCATCAATTGCGCCAGCTGATAAATCAGCGGTGATCCAGCCATCATTTAGCTGCCGTGGTTTTCTGATGGTTTTGGGTGGTTTGTTCGTGGGCCTGCTAAACTGCCAAGCTGACGTAGAGCGCTTCAGAGTAGTAGAGGCAATAAGGGTGTTTGCAAATAGCATATCGAGCTGCATTTGGTCATCAATAGGTGTTGCCCGAAAATGCATGCCTGTTTTGAAGCAACGGAAGAACAAGCTATTCTCTTCTATATTAAAGTCCATTGCCCAAAAGCCACTAAATCGTTGGTCTCCTATAAATGGATAGGCATAAGGGGAGCCATCCACACCCTCGCCAACATCCAGAAAGATAGATGCATCTTGTAGCTGCTTTACGAGTAGGGGCTTCCAGTCTCCTCCATAAATCCCATCACCATATTGTATAAGATCGATATGATATAGGAGTACACCAGACTTGATAAAACCTACTAGCTTTTCTTTGTTGGCAGAAAAAGTAAGACTAAGCTGCGTATGTGGGTCGATACTAAGCTCCACTTGGTTTTTGCTAGTTGAAAGAAGCTCCTTCTCTATGGAAACTTTATCATTAGCAATCGTGAGCTGATACACATTATCCGCTTTTTCTTCTAGGTAAATACCAAAATGGAAGGCGCTTGGATCGGGGAGTAGCCCTTCCCAGCTTCCAGTGAAGCTGGGTATTGATGGTTGGGCGTAGCTAGTGTAAGACCATGAAATTAGTAGTAGAAAGATAACGTTAGGAAGCTTCATAAATCTGAAATTTATCCCTGAATCGCCTTAATCCCTGGCAGCACCTTACCCTCCAAAAACTCCAACATCGCCCCACCACCAGTAGATACATACGACACTTTATCCGCTAGCCCAGCTTTATTGATCGCAGCAACCGAATCACCACCCCCAATCAACGAGAAGGCTCCAGTACCAGTAGAAGAGGCCACTGTTTTAGCTGCTTCTAAAGTACCATTCGCGAAGTTTTCCATTTCGAATACTCCCATCGGGCCATTCCAGAGGATCGTATTAGAATCTTCAATCACTTTTGCGAAAGCAGCGCGTGCCTCTGGCCCAATATCCAAGCCCATCCAACCTGCTTCAATCGCATCCGAAGCAACTACTTTATGATTGGCATCATTAGCAAAATTGTCAGCTACCACAGAATCTACAGGCAATAAGAGCTGTACGCCTTTTGCTTTAGCTTTCTCTATCAAGGCATTCGCCAAATCCAACTTATCATCTTCGCAAAGCGAATTGCCAATACTACCGCCCTGCGCTTTAAGGAAAGTGTAAGCCATACCCCCACCAACAAGGAGGTTATCGACAAAATCGATTAGACGTTCCAATAATAAAATCTTATCCGAAACCTTCGCACCACCAATAATGGCTGTAAGTGGGCGCTCTGGGCTATTCAGCACGCGATTGGCGTTCTTAATTTCCGCTTCCATCAGGAAGCCAAAAGAGCGATCTGCTGGAGTAAAAAACTGCGCCACAGTAGCCGTAGAAGCATGCTCACGGTGGGCTGACCCAAAAGCATCATTCACATACACATCGCCGAGTTCAGCCAGTTGTTTAGCGAAAGCGACCTCCCCCTTCTTCTCGCCTGTATTGAAGCGAGTATTTTCGAGTAGGAGTACTTGCCCTGGCTGCAAAGCTGCCGCCAATTTAGTGGTCGCTTCACCTACCGTTTGAGCAGCAAATTGCACGTCTACACCCAAAAGGTCGGATAAGTGCGCTACAATATGGTTCAGCGTAAAACGCTCCACATCGATACTGCCATCTTCTTTCAACTTCTTACCCGGTCGCCCAAGGTGAGACATGAGGATAGCTGAACCACCCTGCTCTAGGATGTGCTTGATGGTAGGCAGC
The DNA here is from genome assembly GCA_039208045.1 of Bacteroidota bacterium. Taxonomy (GTDB): domain Bacteria; phylum Bacteroidota; class Bacteroidia; order Chitinophagales; family Saprospiraceae; genus JBCCRH01. The sequence goes on from JBCCRH010000519.1 coordinate 2,476, forward strand.
GCGGCCCGAATGCGGGTATCATCTGTAATTTGGTAAGCTTTATCTAAAGGCACGTTGAAATCAACGCGTACTAGGGCTTTTTTGCCAGCAAAATCTAACTGCATGGGATGCATATTTTTGGATGAAAGAGAAGAGAGGAAACTGCTCTCAGCCGTTGGGGAAATCTCCAACTCACCAAGAGCAGTAGCGTATATACTACGATTATTTCGTCAAAATCATGTGCGCCAAGTCGGCCAAACGAGCAGAGTAACCCGCTTCGTTATCGTACCAGCTCACCACTTTTAGCATATTGCCATTCACTGCTGTCATCAACGAATCGAAGATCGACGAGTGTGGATTGCGAACAATATCACTAGATACTAAAGGATCAGTAGCGTATTGTAGTACCCCTTTCATTGGGCCTTCCGCCATTTCTTTGAACTTCGCATTTACCTCTTCTACAGTAGTGGCTTTCGCCAAATTCACATTTACTTCGATCATAGAACCAGTAATCACCGGTACACGTACTGCAATCGCAAATAATTTACCTTTCACTTCAGGAACTACTTTACCCACAGCAGATGCCGCACCAGTAGAGGTTGGTACGATGTTGTAAGCCGCTGCACGAGCACGACGCAAGTCTCTATGCGGTGCATCTTGAATGCGCTGATCAGCTGTGTAAGCATGAATCGTTGTCATAGAGCCTACTTCAAGCCCCCAGTTATCATTAATGATTTTTGCTACAGGAGCTAAGCAATTGGTAGTACAA
>JBCCRH010000520.1:0-3170 GCA_039208045.1 Bacteroidota bacterium
CCCTGTGCCTGCAAGTGAAACAATTCCGCATATTTCCCATCCTTCGCCAACAACTCATCGTGGCTACCCAGCTCTAGCAAGCGCCCATTCTCCAAGAACAGAATCCGATCTGCCATCCGAACCGTCGAAAATCGGTGAGAAATTAGTACGGCCGTTTTTCCAGCAATCAATTCGGAAAATCGTAGAAATACCTCATGCTCTGCCCGCGCATCTAAGGCGGAAGTAGGTTCATCTAAGATCAGCAATTGGGCCTCGCGCATGTAGGCGCGTGCTAGGGCGATCTTCTGCCATTGCCCTCCTGATAAGTCCACTGCATTGGCAAAGCGCTTGCCCAGCATTTGTTGGTAGCCTTCCGGCAAATTGGTCACCACCGTATCAGCTAGGCTTTTTTGGGCTGCTTCTTCAATGAGTTCCAGCTCTTCCAGCGCGTCGATATTGCCAATGGCAATATTTTCAGAAGCGCGCATCTGAAAGCGGATATAATCCTGGAAGATTACTCCAATATTGGCACGCAAGTCATCCAGCTTATAGTCTCGAATATCGACGCCATCAATCAAAATGCGCCCCTCTGTAGGTTCGTAGAGGCGTGCTAGGAGCTTTACCAGCGTAGTCTTTCCTGCTCCATTTTCACCCACTAAAGCGAGTTTTTCTCCTGCCTCTAAGTGAAAACTCAAGTTTCGGATAGCCCAGCGTTTACTATTAGGATATTTGAAACTGACATTTTCGAATGTAAATCCCTGTTGTAGTACTTTTGGGAATGCCTTAGCATCTGATATATTGGTAATATTTGGTTGAATGTCAAAGAAGTCGAATAAGTCCTGAAGATACAGCGCCCCTTCTGCAATACGCGAAAACCGATTCATAATGGATTGCAACATATTGCGCATTCGATTGAAAGAACCCGATAAGAAAGTAAGTGTACCTACGGTGATAGCGCCGCTTACCGTCTGTACGATGATGAAAACATAGGCTCCATAATACGATAAAGTCCCCAAAGAAGACAACAAACTTCCCCAACGTGCTCGACTGATAGCTAAAGAGCGATTCACTCGAAAATAGGACATCGATAAGTGCTCATAGCGATTGGCAATAAAATCAGATAAGCCGAAAATTTTAATCTCTTTTGCATTTTGATCACTCGTACCGATATAGCGAAAATAGTCTAGCTCTCTGCGCTCGGGCGTCCACGAGCGCGTGAGCGAGTAGGTGCGTTGGTTAAAATGGGTTTCCCCTAAAAAAGAAGGAATCACCGCCAATACTAAAATGAGGATCAGCCAGGGATTGAATACGACTAGGCCAGCTCCCAGAAATAGAATAGTAATAGAGTCTTGTATTTGCGAAAGCACCTGCGACATTAGTATCGTACGCCCCGTTGTTTGCTTCCGGGCACGCTCTAGCTTATCGTAAAAAGCAGGGTTTTCAAACTGGTACAAATCCAATGTAGCGGCATGGCGGATCAAAGCCACGGAAGTTTCATTAGAAACTAAGTCTCCCAGCAGGCTATCACACAGAGAGATGCCCCGATTCATCATTTCCGAAAGGAGCGCCAAGCCCATTTCCATACCCAGTAACAGCCACAAATAACTAAGATTCTGCTGCTCCAAATCCATTTGCAAAATAACCTCATCAATAATCTCTTTTCCAACATAGAGCATCGATAGTGGGAGCGCAGACTTAACTAAGCGAAGGAGAATATTGAGCAGCGAGAGCCGGGGGCTGGTGCGCCAGATGAGCTTAAAAAAGGAAGGCAAATTGCGAAGTGCGGAAAACTGATCTTTAAAACTAGTACTTTCTTTGGCCATATATAATTGGATAAATACAATAAACTTAATTCATACAACTCATTTGAGGGTCGAAAGATTCGACTAGGGTAAATCTTTTGAGAAAACCATAGTAAAACTTCATCCAGAGCACCTCTTCTATGTATAAAGCAATCCTTTTTGCATACAAAATAAATCCTCCTATGAAGAAGCTACCTTTACTATTTATTCCCATCTTCCTATTATTCACCCAATTATTATTGGCTCAACTTACCCCACAACAGGCTATCGAAGAGATGGGACGAGGTATCAACCTAGGCAATACCCTGGAACCGCCCTCCGAAGGAGCTTGGAATAACGGCCCTGCCCAGGAAGCCTACTTCGATGCTTATCTGGAAGCCGGCTTCTCTAATATTAGAATCCCAGTGCGATGGGATAAACACACGATGAACGCGGCTCCATTTACGGTGAGCGAAATATGGATGAATCGGGTGGAACAAGTCGTAGATTGGGGTTTGGAGCGCGGATTTTATATTACTCTAAACGGGCACCATGAAGATTGGCTCAAAAACAACTATGGCAATGCTACCCTACGGGCGCGGTATGACTCCATATGGGTACAAGTAGCAGAGCGGTTTAAGGATAAATCAGAGAAGCTGCTCTTTGAAATTATCAACGAACCCAAAGGTATGTCGGTAGCTCAAGTTGATGATCTCAACCAACGTATACTGGGCATTATCAGGGCGACTAACCCTACTCGTCTGGTCATTTATGGTGGCAATGAGTGGGCTAATTCCGAACAATTACTGACTGCTGCTATCCCTGAAGATGACTTCGTCATTGGATATTATCATGCCTATGATCCTTGGCAGTTTTCTGGTGAGGGCTTGGGTACTTGGGGAACCCCAAATGACTATCAACAATTAACCAATAAATATCAATCCGTCAAGAATTGGGCTGTTGCCAATAATATTCCAATCCATCACAGCGAATTTGGAGCGGTTCATGCAGCTGATTTCAATTCGCGCATGCGTATTTATGCGCATAATGTAGAGCAATGCATCGCCAAAGGCTTTGCCTTTTCCGTGTGGGATGATGGGGGAAATTTTGGCATTCTGAATCGGGCAACCAACACTTGGCCAGTAGAAAAGGACATTTTGATGCACTACCATGAGGACTCTCCCAATCAGATTATTTCATCTCTTATAAGCGATGGGGAAGCTCCTGCGATATTAGTAGAGTGGAATAACCGGGCCAGTGATAATGGGGCTATTATTTTGGAACGATCAGTGGCAGCTACCAGTGGCTTTACTACCATCGCTACACTGCCCGCAGATGCCAACTCTTATACGGATATGGATATTGGCGAAGGGCAAACCTATCCCTATCGGATGTATACTACTAGAGCAG
>JBCCRH010000521.1:0-3113 GCA_039208045.1 Bacteroidota bacterium
AATCAAATCCCCATATTCGGGCAAAAGCGTGATCTTCTTTTCAATATCTTCTTCATCCTCTTTGGTATGAATCTCATTCATACGCTCCATGCTAATTTTCGTGTCCTGAAGGTTACGGACAAATTCTAGTAAATGATTGAGCGGTGCATTCATTTGCCCAATGATATACTGCACTGCTACCAGCATTCCCAGTGTCATCTTGCCATCTACCACTAGTTGAACGACCAATAAAGTAATAAGCAGATTCTTTGTTTCATTCAAGAAATTGGAGCCAGAGCGCTGTATTTGCTCTAAGCGCAACACACTTAGCCCTGTGCGAAATAAGCGTGCTTGTATGCGTTCCCAAGCCCAGCGCTTTTGCTTTTCTGCATTGTGGAGTTTAATTTCTTGCATGCCGTTGATCAGTTCAATTAGATTGCTTTGATTTTCGGCTGCTTGGTCAAAACGTTTGTAATCTAAATCGCGACGTACGCGCATGAAGAAGAAAATCCATAGGAGATTCAAGGCCGTTCCAAATAAAAATACTGAAAAAATAGTGGCATTCCAGTAGGCTAATACAATGGCGAAAGCGATAAAATTAAAAAAGGAGAAGATGGAAATGAGCGTAGTAGACGTCAGGAAACGCTGTACGCGCTCGTGATCGGTGATGCGCTGTAGCAAGTCCCCTGTCATGCGGGTGGTAAAAAACTTGATGGGCAAGCGGGTGAGCTTAACTAAAAAGTCAGAGATCATGCTGATATTGACCCGCACGCCTACATGCAGCAACATCCACGAGCGGAAATAGTCGACCGCGACCTGGGTAATAAAAAGTATAAACTGTGCTAAGACGACCAGGTAGATAAAGCGCATATCAGTCTGGTCAATGCCGATATCGACGATCGCCTTGATTAAAAACGGAAAGATTAGTTGTAGGATACTCCCCAAAAACAGCCCCATGATAATCTGGGTGATGAGTACCCGATATTTGGAGAAGTAAGAAAGAATGTATCCAAAGCCTGCTTTATTAATTTTCTGGCTATCACGCTCGAAGAACTCTGGAGTAGTCTCTAAGAGTAGCAATACGCCTAGTTCTTCCCCATTGTCAATATCGCTAGCCCAGCCTTCCAGAAATTCTTTTTTAGAAAGCTTAAACTTACCAGCCGCCGGATCAGCAATCCAGACTTGATCTTTTCGAACTTTATAAACCACCACAAAATGCTCCTGCTTCCAATGAGCGATGCAGGGCAGTGGAATATCTTTTTCTAATCGGTCAAAGGAAGTTTTAATAGCTAGTGACTGCAAGCCAATATGCTCCGCAGCATCGCTGATACCAAGCAGGGACACCCCTTGCTTGCCCATGTAGGTCAATTCACGCAAGTACTCTAAGGAATAGTACCTGCCAAAATGGCGAGCAACCATGCGCAAGCAACTTGCCCCGCAATCCATTGCATCTAATTGTTGGTAAAATGGAAATCCCATGTTTTTGATCCTACTGTATCGAATAATAAAACCCTACATATAAAGGAATTAAATATAAGCTAATTGCTAGCTATCCAATAATTTATACGTTTTTTTTTGTAAAAGTAACTCCTTTTCCAACATAGTGACTCCGCTTGGGGTTGAAATCCCTCACTTATTGGGCACTTCATTGCAATTTTTTGGGTAATTTTCGGCCTGACCGAAACACCTTATATGTATAACAGCTTTATTTCTGTCACTACTGTCATAGATAGTCTGCGCGATCTGACTTTGCTTGCCTCTTTTCTGCCCAAAGCTCATCAGATATTGAAGGATAACTTCTCTGATTTTGAGATTATTGTGGTCAACAATGCGGTAGGTGAATCAATAGATGCCTATATCACCCCGCTAGATCCAGAAATCAAGCACCATGTCTTCTTGCTAAATCTCTCTAGTGCTACCGATAAGAACCATGCGGTGATTGCCGGGCTAGACCGATCAAATGGAGATTACACCATCATTTTTGAGCTGCAATTTGAGCAGGAACCCCACAGAATCATAGAGTTGTTTGAGCATTCGCGAAAGGGCTTTGATATTGTTTATCTGCGTGCTAAAGAGCGTAGAATACGGGCTAGTTTTCGGCCATTTTATACCATTTTTTATTACATCTTGCGGCACTATTCCGATTTGAAGATTGATGAAAAAGCACATGCAACGCGCATTATTTCTCGGCGAGCCCTCAATTCGCTGTTGCGCTTGCGCGAAAACCTTCGGTATATGAAGGCTATTTACGCCATGGTGGGCTACAAAACGGACTACATAGAGGTGGATTATCCGCTGGTGCGCATTGAAAATAGCTCATTTGGCGAAAGCTTCAAAACATCGCTTGTTGCAATAACGTCCTTTACCACTTTCTTACGATCGCTACTGTTGCGGATATTTATCTTCTCGTTTGTCTTTTTACTTGGCGTAATCGTAAATGCACTGAAAGTGAAATTTACGGGAGTGGATCTGTTTGGTAATGTAGGTCAGGCTATTTCTGGTTGGACGTTTCTGGTGATTCTTATCTCTGTATTTTTCGCAATTACTTGCTTGAATCTCTACATTATGTCTATTTATCTCTCCAATATCTATGCAGAAATTAAGCAACGACCACTATACATCATCGAATCAATCAAGCGCTTTTAACGGCTCTTTTTGACCCTTGCCATTCACTTTGAAAAGTTGACCACTTTCGATAAGCAAGCCCTGGGTTTGCTCGGAGAATTCATCCTCGCTATGCTTCACATCCATCGTAATTACCTTGCCTTTGAAGCTAGAGGATACTTCTTCTACCACGGTATGTCCAATTACTACTGTGCTAGCTTCGTACTTCTTCAAAAGCGCCAGTAGTTCTGTTTCTTTAATGAGAGGGTAACGCTTCGTTTCTTCAACTAATCCTCGGTACCAAAGCGGGCTTTCTGGGCCTATTAGGAGTCGTACAAGGGTGTCTTCTAGCACCCTATTTTCTAGATTTTTGCCAATTAGACGATTTATGGCATCAATATCTAGCTCGGTATTCAATAACTTAGGGGAAAGACCGGCATGTACAAATAGGTAATCCCCAATTTTGATCATCGCATTTTTGCTGCGCAGCCAGCGGCCTAGCTCTGATGATTCAGAAAATAATACCCTGT
>JBCCRH010000522.1:0-3042 GCA_039208045.1 Bacteroidota bacterium
CCGACGAATAGGCGTAAATACAGTGGGTATGGCCATACTAGCGCGCATTGCCTCCGCCAAATCCCCCGTCTCTAACGAAAAGGCTTTGCCCTGCCAAATGTCCGCCCCCACACAAATAAAGGGGATAGGCAAGTCGTGAAAATGCTCAATCTGGTAAGCCGGTAAAGTAAGTCGAGAAAGAAGCTTCGAAATCTGCTGCCCATGAATCACCCCACTAGGCGGCCGTGGCCGCCACCCTTCAAACGGAAATTCAATCAGCGCATTTTCAAAAAACGGTTTCTCCTCAAAGATAACCTCATCCAATGGAATCCGATCGCTCAGCACCTTATCCCAATCTTGCGCCTGAATCAGCTGAGCCAGCGTATCCGCCGGATAGCCCATCGCATAAAGCCCTCCAATGATACTCCCCATACTCGTACCCGTAATAATATCAGGGCGTATCCCTGCTTCTTCTAACTTTTTGAGTACTCCGACATGGGCAATTCCCTTGGCTGCACCACCGCTTAGCACCAAGCCAATCTTCGGGCGTAGCGTATCGGGAGCTTGACTATACAAGGTCAAAACAAAACAAAACTGCATGACGATGCCAACTAAGCATTTGACCATAAAAGAGAGTTATGGTGGTTTAGCAATAAATATTAAGCAGAAAATTGCTGTTTGGGCAAACCACGCGGATTACAAATCCACTTAGCGCGGGCCAGATTTTACGAAAAAAGCCCGGCACGTGCTCAGCGGATTTGCAATCCGCTGTAGAGTGTTTAAATTTAATTATGCTACAATGTGTTGCTTTATATCAAGCAGAAAATTGCTGTTTGAGCAAACAGTTTGATGTTAGGACTTCTTCTGGTAGGTAGCTAAATACTCCCCTACTATTTCATTGATGATATCTTTAAGAAAAACGCTTTCTTGGCGGGCTATAGTCTTTAATTTTTCCAATTTTTCTTCTTCAAAAACCAGCGTGACACGGCGGGTAGTGCCATCTTTCAAGGTAATCGACGAAGGCTTTACCGTATTGCGGATGAGCAAATCGAGGCCGGAGCGAGGGCGGCGGCTACGTTTTTTATTAGTGGTGGAGCTCGATTTTTTTTGCTGGGCAGCCCCTATTTGCTGCTCGAAAGATTCTTCGAAAGAAGAGGCTAAGAAGCCTTCTATATCCTCGGAGAAGGTCTTACTCGCTTTTTTGGCCTTAGACTTCGCCTTTGTACCGGACTTTCCTTTTCGTTTTATGACCACTTCATCAGGTGGAAAAAGAAGGGCATCTTCTTCCTGAAGGAACTTTTCCTCTTGTTCTTCTCCAAATAGGCTCTCTAGTCCTTCTGTAAATTTTTTCTTGCTCAATGCCCTGATTTAGTGTGGTGGATATAATTAATATGTTTCTTCTGTGATAGCTAACGTTTTAGTTTAACGAATTCGTTCATCTACTAAGCTTGCAGTGCATAAGCTTCCATGCGCTCTTCTATTTCTCGACAAAGTGAGAGGTAGTCTTTTGCGCCCGGACTGTTGGGGCTATATGCAAAAATATCCTTGCGTTGTGCGGGTGCTTCGGCCAGTGCTACATTATCGCGGATGTAGGTGTTAAATACCATTTCACCAAAGTATTTCTTGATAGTAGATACCACATCGCGATTCAGAATCTTCCGATTATCGTACATCGTCGCAATTACGCCTCCGATACGTAACTTCTTGTTCAAGCGCAATTTTACTTTCTGAATGACTTGTTTAATCTTCGCCAAGCCCTGCATCGCCAAAAATTCCGTTTGCAACGGAATAAATACATAGTCGCTGCTAGTCAAAGCATTTAGCGTAAGCAAACCCAAAGAAGGCGGGCAGTCGATAATGATATAATCGTAGGTATCCTGTAGCGGCTCGAACAACTCACGTAGGATAAATTCTCGGCCAGCCTCATTGATCAGTTCCATTTCTGCACCCGACAAATCCAGTGTTGAAATAACAACATCCAGTCCCTCTTTCACCGTCACCGGATGTAAATCCGATTCTCCGCGAACAGCTTCATAAATCGTATTGGGCTGACGAGGGATACCTAAGGAAAGGGTAAGATTTGCCTGCGGATCGAGATCGATCAACAAAACGGACTTGCCAAGTTCTACCAATCCTGCCCCAATATTGATGGCGCTTGTCGTTTTACCTACGCCCCCTTTATGATTTAGCAAAGAAATAATATGCGCCATATTGTATTATCACCTATTCTTGATGGATAAATTACCACTTTTCTATCGAAAAAGACAAATATACTGACCATACAATGATATTTGCCCGCTCTATCAGTCTATTTTAACAAAACGCTGCCGAAATGGCCCCGCCGGAGTATCTATTACCAAAGTATAAGTCCCTGATTGTAATGAAGATACATCGATAAGATTAGTTAGTAGCTTGCTTTGGTGAACCATTTGCCCCTGTGCATTAAATAGCTGCACTCGCTCGGTATCCACTGGGACATTTAGCGTAAGCGCCTCCCGCACTGGATTGGGGAAAATCTGAATAGCGTCATCCTGCATCCATTCTTCCGTGTTCGTCAATATATCTGCACAGTCGTCGCTCACTTCCGTCCGGATTTCAAGGCTACCATCCTGCACAAACCAGTTTTCCCAGCTTCCTCCGCTGCCTGTTTGCCAATCATTGAGATCAAACGTATAGTCTCCCTCCCACGTGCCAGGTACTTTGTACGCCTTTACGGCACTTTCACCCCTATTCCACGTCAATGGCGTCCCCACCTCCATCATTTCCGGAAGGAAATCAGGCTGACAGTTGGCTTGCAAAAAGAAGGCAAAATCATCAAACTCCGGATAATCGCCAAATACCCGAGCAATTCCCATTTCGTCTACCGCCACTGCTACATAATCATTTGAAGCAATACCGAAGGAACGATCCTGCCATTGGGCTGCTAGCCGAGCCAAAAAGGCAAAGTGACGCCCCTGGCGCTCCCGATCGCTATAGTGCGTATCCGTAATAACCCGCTCTAGCAGTGGAATATTGATAAAATCATCTGCACCTATCACATCCATGTACGGATCAAAGGGATCG
>JBCCRH010000523.1:0-3029 GCA_039208045.1 Bacteroidota bacterium
AGAGCGGATTATGGAATTTTATGGTTTGGATAGCATCCACGACTTATGGCCTAATTTATCGGTCTATGTCTCTGGAGGCATCGCTTTTGAGCCTTACCGAAAGAGCTTGGAGGCCTTATTTAAGCAACCTTTGATTTATCAGGATTCTTACCTGGCTTCGGAAGGTTTTATTGCGTACCAGACGCGGCCCGATACTTCTGCCATGCGCTTAATACTCAATAGTGGTCTGTTTTACGAATTTGTACCTTTCAACGAAGAGAACTTTAACCCAGATGGCACCCTGCGCGCTAACCCTAGAGCCTACGCTATTGGTGAGGTAGAAGAAGGGGTAGACTATGCCCTATTGCTGAGCACTTGTGCAGGAGCTTGGCGCTACCTCATCGGTGATACCATCCGATTTACGGATAAAGCGCGTAGCGAGATTATCATCACGGGGCGCACCAAGCACTTCCTAAGTATCTGTGGAGAACACCTTTCGGTAGATAATATGAATCAGGCGATTCATCAAACAGAGGAGCAGCTGGATCTCAACGTACGGGAGTTCACGGTGGCAGGGGTGCGCTCGGGTACGCATTTTGCACACCGTTGGTATATTGGCTGCACCACTGGCCTTTCCGAAGAGCAAGTAGCACGCACGCTCGATCAGCAGCTGTGCATCGTGAATGATGATTACAGGGCAGAGCGCGACGCCATGTTGCAGGAGCTAGAGTTGCGGATGGTACCGACTCATATTTTTTATGAATGGCAGCGTCAGCAAGGAAAGATGAATGGGCAAAGTAAATTTCCGAGGGTGATGCAGAAGGAGCAGTTTGCAGCATGGGAGGCATTTGTTGCGCAGCAACTTCAGGCGCAGTAGGTTTTTATTATACATGAGACGTTACTGGAATAGAGATAAGCTGAAGTTTTATAGCATTCCTTCCTCTTTTATGAGTGTAAGGATTGCACTCGTGTTGTTAGTATGGCAGCTTGCCATCGGCTTACTGGGTTTTATGCTTATCGAGGGATACGATTTAGTAGAAGCATTCTACATGGTTGTTATTACCCTTTCTACCGTTGGCTATACAGAGGTAGCCCCCCTTTCGACAGCCGGTCGCCTTTTTGCTTCTTTTTATATCGTCATGAATGTGGGCTTTCTTTCTTATATTCTGGCGGTGTTTTCCTATTATGTCGTACAGGGTGAAATTTTTAAAAAGATGCACGTGAGCCTAATCAATAATCGTATCGATAAGCTTGACAATCATGTTATCTTATGTGGTTTTGGACGCTACGGGCAAGAGATAACCGAGCACTTCATAGATCATGATCTATCTTTTGTAATTATCGACGCTGATCCCAATAAAATTGAGCAGATACAAACTAGCCCACACAATCTCCTCTATATTTTGGGCGATGCTACTCAAGATGAGGTATTGCTCCGCGCAGGCATCAAGCGAGCGAAGGCGATCATTACAGCCTTACCCGATGATTCCGACAATGTCTTTATTGTGCTTACCGCAAAACAGCTACAGCCTACCACCAATATTATCAGTCGAGCTAAATATGCCAAGTCACAGCGCAAGCTGTTGTTGGCTGGCGCCAATCACGTGGTGATGCCCGAGCAGATTGGTGGGTTTTACATGGCCACCTTGGTGAGTAAGCCAGGGAGCGTAGAGTTTTTTTCCTTTATCACCAATGAGTTCAGCTCAGATATTGGCTTTGAGGAATTAAGTTATGATACCATTCCAGAGCCGTGCCGTGGAAAATCTATTCGAGATTTGCGGATTCGTGGAGCCACAGGGGCCAATATTATCGGTTATCGGGCACCCGATGGGGAATATGTAGTCAATCCAGCACCAGATACCATTTTACTCCCTAGGTCGAGCTTTATCGTATTGGGTGACGATCGGCAGTTGAAGCTCCTCAAAGGATACATTAAGGAATACAAGGGTTAGGGCACTTAATGCTTCGACTTGCCGTCCGAAAAACGTCTCAGCATGGCAATGAGCACTGGTCGGAATTCTTGGGCATTGCTCAAAGACTCGGGAAAGGGTATTTCGAACAGCTCATTGCGCCCAGTAGCATCTTCCCCGCTCACCTGCATTTGCTTAGAGTCGTAAGATAAAAGAACGGCTTTATCGATCCACTGCGCTTCGGTATGGCCTTTTAGAATGGTCAACATGGCATCGCTATGGTCGTCATTGACGTGATCGACGGCATAGCGCATAAATTTTATATTGAACGTTTTTGGCATAATTGATGATGATTTGGATATTAGTACTCAGTAATAATTACTTGGCCACGCGGATTACAAATCCACTCAGCGCGGGCTAGGCTTTCTTTAAGTCTTCTTGTAGCTCATCGAAATCATAGCCAAAGATGGAAACATTATATTTTCCGAGAACTTCAATAAATGCTCGTTTAGAAATTCCGACAACTTCAGCTGCTTGTCCAGCACTCAATTTACCATCTTCAAATAATTTAGATGCAACTAGCATCTTAAGATCGAATTCACTGATTTCTAGGCTTTCTGGTAATTGGACTTGATATACACTCATACAAAATGATTACTGATCAATTAATTAGTAAAATAGGTTTATTTGCTGAGTTTGACAATTCAATTTTATTGACCACTACTCCTTGAACCAACCCGCATACTTAATATACGCATTCGATATTCTCCCAATGGTATCCTGAAATTGCTCCGCGCTGATGGCCTTCACCTTGCGTGCAGGCACCCCCGCATAGATATGACCAGATTCTAATATACTATTCTCCAAAACTACTGCACCCGCCGCAATCAAGCAACTTTCTTGCACCACGGCATTATCCATAATGATAGCGCCCATGCCTACTAATACATTATCGTGGATGGTGCAGCCGTGGACAATGGCTCGATGGCCAATAGATACATTATTTCCAATAGTAGTAGAGGCGCGCTCAAAGGTGCCGTGAATCACTGCCCCATCTTGAATATTTACTTTATTGCCAATACGAATGCTATTGACATCACCCCGCACCACTGCTTGGAACCACACACTGCAATCATCGCC
>JBCCRH010000524.1:0-3007 GCA_039208045.1 Bacteroidota bacterium
AAAAGCCGCTAACAATGCGATATGTTTCCTTTTGAAGCAGTACCATGCTATCCAATACGTAAATACAATGCTAAGTGTCGAAAGCAATATGGAAGGTAGTCGTAGGCTCCATTCGTGTACGCCAAATACCGCAAAGCTTCCCGTAATTAGCCAAAGACTCAGCGGCTGCTTATGTAACCAAATGTGGTTGCTCGACCAATCTTTATAATCGTAAGGAAGTACAGGATTAGCATAGAGCATTGGTTGGAGTGGCTCTTTGAGCATATTTTTCGCCACTAGAGCGTGGTAGCGCTCATCCCATTCGTGGAGGTAGGCATCTGCGCTGGTGAAGAGGCGCAGGGAGAGGCCCAAGAGGAGTAGGAGGCTGAGCAGGAGTATGTGGTGTTTGGAGGAGTGGGGCATTGACAAATTAAAATAATTCACTAAAAAAAGTGCTCGGAGGAGTCCTTAAGTCTAAATAGCTAAAGGTGATTAACCCATCTTCCTTCATAGAGCGATATACTTTCTCACAGTTATCATCTCTAGCTATGAATAGGTCTGTCCCGACTTCTTCGGCTTGCGCTAAAATCTTAGTATCATTAGGGATGACGACTCTCTTTTCTAGTTGAAGTATTCCTTTTTGCCTTTTTTCAAAAGCATTACGGGCCAGTAGTGCTGTCTTTTGGGCATGACTTATATTGAATGGTACCACCTGTAAAAACCGGAAGGGAAGCTTATCAATATTCCCTTTAATACCATATTCAGCAGCTACAATGGTGGAGAGGAAAAGCATTGCATTCTGATCTCTGAATCGAGTAAAGTAGATTTTTGCATTGGTGTGATCGGGGTCATCTGTTTTGAAAAGACGTATAAAAAAGCTAGTGTCTAAAAATACTCGCTGTATGTTTTCACTCATATCCTCTGGTTTGCTTTAGCCATTCTTCAGGGTGCTCTACATTTTGCCAATAAGGCGCTGATTCTTGAATGAGCCGATCCAGATAAGCATCTGGAGACTCTTGTTGATCGTGATCTATAAATTCGACAAGTATAGCAGATTTGTTATCATAATCCCCAGTCTGTAGATTACGCTTAATTTTAATTCTAGCTTCCTGCCGCTTATAGAGCCTATTTTTGGGGTCGTTACTCAAAATTGCTCGACTGCTTGCTACCGTTAAAGCACCTAAGTCTTTTGTAACCAAGTGAATATTGGAGACCGTCTTTCCTCCAATATCTACAATCTCACCAGTAATATACAGTTCCTCCTCTATCCAGATGGGTTCCCGTTTTTGCCAAGTAACATGCTTATCTAAACTTAATCCTTCTTTAGCTTTGTTGGGTGCTCCAAAATGCGCAGTGAAACTATTTTTATTAGTTAATTTATGTATGCTCCTGATGCCTTCTTCTTGCCTTGGCGTTAATAGCCCAAGATCACGAGTGTCATTTAGAGCATCAAGCAGTGCATGGGCCTGTATTGCTACTGGTGTAGGAACTTCGAAATTAATAATAGCACTACCAGATGCTAAACTGATTCCAACAGTAGGGCGTGATGTCTTTTTATCGGGGAATAAGAAATCTCTTCCCGCAGTCAATAGATCAATTACTTCGTTCACATCCAATAGCTGAGGAGATAAAATTTGGCCATTTCTATGACCTTCTATTTTGAGCTGAATGATTGAAGTGGACATGATTTGATTTAATCTATGTGCAATATAACTTTTTCGTTTAATAAATGCCAATGCTAATACAACTCCTCCTCGGGCACCAACAAAGTCGTCAACTCGACCTAATTCCCATCTGGATCGAGGTATAAATATATTGGAGTGTGGGTGCTATCATAGTATTGATATATGAAATTACTGCAAAAATAGCTGCCCCTCTTCAAAATTACACGCTTCAAGTACCGTTCGTTCATTTTGTTCTATATCTGTTTTAAAGCCTAGTCTACTGACTTGCCAAGTATCACCGTGTATAGATCGGTAGCAGACCTCTACTTTGATTTGATCGGCTTTGTCCCAAATATAATCTAGGAATTCGCGGCGATTATGTTCTTCTGATTCCCGCCACCAGCGGATCAATTTTAGCCGCTCCTGCGAGGCGAGTACGCGGCCATTGATATTTTGATTGGTATGAAAAACTCGGATACTATCAGGGGTATTCAGAAGGTCGTAAAACGATTTCCAGCTCTGGGCATACTTCCCATTCAGTGAAATACGAGTTTGCTCTAAAATGGCGGGGCCTGTACCTTTATTAACCACACTCAATCGGAGTTCTTCTATGCCACTAGGAGAAGAAGAAGTGCTCAGCTCAATAGAAACATGTGGCCAAATACTGGCCTTCGTTTGTTCCAATAAGATCATGGTTTGCTCGTTCATAATGCTCGTCTGCCGAACGTAAATGTACAGGGCAGCAAAGCTCGAAATGAGCACACCTACTGCAATCACAAGATTGGGGTCGAGCTTTCTGAGCCAATGGAGTTTGTTAGCCATGATTTGTTTAGTAAAGGGTTCCTTCCAAAGCTATTATTTTATATTGGGTTTGTGAAGCTTTAATTGGAACGTTACGTATATTACCTACCAAAATGCCCCTCCAAATCCTATACGAAGACCGCTGGCTCCTCGCCATCAACAAGCCCACCGGCCTAGTGGTCGAAGCCAATCCTTTCGAGAAGCAATCCATTGAGGCGGAAGCCCAAAAATATGTGGGGGCGCAAACGAATAAACCCTTCATCGGCATCATCCATCGCCTCGACCGAGGCACTTCTGGTGTACTCCTCTTAGCCAAACGCAAGCAGGCCCTCAAAGACCTCAACCGCCAATTTGAAGCCAAGACTATCCAGAAAACCTATATGGCCCTTACCCATTCCGCCCCAGCGGCCCCTGAAGGCGAACTGCGCCACTGGCTCTTCAAAGACCAAGAGCAAAAACGAGCGGTCTTATTTGCGCAAAAGCGCCCCAGAACAACGCGCGTGCACCTAAGCTATCGCACGATGCCGCATGAAGGCGAGCACGTTTTACTAGAAGTGCAGCCG
>JBCCRH010000525.1:0-2981 GCA_039208045.1 Bacteroidota bacterium
GCTGTGAAAGCGAGCTGACAACAGAAATATTTGAAATCAATATTTTCGCACAACCTACAGTGGATATTAGTGCCGATCCCGATGGGGACTTATGCCTAGGTCAGCTAGATGTGATGTATGATGCGACGATCACCTCCACAGATGGAGGCACGTATACCTTTGACTGGTGTGCCTACAACAGTGGTGATGGCAGCGGCACCTGCTTTGGTGGCTTTGATGACAACACCATCCAAATGCCCAAGCGAAGCTGGACAACGAGCGCTGGGCCAAAGTCAGTAGGTGTAACGGTGGTGAGTGATGTACAGGGTTGTATGGCGACTGACTTATACAGCTTTGAAGTAGTAGCCCCAACGATGCTAGCTTGCCCCGCAAACCAGACGGTCACGCTCATCACAGATGATGTGACTTTTGACTGTTTAGCGGAAGCAACCTTCAATAATCCTACCATCATACCTGGGCCTTGTGATCCGGTTGCCTTGACCATTTCAGTAGATGGCGGTACTCCCGAAGCGGTAGTGTCTGGCGAGTCCTTCACCGCGATGTTCCAAGAGTTGGGCGTATTTACGGTAACGTATGATTTGGAAGATGCCGTAGGCAATACCAGCACCTGCAGTTTCGACATCAGCGTAGATGGTCTACCCTGTGGATTTGTCGATAATGGAGGAGTAGGCTGCAATACCAGTACCTCTATGTTCGATCAAGGTACAGCAACCTTCAGTTTAACCTCTGATTGTTCGCCTAACACCATGCTGTATGTCGAAGATGAAACCGCTTTTGTCTTCACCGAGCTATGTGGTGATGGCGAAATTACCGCACAAGTAACGGGCCTCAGTGGTACCGGTTTTGCTGGCGTTATGATGCGCGAATCAGAGGTAGCTAATGCGAAGAAAATGGCCCTGGGTACCAACACCATTGATCGCTTGCGCAAAGAAGTACGTGTCATTGATGGCTATCCTTCTTCAGCAGCTCCCATTGCATCCTTCAACCAGTTCTGGGTACGGGTTACCAGAAGTGGAGATGTATTCAGCGCTTTCGCTTCAACCGATGGCGTATTCTGGCAGCCGTACCTCTCGCAAGTCATCATCATGGAGGAATGCATCCGAGTAGGCTTATTCACCTACAGCGAAAAGCCGGGTAATGCAGTAACGGCCACCTTCACCGATGTATCGGTGACGGGCTTGGCGGGCCAGGTCAACCTTGGAGCCCCGATAGCTATCGGGGTCCAAGGTTTAAGCCTGGAAAGCCCCCAAATCTTCCCCAACCCCACCAGCAGCGAACTCCACCTCGACCTCTCCAGCTTTCTAGGAGCAGCCGCAGATATCCGCATCTTCAATGCCGTAGGCCAGATCGTACAGCGCGAGCAGATCGAAGAGGTGCAAGTGGCAGTAGAACGATTGGACGTAAGTCGACTAGAGCCGGGGATGTATACGATTACCCTTAAGATTGGGGAAACATGGATCACAGAGCGAGTGATAATTGCACGCTAGCTCTCGATTTAGCGTAAAATTTACTTATGAAAGCCTGAATAATTACGTCAAGTAGTATTCAGGCTTTTTTTAAGTTGCTAAAATTAAGGTAGTGCATATGGGGCATACATCGAGTAGCTCACCACGCAGATGCGTACTAATGGTAGTAGAACATAATGTTTTATTAGCTGAAAATGATAGAAATAATAGAAAATGAAAAGCTTTTAGTTAGCTGTAAAATAAGCTATTAAATAATTTTTTTATTACAAATTATTTTTTTGGCATTATTTTTGAGAAGATA
This sequence comes from Bacteroidota bacterium, assembly GCA_039208045.1. GTDB lineage: Bacteria > Bacteroidota > Bacteroidia > Chitinophagales > Saprospiraceae > JBCCRH01. The sequence goes on from JBCCRH010000525.1 coordinate 1,768, forward strand.
TTACTGTACCCTAAAAAAAGAGCAGCCTAAACTCAAGAGTTTAAGGCTGCCGAAAAAACCAACTTCAAAAGGGGGGTTAGCGTGATTCTTTATGGTGATAAAGGGAGCAATACCCTTTAGTACATTTTCATGACTTGAAATAAAATACATTAAACATAAACGAGGGAACAGAAGCAATAGGGAAGCAACAACATCTAGCGCAAAGCTTAAATGCGATGTATTGGTGTTGCTAAATTCCGACTACGTTTATTCGTAGACTAGTTGCTAAATTAAGAGGCATTATTCTGACCTTAATCTTCAAAAAGAGAAGGAAAAGGTAGCTTCGGCTTACTTACCGGTTCTTACTATGAGGTAAAGGTATTAAACTTTGCTGCAAAAGGCAAACGAATAACATAAAAAGCAAAAAATATATAAGAATTTAACAAAATGTATAATAAGTTGATAGCAACATGTAGCAATTTCGGAGGGGGCAAAAAGAAGGGTTAAGCAAAAAATACCTTACTTTGTCGGTATTGAACGCTCAAAACTTCAGTAATGTCCAACTCAAATATCGACCAGCCAATAGATCTACGTGATGGGGATCAGCTCAACATAGAAAAGCTAACTAATTTTCTGAAGACAAATATGAATGGGATAGCTGAGCCCCTGGAGATCCGACAGTTTCCAGGGGGTTTTTCTAATCTGACCTACGCTATCCAATCCGGCGAGCACGATCTGGTAATGCGCCGCCCTCCCTATGGTGCCAATATCAAGTCTGCCCACGATATGCTCCGAGAGTATCGGGTACTTTCTTTACTCGAACCGTATTATGAAAAAATTCCCCAACCGGTATTATACTGCGAAGATGAAGAGGTAATCGGAGCGCCCTTTTACGTAATGGAGCGAGTGAAAGGATTGATTTTGCGCAATAAGCCGCCCAAAGGAGTCGACTTATCACCTGCTGTAATGCAAGCCCTATCAAAAGCAGCTATTGCCAACTTAGCCAAGTTGCACCAAATTGATTTGGTGGAAAGCGGCTTAGGAGAGCTGGGAAAGCCCGAAGGCTACATCCAGCGGCAAGTAACGGGCTGGATCAAGCGCTATAAAAAAGCACAAACCGATGATATTCCGGCGATGGATCAACTAGGGACATGGCTGGAAGCCCAGCAGCCCAAAGAAGATCGGGCCGCTTTTATCCACAATGACTATAAGTACGATAACCTCGTGCTCAACCC
>JBCCRH010000526.1:0-2864 GCA_039208045.1 Bacteroidota bacterium
AATGTAGTGGGGCTTCGCCGTTTTAAGGACTATAGACTCATAGAAAAGCATAAGGAAAGAGGAGGATCATCTCTTCCCATTCCGATCCGCCTGAGGCGGATAAGCCCTGAAGCGCACACCCGAAACCAACCAGCAAACGAGCTGGGAAAAAAGACATAGACATGCCTTAGTGCATGAATCGAAGACTAGGTGGCTATAGCGAGGGGGATCACCTCTTCCCATTCCGAACAGAGAAGTTAAGCCCCTCAGCGCCGATGGTACTGCCGTTAGGTGGGAGAGTAGGTCGCTGCCAATTTTATGAAAGCTCAATCGTTAATGCGGTTGGGCTTTCGCCATTTTAAAGAAGAGATAATGGAGCAATCTAAGGGGAAAAGTTATCAGTATTTGGTATCATTAAGTTGGGGTCTACCTTGTAAAACCTTCCCCGAGACGTTTGCCAAATAAAATTTGTCTCTGATGTTGGTGAGTTCCGAGCTGTCGTCACAACACATATTGCTAAATCTGTATTTGTATCTTCAAAAAAGCACTTTTCGCTCACTGTTGGACAGGAGATGGCCTTCAGTCATTAGTTCTAATGCTGTTTTTAGTTGTCGGAATCGGAGTTTCAGCCGTTTGCCTTATGCTGCTTTTGCTAGATGGGGTGGGGCATTGGCCTTACGCTTAATGATTTTCATGGCGTTAGCGCACATCATGCCAAAGAATATCCAGAGCACTTCGGTTTTTTCATTGCGAGCTTTGATTTTTCGCAGGCCATAGTGATTCTTATCGTTACCGTAAGCTCCCTCCAGGACAGTAGCCCTTTGTTTGGAGATGAGCTTTCGCAACTGTTGTTCTTGTCGACGGATGTCTTTATCGGCTTTTTTACGCCCCTTAGGTTTAAAATTGGTGCCGATATTGAATCGCTTACAAAATCGGCGATTCGGGTTAGTCGCATAAATAGCGTCTGCTCCCAGATGGCGTAGCTTACCGAAGTGCTGATGGTGGAATACAATGCCGTCTTTAAGGCGATTACCTTCATGGAAGGCTTTGAAAGAAAAGTGCTCAATGAAGTTGAGGCCATCCACCTGCCAGGTATTAAGTTTAGCACCAAACTCCACTCTTTTATTTTCTTTGCCCCTGACAATGGGGCGCAGGTAAGGTTTGTACAAACTGACGATCCGGTCAGCTATGTATTGTCCTGGATGCTCGTGCATCCAACGCTGCTGCTCGTAGACTTTTTCTACGCACGCTATTTTATCCAGCGAATATTTATCTAGCACGGCAGTTATGTGCACCTTTTGTTGATCGGCCTGCGTAGCCACCCCTAGATACTGCAACAGTAGTTTATTGAGCAAATACAACAACGCCCGTCGACGGCGTTGGCGCAGCTTGTAAGTCTTCTTTTTACGCTTGTTGAAAGCCGATTGCTTCACGCGCTGATCCTTCATCTTATTGCGAGGCTTTTTCAAGCCCACTTCGCTGCATATCCACTTGATCGTCTTGTGCAGGTATTCACAACAGTCCCACAACAACTTCGTATCCGTAGGATACTTGATGTAGCTCTCGTAACACGTAGCATCACTCAATCCAATTCGAGTATCTCGCAGATCAGGCTTCCAATGCGCTATGAGCAATGGCTGAAATTTGGAGATATCCAGATGGTGTGCCACCAGCTTCCGAGTCTGCCAGATCAAGTTCTTATCCTTGATACGCTCGTTATACTTAAGATTGATGCCAAGAAAAAACTGTACGGCAAAGTTAGTATTGATATGCTCCAGTAATTTCTCATCACTACAGCCCAAGTAGGGCTTCAAAAACTGTAGCGCAATTCTAGCTTCATTATCAAACCAAGCTGGTGCACCCTGCACGAATTGCTTCGTCGGTAGAAGAGCTGCCAGTTCCTTAATGGGTAAGGATTGGCGCAATTTATAGTATTCGGTGGTCTGGTACTTGTGCCAATGTACGTCCAAACCAATTTCGGGAGGATAAAGGGACAGTTGCAAAATTTTATTCCGTTATCTTTGGTCAACGATTTTTTGATTTCCCCGATTTAGGCCCTAAAAGACCTTTTTCGGGGAACTTTTCATCAACAAAAATAGCTCAATCCCGCGTATTTGCGGGATTGAGCTATTTACAAGGTAGACCCTAAGTTGGTGCTGGCTTCATTACCGCCAAAGGTGATACTAAAAGTGCCATTAGCCACCTGAGAAGCCGCCTCCGCTTTAACACTATAGATACCCGTTTGTGTATGTAACGTTGACTGAGTATTCTATCCATTCGTCATTGGCTACATACTCCAAAATATAGCCATATCCGAATGTACCAATATCGACACCTTCATCCTACCGGAATCCACCTGGAATAGACGAGTCCTTCTCCCCCAAAGTTGTATTCCTCAAACAGAGACACATACTCGTAAAACATCCTTGCCAGCACCTTCTGCATCTCATTTATAATGAGCTTTTCTTATTGCTTGTGCATTGTGTGAAGAAGGGTGAAAAATCCTTCCACCCTTCTGTCTGACTTCCTGTCTACCTATGACAAACTCCAAGATTTACCAACTTCCGATAACGGAATACACCCTGGATAAGCACCCGGTACGGGATCATAAGCCAACACTTCTAGTCCTACTTTTTCAGAAGTGAAGTAGGCCCCGATCATCATGCCTTTGACTTCTAACCACCAAGGCTGGAGATCTTCCTTTTCTTCGTCCGTCAAGCCTTCTTGTTCCTCTAGGCTTTCTGCCTTTACTTTGGCGGCTGCATCCAGCTCGTTCAAAAGAGCCAGCTGTCGCTCCGCACCGAGTTCGGCGTAAGCGGTGCCGCTGGCGGCTACTTCGGCCAACCAAGTTTCTAAGTCGGCTTTCAGTTTAGCCTGCGTCTTGG
>JBCCRH010000527.1:0-2831 GCA_039208045.1 Bacteroidota bacterium
GAATAATGATCAGCGAGTTTGCCTGTCGTACACTACCCTGTTGGATGGCCTAGCTGATCAGACCATTTGCTTAGGCGAAACGGTGCAGCTAGAAGCTAGCGGTGGCGTAAGCTATCAATGGCAAGCGAACGAGACGCTTTCCGCTACAGACATTCCAGATCCTATCGCTACACCTACTGAAACCACCTTGTATACGGTACAAATCACTGATGATTGTGGTCGCACCTTTACCGACGACGTGCTCATTACCATCGAGGAATTTGCATTTGACGTAAGTCTGGAAGGTACGATAGATGAAGATGATGAGGTAGTACAATGCCAAGAGTTTACGCTAAGTGCGGTAGTGAATCCCCCCCCATCAGACAGTGTGGCCTACACCTATGAGTGGTCATTTACGACGGGACTAGGTAGTACAATTAGCAGTTCTACGGACTCGACCGTTACTATTATGGCCTCGGCTACTCAAACGGGCACAGAGACCATACAAGTGATGGTGACGCCGGTGAGTGATTGTGGGGGAAGTCCCCGAACAGAGGCGTTTACCTTCGAGGTGGTACTGCCAGATTATCGCGTTCCCAATGTCTTTACCCCCAATAATGATAACCAGAACGATGGCTTTGGGATTGTCACCAATGGAAAGCTAGAAAATTATACTTGTAAGATTTATAATCGCTGGGGCGCGCTGGTCTTCGAAACCAATGAAGCTGCTGATCTGTGGGATGGCACCTTCAATAGCCAGGATTCGCCGGTGGGCGTATACGTTTACCACATTAATTTTAGGATCGACGAGCAAGAATTCGTGGAGGTAGGCGATGTGACCTTATTAAGGTAATTTTTTTACGTGTTTAGTTATCGGACATTTCTTTACGTGATAGTGTGAAATGTCCGATAACACGTAAAAAACTTACCTTCGTATTATTTCCGATACTTCTCCTTCAAGATCGACGCAAAGGTCTTTTTAACCTTTTCCACCTTCGGCCGACTCACGCCGCGCACATAAGGCTGATACGGATTAAGCTCGTAGTAATTCTGATGATAAGCTTCGGCTACCCAAAACTCCTTATATGCATTCACCAAAGTGACAATGGGCTGGTCAAAGGCTTTTGAAGCTTGCTTTTTTTGGATAAAAGCGTCTACGGCAGCTTTTTGCTCTTCTCCGTGGTAGAAAATTTCAGAGCGGTACTGCGGGCCTTTATCAGGGCCTTGCCGATTTAACTGAGTAGGGTCGTGGGCGACAAAAAACACTTCCAAAAGCGTATTGAAGGTAACGACATTTGGATCATAATAAATCTGGATGGCTTCCGCGTGGCTTGTCATCCCGCTGGCTACTTCCCGATAAGTAGGGTTCTTCTTTTGCCCTCCCGAGTAGCCACTCAACACATCCACCACGCCCTCAATGCGCTCAAATGCAGCTTCTGTACACCAAAAGCAGCCGCCAGCAAAAGTAGCTACCGCATATTTGGAGTAATCTTTATCATTTTCTTGGAGGTACGTTGCAATGGCAAATACTTTTTTATCGTCGTTACTAGACTGACCTTGTGTTGAACAAGTGGCAGCCATTAAGACCAAGGCTAAAATTGATACTGGAAAAAATTTCATTCTTTTATTTTTGATGCAAAAATAGATCGGGCACCTCTGTGAAGTATCCCATTTTTATAACATTTGTACATCAAAACTTTTCTCTCTTACTAATGTTTGATTGACCTCTAGCTTTTGAACTTTTTTAAGAAAATTATTACCCAAGTCTTAAATAAGGAGCAACTATTGAAAATAAACATTAGTCGTTGATTTAGCAGTTCTACAGGATATAAAGCGCATACGTTACTTTTTATCCATTTTAGCACCCTATGCCACATGATGCGGTACAGGTGATATTGACGCTGAGCACACTGCAATACAGCTAGATAGCGAATCGACAGTATATTCGTCGAAAAGCCAAGGCGCATATTGAAAAATCCGCAAAGTGACTGTACTTTTACTGGGTTGTTGAGCGTATCTATCTATTTAATTACTTAAGCATAAAGAATGACAGTAGGCGGTTCCCTTGTACGGCGAGGCCTGATGCTTGTAAATCGCTTGGAGCGCGATCGCGATGTACCTGCTAGTGTACAGCAAGAGCGTGTTCTAAAAGCCCTACTAAAGCAAGCAAAGCACACCTCTTTTGGGCAGGCGTATCAATTTGATCGCTTACTCAGTCAACATAATCCAATAGCGGCTTTCCAAGATACCGTTGCTGTCCACAGCTACGGACAGCTATTCGATCAGTGGTGGAAACGAGCACTAGAGGGAGAAGCCAATGTTACCTGGCCAGGGCAGGTGAAGTATTTTGCATTGAGCTCTGGAACTTCAGGTGCGACTACTAAATATATTCCGGTTACTACTGCCATGCAGCGTGCCATGGGCATTAATGCGCTGCGTATGTTCGCTTGTCTACCGAAATATAATGTGGCAAGTGAGATTTACTTCAAGGAGTGGATGATGGTGGGAGGTAGTGCTCAGTTGCAAAATTTAGGCCATTGCTATGCAGGAGATTTGAGTGGCATCAATGCAAGCCGCCCTCCGGCTTGGATAAAACGATTTTATCGTCCAGGTACCGCATTGGCTCAAATTGCCGACTGGGATGAGCGCTTAGATACCATTGCCAAAAACGCTTGGAAATGGGATGTCGGAATTATGACGGGCGTTCCTTCCTGGGTGCAGCTGACGCTAGAGCGGATTATGGAATTTTATGGTTTGGATAGCATCCACGACTTATGGCCTAATTTATCGGTCTATGTCTCTGGAGGCATCGCTTTTGAGCCTTACCGAAAGAGCTTGGAGGCCTTATTTAA
>JBCCRH010000528.1:0-2773 GCA_039208045.1 Bacteroidota bacterium
ATACATTATCATCATAATATTTTCTTTTTTTGCTTCTTTTTTTCTTTTAGTTTTCCACAGTCAAAATGTGGAAAACGCCTCTACGTATTTGCTCGTAATGGTTGTTGAAAATACTCAACTGGATACTTATCCCCAATAGCAGAATGTCTTCTGTTGAAATTCCAGTTGTAAAAATATTGAGCTAGGCCATTATACAGACTTATACCGTCTTCATAAGCCTTTAGGTAAATATCCTCGTACTTCACCATTTTCCATAAATTTTCAATAAAGGCATTATCAGTAGCTCGCCCCTTGCCATCCATGCTCAGCTTTACTTGATTGCCCAGTACGGCCTCCCCAAAGACCTTACTGGTGAATTGACTTCCCTGATCTGTATTGAGTATCTCTGGCTTATCATATTCCTGTATGGCTTCCAAAAAACATGCTGCGCACCAATTGGCTTCCATGGTATTGGATAACGACCAATTAAGAACAAATCGACTGTACAAGTCGATGATGGCTATCAAATACAAATAGCCCTTCGCCATGGGTATATAAGTAATATCGGTGGCCCAAACTTGATTGGGATAGCTTACCTCTAAGTCCCTCAACAAGTAAGGATATATCTTATGTCCTTTTCTTTTCTTAGAGGTATGAGGACCTGGAAAAGTAGCTCTCAAGCCCATCACCTGATAATACAACCGATTTATTCTATTGCGGCTAACTTCATAGCCTAGGTCTTTCGTTAAATACACATACATCCGCCGACTACCTTTGTAGGGGTGTTTTAAATAGTGTTCATCCATTAAGCGCATGAGTTCTAAATTTAAGCTGGAAGCCGCTCGGGGCTTGTAGTAAAAACTCGACCGATTTAAACCGATTAACTGACATTGCTTTGCGATACTCAACTCCTCATCTGATACATCTATCCATTGACGTTTTTCAACTAAAGACCCTTGTCCAGCCTTTTTTTTAGAAACTCATTCTCTACTTTTAGCGACCCTATAATTTGCAATAAGGCGTCGCGCTCTGCAAGGGCTTTTTCTAAAGCTTTACTTTTTCCCTTCTTAAAAATCCCATCCGCTCCTTCTAGAAACTCTTTCTTCCAATTCGTTATTTGCTGTGGATAAAGCTTATACTTTTGTGCAATCTCCCCAACGGACTGTATCCCTTTTAGGGTTTCTAATACTACCTTCGTCTTAAACGATGATTTGAAATTTCTCCGACTCATGCTTCTTATTTTTCTACTTTTTGCAAAGTAAGCTACCTGTCCACTTTTTTAGATGTAGTCCAGTTTAATGGTAATCTACAGACCAGAAATATTCGTAATCGGAACCTGGCATGCCCCTAGCTCAATCATAGCATTGATTAAATAGATAGAATCAAATTGGCGGATCATGCTAGCTGTTATGGGGTAGCTTTTTATTTGTCCTTTTTCGAGTAGTAGTGCTCTTTTGGTACCTTCTAGGAGTGGATAGGATGGCGTGAGTAACTGCTCCCCCCTAGCAAAAACGACATTGCAATAGTAGCTATCCGTCACCCAGCCGTTCTTAATGATTAGTATATCATCGGCCTGACCTCGACTTTCGTACAGTGCTTTCAAATGAGTTCGATCTACAAATTTTTGGCGATAATTGATAGCAGGAGCTTCTACCAGCGTAAGACTATTTATGGAGTTCAAACGGTACGGTAAAAATTGAATGCTGTGGATATGTTTGCCGTAAACAACCCTACATTTCACCAGGTCAGGCAATCCGGAGGGTAACTGTAGGGCCTCACGAAGCTTGATAGGACTTCGAATTCCCCAAAGTTCCAAACGTGATCGACTCATCCTTGCTTCATGATAGGGCAAGTGCTTCACCTGCCCGCGTTCGATCTTGATACTTTCCAAAAGCAGGGACATAAACTTTGTCTATTAATTCTTGATATTCTGTTTCAGCCTCACTGAAAGCAGTAATTCCACCTCCACTTTTGAAGTAAAATTGCTCCCCAGCACGTTCTATAAATCGGATCATCACCGCACTTTCAAGATAACCGTTAGCGTAGTACCCAAATATACCAGTGTAGTAGCCTCGATCATACCCCTCGGCATCTTTGATGATCTCTAGCGTCTTTGCTTTTGGTGCACCACTAATGCTACCCGCAGGTAATAGCCGCAGTAGCAAACTCCCAACCTCATTTTGGTAATATTGTGGTAATCGACCTACGATTTTAGAGCTTACTTGCAATAAGTTTTTATCGTGCGTGCGAATATGGTCTAAATATCTGAATTGCTCTACATGAACTCGACTTGCAACACGCCCTAGGTCATTACGTATCAAATCCACTATGGTATAATGTTCTGCTTTTTCCTTTGCATCCCCCAAAATTCGTGCTGCCGCGTTAGGCAAGGCAGCATCAATCGTTCCTTTCATAGGGTAAGAGTAGATGTGCCCATCTTTAATCTTGACAAAGCATTCGGGTGAAAAAACAGTGAATTGATTTTTAAAAAGCAATCTATAGGTAGCAGTGTTCTGATAAAAAATACTGTCCAGCTCTCCTTGCAAAGTAATTGGTGTCGGAAAAGTAAGATTGGTGAGATAAGAGTTACCTGCTCTCAGCCCTTTCTGCACGATCTCAAACGCTTTTGCATAATGTTCAAAAGAAATGGGGTGTTTAGTTAGTTCAATATGTTCGGGCAATGGCCTAGGAGGGGCATAGGGCAGATTATTAAATCCATTTATGTCAAAAAATATACCTTCTTTAGCCGCTAATTTAGCCGGAATAACGATAGGCTTCCTCGCTTCAAAATCAA
>JBCCRH010000529.1:0-2722 GCA_039208045.1 Bacteroidota bacterium
TTAGCGCAAGCTCAAGACCCTGTCTTTTCTCAATTTTATGCTGCTCCCTTGCAGTTTAATCCCGCCTTTGCCGGTACTACCCTCGCTCCCCGCATCAACCTCAACTATCGCAACCAATGGATGGCAGTAGATCAGCAAGGCTATCAAACCTTTGCAGCCTCTTATGAGCAATCGATCGAGCGCCTCAATAGTGGCTTTGGCATCACTATTATGGCCGATGATGCCGCTTCGGGCACGTACAAAACAAACTTCGTTAATCTAGTATATGGCTACAAGTTACGCATCCAGGATGACTGGCATATCAAATTTGGAATGGAAGCAGGCTTAATTCAGACGGCACTGGATTGGGATCGCTTAGTCTTTGGAGATCAAATTGATCCGATCTCTGGATTTAATGACCCTAGCGGCAATCCAATATTGAGTCAGGAGCAACAGCCTGTGAATCTCAACAATACTGTTTTTGATGTAGGTGCTGGTATTCTGGTGTATAACAACAACTTTTATGCGGGCCTCTCCGTTAAGCACCTTAACACCCCTGACCAAAATTTGCTCAATGTCAACGAAAATCTGAATGTGGGTTTACCCATGCGCATCACCGTACAATCGGGGGTAGAAATAACCTTAGAACGGGGCAATAATCGGGAAGAAGGATCGTTCATATCTCCGAATATCATGCTTATTCGTCAAGGCGATTTTGGGCAAATCAATGCAGGTGCCTATCTGAGCTTTGGAAAGTTCTTTGGAGGAATGTGGTATCGACATGCGTGGAGCAACCCTGATGCAGGCATCGGTTTGGTAGGCTTTAAACAAGGTATCCTTCGAATTGGTTATAGTTACGATTTCACTATATCATCGCTTCAATCCAGCCCTGCTGGTGGTACCGGTGGCACACATGAAGTCTCCATTACTATTAACCTCGACGATAGTAGATCCTTGAAGCGCAAGCAGTATAAATCGCGTTATCAGGATTGTTTTAAAATGTTTAGATAATAATTTTCTACTTCTCCAATCATATTGTACTTTAGCGATTCAATTATTTTGATTTCTCTCTCAAGTCCGTTACATCGCCCTTTTGTGATCTGCACAGTACTAAAAAGTACGTAGGGTCATGTCAATATTATTTTAGTGGTTCGTCAACTGGTTTAAAATGTATGTGTGCTAGTGCTCATCGGAGTTTCTAGTGTGTACAATTTAATTATATTTGTTGGTCGTTTCTCAAAAACAAATTTTTGTAGGTAATGAAAAAAATGTTGAAGCTTAGTGCCATCGCCATCTTTGGCCTCCTTGTATTGAGCTCTTGTAGCAAGAAAGAACGTTCTTCTACAACGGGTTGGCAATACAATGATACCGATTGGGGTGGCTTCGAAAAACTCGACTATGAAGGCCAGATTGCTGGACCTAATTTAGTACTCGTTGAAGGGGGTACCTTCACTATGGGCATCACAGAGCAAGATGTCATGTTTGACTGGAATAACATCCCACGTCGTGTAACGGTTTCTTCCTTTTATATGGACGAAACAGAGGTATCGAATATCGATTATCGCGAATACCTCTATTGGCTAAACCGTGTTTTCGGCGAATCGTATCCAGAAGTTTACCTCAACGCGCTACCTGATACTCTAGTATGGCGTGAAGAGTTGGCGTACAACGAGCCATTCGTGGAAACTTACTTCCGTCACCCCTCTTATGACAACTATCCAGTAGTAGGGGTCAACTGGACACAAGCTAATGAATACTCAAAGTGGCGTACAGATCGTGTAAACGAAATGCTATTGATCGAAAAGGGTATTCTTAACGAAAATCCTGACCAAAAGGATGAAGATAACTTCAACACAGAAGCTTACCTCGTAGGACAATACCAAGGTAATGTCCGCAGAAATCTAAAAGACCTGCGTACAGGTGGTGAGCGTCCTGTACGTTTTGAAGATGGTATCTTACTACCTGAGTATCGTCTACCAACAGAAGCAGAGTGGGAATATGCAGCACTTGCGCTACAGGGTAATCAGTCTACCGAAAAGGACGAGCTGATCACGGACAGAAGACTTTATCCTTGGGATGGCAATACGGTTCGTTACCAAAGAAGAGATAAGAACCAAGGAACAATCCTGGCGAACTTCAAGAAAGGAAAAGGGGATTACATGGGTATGGCTGGAAAGCTAAACGATAATGCCCACATTCCTTCGCCTATCCGCTCTTACCTACCTAACGACTTCGGTTTGTACAACATGGCTGGTAATGTAAATGAGTGGACGCTCGACCTTTATCGTCCGCTTACGAGCTCTACGCTTAGCGATGTAGAAAACCAAGATTTGAACCCTTATCGTGGTAACAAATTTGAGCAGAAAGTATTGGATGAAGATGGTAGACCTGTAGAAAAAGATAGCTTGGGCCGTATCCGTTATCGCTATGTAGAGGATGATGAAGCAGCTGATCGCGAGAACTACAAGCGTGGCCAAGTATATAACTACATGGATGGTGACCAAGAGTCTAATGCCTTTTATGATTATGGCCGTCACACTTTGGTGAGTGACAAGGCGCGTGTAATCAAAGGTGGTTCTTGGGCAGATCGCGCCTTCTGGTTATCACCAGGTGCTCGCCGCTTCAAGCAAGAAGATCAGGCAGATCGTACGCTTGGGTTCCGTTGTGCGATGACGCGTACTGGTTCACCAAGTGGCAACGAGAGTGTCAGTGGTAATCAGTTTAAGACCAAGCGTAAGAAGAA
>JBCCRH010000530.1:0-2666 GCA_039208045.1 Bacteroidota bacterium
ATATTATAATCTTCATATGGAGGAAGATCAGCAATGGATTTCACGAAAGTGACCGGCAACTTACCGGACGGGCTCACCTTGCCAAAAAGAATATCTCCCAGCGCCTGCCCCCCCTGCTCTCCCGGGTACCACGCATAAACGATAGCATCGGCAAAATCATGGATTTCAGGAATGGAAATGGCGCTCCCTCCTGTAATGACGACCACTAATTTCTTCGCCTTCGACCGCAGCAACTTTAAATATTCCACTTGATGCGGTGGTAGCGTAATGTACGTTCGATCCCCAAAAGTGGACGATGCAATGGCCTCCCCTTCCTCACCTTCCAAAAGCTGTGTGATCCCCATGCAGGCTATAGTGACCTCCGCCACCTCTGCTTCTTCCGAGAACCAATCCATCGGATTGACATTGGGCCGATCCAGCAGATTGCCCTGCACGTAGCGAATCGCCGTATGATGGGAAACATTAGCCGCTATTCCCTCTAGCAAAGTGGTCAGCCTATCACTCACCCCATAATAATTGGCCAACAGCGCTTGCGCGTCAGTTGCCGTGGGGCCGGTTACAAAAAGGCTGCTCAACTCAGGATTAAGCGGCAAAGTGTTGTCTTTATTTTTGAGTAAAACCATTGACTTTACCGCCGCTTCGTAGGAGAGGTCTAAGTGCTTTTGGCTACGCACCTCTGTAAGCGGTATTTGATCCAATTTAGAAGTGGCACCATCAAATAATCCCAGCCGGAACCGAGTAGGGAGCAGGGCGCGCAGGTTATCATCCACTTCTTTTTCGGTGGTTAGGCCTGCTTCAATGGCGTTGACAATTTCCGGATAGGTACTGCCACAATTGAGGTTACAACCGGCATTGAGGGCTTTAGCGGCAGCTGATTTCTTGTCTGGGCTAATCAGGTGGCCCTCATAAAAATCCTGTATCGCCCAACAATCGGATACGAAGTAGCCATCAAAATTCCATTTTTTGCGCAGTACTTCATCCATTAAATAGGAGTGCGCACAGCAAGCCTCCCCATTGGTTCTGTTATAAGCCCCCATGACGCCCTCCACATTGGCCTCCACTACCAGTGCTCTAAAAGCTGGTAGATAGGTGTTCCACAAATCATGCCGAGAGACCACTGCATCAAAAGAATGGCGGAGCTTCTCGGGGCCACTATGCACGGCATAGTGTTTCGCCATCGCTGCGACCTTGAGCTGAGGGCCCTCCCCCTGGAGGCCTTTTACAAAAGGGACAGCTATTTGACTAATTAAGTACGGATCTTCGCCATAAGTTTCTTGCCCACGACCCCACCTGGGGTCGCGAAAGAGATTGACATTGGGCGACCAATACGTCAGGCCCGCATAGCGATCCATGTACCCCCGTTTCTGATTGGCATTAAACTTTGCACGGCCTTCTATGGCGATAGCTTCGCCAATTCGATACATCAAGTCGGGATCAAACGTAGCAGCCATGCCTATGGCTTGTGGGAACACCGTGGCTTTCCCATTCCGAGCAATGCCATGAAGGCACTCGTTCCACCAATTGTACTTTGGAATACCCAAGCGAGGAATAGCTGGTGCATCGAACATAAGTTGCCCCACCTTTTCTTCTAGCGTCATTTTAGCTATCAAATCATCCACTCTTTCCGCTATGGAGAGCTCTGTATTCATAAAATTGTGCATAGGCGCTTGTGCAAATGTGGAAACGTAAAAAAGCGATAGGACTAAGGCGGTGGTGGTGATATAACGCATCTGGATACTGGTATTACATTTGTTAGAGTGCTTTCATCAAATGTAAATAGATCAAGCATGCGAATGAAATCTATTCGCCACAATAAATACGGCAAATACACTTCATTGACTGGTTAAAAACACGTCAAGTATACGTCTTAAAACTGAGTATCGTCAATTTCGTCGAGCCGAGATTTGATGAGGCCTACCACACTTTCTACACAGCCTTCCTCAAAAGGAGAGCGTAACTTGGCGAGCTTTACCAAATCCAAGAACGCATGCTTTCCACCTGCCTGACAGAGCTTGATGTAGTCTGCCCAAGCTTCTGCATGGTCTTCTTGATCGCGCTTCCAGAACTGAAAAGCACAGATTTGAGCCAGCGTGTAATCGATGTAGTAGAACGGTACAGAAAAAACGTGGCTTTGGCGCTGCCAAAACCCACCACTTTCCAGAAATGGATGCCCATCATAATTGCGATGCGGCATATATTTTTGTTCGATTTTGCGCCAAGCAGCATTCCGTTCTGCTGGCGTCATATCGGGATGCTCATATACCGTATGCTGAAATTCGTCAATGGCGACGCCATAAGGCAAGAACTTCACCGCACCTGCTAAGTGCGCAAACTTATACTTATCGGTATCTTCTCCAAAGAACAAATGCATCCACGGCCAAGTGAAAAATTCCATACTCATGGAGTGGATTTCGCAGGCTTCAAAAGTAGGCCATTGGTATTCCGTAAGGCCCACATTACGACTAGAATAGACCTGGAAAGCGTGGCCAGCCTCGTGGGTAAGCACGTCGATATCCGAGCTGGTGCCATTAAAATTAGAGAAGATATAGGGAGCTTTGTAGGCCCCTATAAATGTACAATATCCCCCTGTGGCTTTCCCCTCTCGCGCTTCTAAATCCATCAGTTGTTTTGATAACATCTGCTGAAAGAAATCGTGGGTTTCAGGG
>JBCCRH010000531.1:0-2614 GCA_039208045.1 Bacteroidota bacterium
AATGAGGTTGGGAACGATACGGGCGTCGGTGTAGATGGTGGGTTGGTGTTGTGCGATGACGAGCTTGCGGCCGTTGAATGTGCTGAGACTTTGGTGGGGAACGTAATTTTTAGCAGGGGAGTGGAACTGGATAAAGCTAGGTTTGTGGGGCACTTGGTAGGGGTAAACCGCTCGGTGGTAGTGCAGAATATCGGCCCATTCGATCAGCTCTTTAAGCTGGCTTTTGCTGGGGCTAACTACGTCATAGTCCCAATGCAAGTTTTTGATGGCGCTGTTGCTAAATGGCTTCCTTAAAACTGATTTGGCTTCGTAAGCAGTGTATTTGTTGGTAATCTTAGTGAGGTGAACAGGAGCACCTGCTAAGGCAGAGGGGCAAAGGTGCAGCACCTTTTTATGGATAATACTACGCCAGTTTTTTTGTTGGAAATTGCGCAATGAGTGTTTTAAGTCGCAATTGTAGATAAGCGAAGTCGTCTGGAATTGTTCCAATTCTGGTATCGCTTGGTGGTCAGCCTTGGCAGCTGTTTTTTGGCTCCAGCCAAATAGTAAAATGGTCTTTTGGGGGAAGGTGCGTTGGAGATAGCTCAGGGCTTTTACGAAAGTGGAAACAAGCTTACGCTCTGCATCATTTGGGGCCACCCAATAACTTATCTGTAGTGGAGGTACTGGCTCTATCTGACCTTCCCAAGCCAAGTGGGGCACCCGTTGCGCCGCAGCGCTCCCATGCTCTGCTAGAGTATTGGCAGCAGCCTGTTGGCTAATAATGTTGAGGTGCCCTTGCAAGAAAAGCGGGGCATAATCAAAGGTAACTACAAAAGTATTAGCCTTGAGTAGTGCGAAGTCTTCTTCGGAAAGGTCGTGTACGGACAAGCCTGCACCAAGCAGCGCAATGCAGGGCTTGCGGAGGTGTAATTGGGTCAAAGGTGTTGGGTTTAATTATCTAATACTGCTTTAAATTAATAAAAAATATACTTTGTACCAACCTATTGCACTATCAATCGGGTAACTCCCAATGCAGCCCCATCACTGACGCGAAGTAAATAAATACCTGCGGCTAAATGCGGTACCGCTACATCCAGCGTAGTCGAGCCACTCGGAAGTGCACTGGATAAAATGGGCTGTACTACCTTTCCAGTAATATCAAGCAAATCAATTTGCAACTGCTCTATTTTGGTGGTATTAGTCAGCTGAATCCGAAAGCGCTCCCGTGCGGGATTAGGAAGCACCTGAAGTTGATCTAAACCCTTAATATCCGAGATATTTACTGGACTGAGGTCTACCGTAAGGCATTGCGTATCGGTCTGGCATGCAAATGCGTTTTCTCCAGTTACACATAGCTCCCCTTCCATTTCATTTTCCCACTGTACCTGGATGGTGCCTTGCTCAGCATTTTCATCAACTATGGTTCCTCCACTGACTTCCCAGCTGTAGGTAAAGCCATCTTGGGGTGTAATGCTATAGGTTTCCAGCTCGCCAATACCCGATACCAAAGCGCCTTCAATCGGAGCAAGTGTCAAATCGCCTACCGTGAACTGATGAGTAACAGTCTGCTCATTATAGCTGACCTCATAGGTCCAAATACCTGTTGGATCGTCATTTTCAATGTAAAAACTACGGTACCAATAGCTAGCATTATAGGTCGTAAAAGCAGTTCTCTCCCAAGTCTCATACACAGAGCCATCA
The DNA here is from genome assembly GCA_039208045.1 of Bacteroidota bacterium. Classification (GTDB taxonomy): domain Bacteria; phylum Bacteroidota; class Bacteroidia; order Chitinophagales; family Saprospiraceae; genus JBCCRH01. The sequence continues at coordinate 1,684 of JBCCRH010000531.1, forward strand.
GGATAATAGATGGTATTGGTAAAAGGGTCACCTGCCAGTTGATCGTGAAAGTAGGCTGCAAAAAAGACGAAATCATTCCGTTCGAAACAATTACTTTGCCGGTGAAATTCTACCTGCTGAGTAGGATTGGGGCAACCCAAAAAATCAGGGGCACCAAAGTGCGTCATAATCGTGTTGATAGTTGGCTCTCTGTAAGGCTTTTGCTCGGCCCACCAAGTCTCGGTAACAGTTGGATTGCAAGTACCATCATAGGGGTCGATTAAGTCGCCGTCTGCATCGTAGATTTCTAGGTGTAAGTGTGGGCCAGTAGAAATACCACTGCTACCGATCAAGCCTAGGAATTCCCCCGCTTCTACAGGGTCCCCAACAACCTTATCGGTCAAAGAGCCTGACTTCATATGGCCATACCAAGAGCGGCCTCCATCATTGTGTAAAACATAAACCGCATTCCAGCCAGTACCCGCATCAAACGAACAATTCTGGTCAGGATTGAAATCATCTTTGCCCAGAATAACACCATCTGTAATCGCCACAATTTCTACTTGCTCATCTTGCATCATCTGCCAGCTGAAAGGCCAGGTAAAGATGTCGGTTCCCGTGTGGTTATAGCCAGAGCCTGTATCATAGGAACGATCACCGCAATTGTAATCAATGACATTGTTATTATTATTTCCGGAGAAGCCTTCGTTGTGGTCTACATAGTTGGAGATGCCATAGACACTATTATAGTTAAAGCCAGGGCGCTGGCGAACAGGCCATACGTATTCCGCTGCTTCATTGCGAGCCGCAGGTAGCTTTCCTTGCGTCTCTAAGCTTCGATAGTTGTTTTCGAGTAAGTTATTGATGCGAGCACGTTCGGTAGTAGGGACACATTCGCCGTGTTCGAGTTGGTAAAAGCCCATGCCTGATGTCAGTTCTTGACCAAAAGAAA
>JBCCRH010000532.1:0-2576 GCA_039208045.1 Bacteroidota bacterium
CATCACCCCTACCAAATCTTTTTTGCCATGTACAATCACACGTTGAGCCGTAAGGGTCTTGGGATCGAAGCCACCAAGGGTGTGAAAACGCACAAACCCATCATCGTCAATGTGGGTAGCAATAAAGCTGATCTCATCCATATGTGCGGCAATCATCACCCGCTTGCGCGATTTGCCGCGCTTGATGGCATATACATTGCCCATATTATCTACCTTCAGCTCATCCACTAATGGCGCCACTTCTTTGACTACCAGCTCTCTAACTTTTTGCTCAAAACCCGGCGCGCCTGGCACCTCACAAATAGCTTTCAGCAAGGGTACATCTATCATAATTTGCTATTTATTACAGCCGACAGATAGTGTATCCATCGGTTGTATACGTCCTTTTAGTCCTGTAAAAATAGCTTCTTTTTAGAAGCATTAATAAATTTCTTCTAAAACGGCATTATTTTCAGTTAGTTGCAACTACTTTTGCAGCTTAACTCCATTCCATGTCTTTAATTCGGAAGTTAGCTGGCGAAACGATTATTTATGGCGGAAGCACGGTGTTCAACCGTCTGCTTAATTACATTATTGTCACGCCCTACCTTACCCGAGTTTTTGCGGAAGAGCAAGAAGAATACGGCATTCATGGCATTATGTATGCTTTTGCCGCTCTCCTTATGGTGGTATTAACCTATGGCATGGAGACGGCTTACTTTCGCTTTGCGAGTAAGCAAGAGCATCGCGAGAAGAGCTTTGGCACCGCCTCTATTTCCCTGCTTTTTAGTACCGTCGTTTTTGTTGCACTAATTTTGCTTTGCGCAGAAGACATTGCGGGCTTGCTCACCTTTGCTACCGATGCGCCTTATGTGCGGTACTTTGCCCTCCTCATTGGCTTCGATGTACTAGCGGCCATCCCTTTTGCTAAACTTCGAATGGACAATCGCCCTATTCGATTTGGTCTTCTAAAGGGAATCAACATTTTGGTCAATGGAGGATTCCTCCTCTTTTTCTTGGAACTATGCCCCTGGCTGATCGAGCAAGGCAATAGCTTTGCTGCAAGTATTTATGATGACGACTCCAAGCTGCATTATATTTTTCTTGCCAATCTATTGGCGAGCTTTGTGACCTTTCTTTTACTCCTTCCCATTTACTTTCGCGCTAAGCTGACCTTCGATCGAGCGCTTTGGCAGCAAATGTTTCGCTATGCATCACCGCTGATTATTGTGGGCATTGCGGGTATGATTAACCAAGTGGCCGATCGCTACCTACTCAAAGAACTCCTCCCCGGCACAACTCTCGAAAACATACGACAAGTCGGTATCTATACAGCCTGTGTGAAGATTGCGGTGCTGATGAGCCTCTTTACCCAGGCCTTTAAGTTTGCGGCAGAGCCCTTTTTCTTTCGCCATGCAGATCGGGCGGATGCCAAAAATATCTATGCGCAGGTGGGCTACGCCTTTGCCATTGTTGGTAGCGTGGCCTTTTTGGTCGTGATGCTCTTCTTAGATGTATTTCAGATCTTAATTGAAGAGAGCTATCGGGAAGGTTTATCGATCGTTCCGGTCTTATTGCTAGCCTATTTGTTTTTGGGTTTGTATTATAATTTCTCTGTCTGGTACAAGCTAACGGATAAGACGCACATTGGGGCCTACATCTCAGTGGTGGGGGCGGTGATTACGCTTTCGCTAAATGTGTGGTTGATTCCAAGTTTGGGCTATATGGGGCCAGCTTGGGCAGCCTTCGCTTGCTTTGGAACGATGACGATATTGAGTGCAATTATTGGCCGGCAGTACTATCCAATACCGTATCGGTTTTGGAATATGCTCGCCGTCATCCTTTTGGCAGTGGGAATCTACAGCCTGGCATTTTGGCTCCGACCAGAACAAAAAACCCAGGCGTACCTATTGAATGTAGCCTGGGTTGCTGTCTATTTGATCTTAGTTTATTCCTTAGATCGTAAATTCTTTGGCGACTTACTTAAGTTCTGAATACTGTCAATCGCAGTGCTATCTTTTTGCATTTTTTGTAACAATTCTTTGAGTTCGGCCTCTTCTTCTAGTCGATCTTCATCCACTTCCTCGTCGTCCATATCTTCGTCCTCGCTATCATCCATCACCGATTTTCGGTCTTCTACTGGTGCTGGATATTCGTAGGAAACATCCAAATCTTGAAGTACGGCATCCAGGATGGGATCTTCTCCTTCGATATAGCCATGCTTTAATCGGTGCCCAAACATAAACCCTAGGGTCGTATAATAACCCGCTGACCAGCCACCCCGCAAGTCTTTGATCAGGCGATGCATCGTTTGATCCAGCTCCCGCTCAATCATTTTAATCAAAATTTTTCCTTGCGTCTTCGACAGCTTCTTTAGTGGATCTTTGAATTCTTCTTTTAGCTGCTTATTCAGCTTTTTGATGTAGCGCTTACGCTCCCGCTTTTTCATATTCGCCGTCGCATATTCCACCTCCCTAAAGATGCGGATCGCTTCCACCGCATAAGGATACACTTTCACTGCATAACGCTTATACTTACGGTACAGCTTGTAATCTTCTGGGTTTTCAAATTCTCTTGGGATAGAAACAGAGAACGTA
>JBCCRH010000533.1:0-2523 GCA_039208045.1 Bacteroidota bacterium
CTGCCCTATGGACGAGCTGATGCCACAGCAGCCTGATCTGATGATTAACATCTCTGCTTCGCCATACAGCGCTGACCATGCCTTCGAGCGCCTACACGTGGTGAAGGCGAATGTAGCGCGCTATGGCTTGCCGGTGTTTTACGTGAATCACTGTGGAGCGCAAACAGAGCTTATTTTTGATGGTGGAAGTATTGTAGCATCGCCTAACGGTAAAATTTACGATGAACTCCCTTATTTCGAAGAAGTCATTCGTACCTATGAGCTTGACGATGTAAACGCGGGGCAGCAAGAACAATTACAAGATAAAGATCGCATGGATATGAACCACGAGGCCTTAGTAGTGGGTATACGCGATTATTTTGGGAAGCTGGGGTTAAAAAAGGCCATTTTGGGCCTTTCTGGAGGGATAGACTCTGCAGTGACCGCAGTTTTGGCGGTTCGTGCGCTAGGGGCGGATAATGTACGCGCGGTGCTCATGCCTTCGCAGTTTTCTTCTGACCATTCGGTAAATGATGCCCGCCAGCTTGCTCAAAATTTGGGTATGCAATATGATATTGTACCTATTAGCTCCATTTATGACAGCTATATGAATAGCCTGCAACCTCATTATTGGGCGACTGATTTTGGTATTGCAGAAGAAAATCTTCAGGCAAGAGCTAGAGGAATGGTGCTGATGGCTTTTTCTAATAAATTTGGAAACATCGTACTCAACACCTCCAACAAGAGTGAGGCTGCTGTGGGCTATGGCACCCTCTATGGCGATATGTGTGGAGGACTCTCTGTAATCGGTGATCTATATAAAACAGAAGTATTTGCACTGGCCCGATATATGAATAAAGATGGAGAGGTCATCCCTGAAAACATTATTACTAAGCCCCCGTCGGCAGAGCTTCGCCCCAATCAGAAAGATACAGATAGCCTGCCACCCTATGAAGAGCTCGATGAAATCCTATTTGAGTATATCGAAAAACGACTAGGCCCCAAAGAGATCATTGCCAATGGTTTTGACGAAAAATTGGTAAAGCGGGTATTACGCTTAGTGAACATCAACGAATTCAAACGCTATCAAACCGCCCCCGTACTTCGGGTATCTAGCAAAGCGTTTGGCATGGGGCGGCGGATGCCTATTGTAGCCAAGTATTTAGCGTAAGCGATAAACCGAAAATAGCAGGATAATACGAGCTAATGCTTTAGCTAAAAACGATTTTGAAGGACAAAAATCTGACGATGAAAACTTGGGACATCACATTACTGAGCATCTTCCGAGTAGTGATCTTTCTGATTGTATGGCTAGTAGTATTTATCCTGTTGCTCATCCTGAATGCTAAAGTATTAGACTTTTCCCCATTACCTTTTGTAGTAATAGGGGTTGCGATACCTGTGATTTATATGTCGACCTTGCAGCGCAATCCAGCTGTGAATTACTTCAAAAAAATCACATTGACTGATGAGTCCCTGAGGGTAGATACAACATCCTACCGCTTTGCCGACCTAGTGTGGTATCGTATGGATACGAATAGCCCGGTGCTACAGCGTTTGGTTCTAAAGTTTAAAGGATCAAATGGAAAGGTGGCACTTACTGTAGCGACGGGCGCTAAAACAGAGGTAGAAAAACTAACATCCATCTACCAGCAGGTAAAAGTTACTGCTGACCGATTGCAGCTTCCCGTACGTAACTATTACGACACCAAAGCGTGGCGGGTGGCAGCATGGATTACCTTGCTAAGTGCGCCAGCACTTTGGATTGTACTTCCACTCTTGGATAACCCCATACGCCCGATCCTTGCACCTTTATTGGTATGGAGCGGTACAGCAACTGCTTTTTTTGCAATGATTATGGCCAATCGCCAACACAAGGCTAAGGGCTAGTTCTTTTTCCACTTGATATTGCAGCCCATACTCGGATATTGTGTGGAGGCCACTGCTGCGCCATCAAGTACCGCATCTAGCGCCCCACGCAGATCAGCTCCGCTGAGCGGCGTATTGCTACCGGGACGCGAATCGTCCAGGCGGCCTCTGTACACCAACTCATCTGCTCCGTTAAACACATAAAAATCTGGCGTACACGCTGCATCATAGGCTTTCGCTACCTCCTGCGATTCGTCGTAGAGATAGGGAAAGTTATAACCTGCTGCTTTGGCATGTTCGGTCATTTTATCTGGTGCATCCTGTGGGTAATTTTCAATATCATTGGAGCTAATTGCTACAAATCCCATTCCCTTTTGCTTATACCCCTCTGCTATACGAACCACTTCTTCATTTACATGAATTACATAAGGACAATGATTACAAAGAAACATTACTACTGTTCCTTTATCCGTACGTACATCGTCAAAGCTGATGGTAGTTCCCGAAATAGTATCGGGTAGTGAAAAAGATGGAGCCTTGGTGCCCAAAGGGAGCATATTAGATTCGGTGAGTGCCATTGTCTTGTATTTTGATATGAATACGCTTGCTCTACAAATTTGTTCAAACACGAACAAAATGACTTGGTTTTTGCGCGACTAAGCAAAAAATAGCGTA
>JBCCRH010000534.1:0-2489 GCA_039208045.1 Bacteroidota bacterium
ATTATTTCCAATAGTAGTAGAGGCGCGCTCAAAGGTGCCGTGAATCACTGCCCCATCTTGAATATTTACTTTATTGCCAATACGAATGCTATTGACATCACCCCGCACCACTGCTTGGAACCACACACTGCAATCATCGCCAGCGATGACATCACCAATGATAGTTGCATTTTCTGCGAAGTAAGCATTACTGCCAAAAACAGGGGTAAAGCCGCGTACTGATTTAATTAAAGCCATAAGAAGTAGATTGTTTTTTCATCCAAATAGTATGCTTATCGATGGCTAGAGGAAGGCCATTGCGTTTTTTATACCATATTGTACCGCTTATGACGAGCGTGATAGTGAGTACTCGGAAGATATTAGAGTAGAGTCCCCCCAGTGCATTTTCACCCGCAGCAAATAGCATCCAAAATAGATTCATGAAGAGATGTAAGAAAATGGGCACCCACAAATTATTATCCCATTCGATATAAACCCACGCAAAGAGAAAGGCCCCCATAAAAGTCATCGCGAAAATGCCAATCATAGTACCAATATTTTGACTTTGGTATAAATGGGCTGCCGCAAATAAAAGGGCACCAACTAAGATACTCGGGATAAAGCCAATGCGCGTAAAACGAAAAAGCTGTCCAAAAAGAAAGCCCCGATAGTAGAGTTCTTCGAATAAGGCAGCACAGATAGCACTTTTAAAAATAGTAGTCCAAGTAATGGCATCGTTCCACTCAAAAACAATGGCATAGCCAACAAGCATGGGTAAGGTCCAAATAAGGGTAACGAGAATCGCCTTGGGAAAGGACTGATGGAGCCCCAAGCTCGACCAGAACTGCCGGGCAGGGTGCAGCAAGAGCACCGCTAAGAAAATAGGAATACCAAAGGAAGCGTAGGTGAGAAAAAAACTCCAGCTAGCTTCGCCACTTAATGATTTGAAATACCCATACAGTGAGCCAAAATAGCCGTCCTTCAACTGGTCGTAAAGACCAAAAGCTAGAACGGTAAGTACAATTACTTTCCACATTCTCGGCATGTTGAACTATAGTTTACCGGAAGGTACAAAATCATTCGATACCTTCTACTTCTGGAACGGCTTCTTTTTGATGCCAATCAACAGGAGCTTGGAATAGCCGATCCAGCACGTAGATGCTACCCGCTATCATCAGCACCGATGCCAGCATCCCCAATAATAAGTAGGTCATACTACCCCCATACATCGTTATGGCATCGGTGGTGGCCTCGTCTTCCCAGATCATACTGACCGTAAAGGAAGTACCATTGGTAAAGAAGTGGATGAGGATACAAGCAATAAGCGATTGGGTACGATAGTAGACCCAGCCTAAGAAAAGGCCAAGCAAGAAGGCGACAATAAATTGCCACGGATTGAGATGAGCAATGCCAAACAGGAAACTTGATAGGGCGATCGCATACCAATGGTTATAATTGCGGAGTAAGCCATTGAGGATGACGCCCCTAAAAATGAGCTCCTCAAAAATAGGGGCTGCAATGACAGCTGCTAAAAACATGTATACATTGCCACTGCCGATCAAGTCTTCTAAGATTCTGCGTACCTCCTCAGGCATTGGAACCAGCTCTGTGAGTGGAATACAGATATTCATAATATTAATGGTCACCAGATACAGTATTGGATAAGCCACCAGCGGAATGCCTGCCACACTAAATTGAAACCAGCCCTCCGCTCGTCGTTTTAGGCGTAAGCCAACCAAAAGCGTAGCCCCAAAGGTGAGGAGATACATAATCAAAAAGGCAGCTTCCGTAGACACGTAAGCACTTAGTTCTGCCTGAACAATACCAAAGACTAAAGTAAATCCAATACAGATAAGCAAGAGCACAAACGACTGGCCCGTACTTGGATAGGGTTGGTTGGAGGGGGTGGGTTGATCAATTGGATCCATGGCGCGGTTTTTTGAACATAAGTAAAGAAAACCACTGAAATCTTACAGTCTTTTTGATAATTATCAGGCATTTGGTTGACAAATGTCATCCGCTAGCTACCGGCCTTGCTACTAATTTTGGGTATTTCCTAGCGCAAAATTTATTGATATGACTCATTCTAGTTTATTAGAAAAGTACAATGTAGCAGCTCCTCGCTACACTAGCTATCCCACTGTCCCTTATTGGGATGATACCCCCATCACACAGCTACAATGGCAAGAAAAAGCACTGCACGCCTTTCAGCAAGAGAAGGCCATTAGTTTGTATATCCACCTGCCGTATTGCGAGCAGCTTTGTACATACTGTGGCTGTAATAAGCGCATTACGAAAAATCACCAGGTAGAGTCGCCCTATATCGATAGCGTGCTTGCAGAATGGGCCTTGTACTGCGAGCATTTTGGCGAAAAACCAATCATCAAGGAGCTACACCTAGGTGGAGGAACGCCTACTTTTTTCTCTCCGCTGCAACTGCAACGCTTGGTAAACGGCATTTTAGCGAAAGCGGAAGTAGCTGATGAGTATGAATTTAGTTTCGAAGCCCA
>JBCCRH010000535.1:0-2430 GCA_039208045.1 Bacteroidota bacterium
AAAAAATCGGTATTAGGCAAAGGGCCTATACCGACTAGAATTAACTTGTTGATCATGAAAAGCGACGTCATCAATCGCTTTTTAGCTGTACTGTTTATTACTTTCTAAAATTTGCTCCGCAGTAACTTTCTGAGTAGCTATTGCCTTTATGATGTCATGCGTAGTCACAATACCGACTAATTCTCCTCCTTCCACTACTGGAATCGCATGGAAGCGGTTCTCCATGAAGATTTCCAGTGCTACATTGATTCTAGATTTTGGATTAATAGTTGCTAATCCAAGCGTCATGATGTCTTCAGCATTGTAGGCTCTTAGGCGCGCTTCATTTACAAAGCGGTCTTCTTCATTGCGGTTAAATCCCCTGAGGAAGTGCAAGAAGTCCGTTTTACTGATCATGCCTACTATTTCTTTGTAGCGCACTACTGGGATATGGTGGATGCTGTTATTTTCGAATATCTCTTTTACGATCGTTAGCTTATCCTTTGGATTAACGGTCAGTAATTTAGAGGTCATTACGGTCTGAACTGGTGCGAGGACATTCATAATTAGGAGTTTTGATTTTATGAGTCTAATGTTCTTACAGTAGCAAGTTCTCATTTTGTTGACTCTTCTACTGTGATATTCCTCAACCAGAGGAATGACTTTAATCAATTAGGCTGCCAGTTGTTCTCTTATTTCCCGTCTTTATTGCGTTTCTTTCGTCGCTCGTTTAAGATCGTCCGTATCCAATTGGGGATCACGATGGCACCAGCCAGTAGATAAGAATAGTAAGATAACAATCGCCAAATCGTAGAAATGACCGTAGAATAGGTGGGATTAGTTACATAGTCCTTCAAGAATCCGCCAAATAGCACTTCCACAAAGCCAGCACCACCTGGTGTGGGACTGAAAGCGATAATCACAAACATAGTTTCGAGCCGTGCATATAGCTCAAATTGTGACCAAAAGTCCAAAGGTACTGTGTGGATAAAAGCGATAATCAAGCTGCTTAGCAAGAAGAATCGGCACGACCATGCTACCGCAGTAGCGAGGAAAGCGCCTACGTGAAAGGTTCGGTTTTGCTGTTTCAAAGCCTTTGAAGCTACCACCATATCATTCCCCAGCTCCACTGCCTTTTTGCGATAGCGCTTCAAAAAACCAATGCGGGTGAACCCAACGAGTACCCGCTTCATATTTTCGGGATTGACAAATAGGCCATAGTAAAAAACAGCGGTGTAGACCGTCATTAGCGTATACGCAAATAGGAAGTAGTATCCCCAAGCACCTAAGTCAGCAAAGCGCTCCACGTTGGGCCGAATCATGCTGGTGCCAAAAACAGCAAAGAGCAGCGGAAGGGTAGTAATGAAAAACAGTCCATCCAGCACAATGGTGTAGAGTACTATAGTGGCGGTTTTAGCAGTGGAGAGCTTTTCTTGCGCTAACACAAAAAAAGCAACAGCGGAGCCTCCCACACTAGTCGGGGACACTGCGGAGCTAAACTCCCAGATAAAGATCAGCTCAATACATTTGCGCCAGCTAAATTCTCCTTTACTCAAAATACGGAGGCGGGTGGCATAGGCGAGGTGGCGAATCACCACCAATCCAGCGGTGATACCGATCCAGATAAAGGTATGCGCTGTCCAATCGATCATTCTGAACTCTTCTGGATCGAACTGCCGCCAAAGCAGGTAGAATACCGCTGCAATCCCAATAAATACTGGAACGATAATGCGGGATATCCGGATGGACTTTAGCACGTCCTGTTGCTCTTCTGAAAATTCGTTAAGTGTATCTTTATCCAAAAAGTGGCAAATTGGTGGTGAGTAATTTACAGGCAAACAAAGTTGCTGCTAGTTAAGTTGTTTTCCTAGCTAAACAACCCGTAAAGTGGGGCATTGTTTGTATCTTTTGCGTAATGAATATGGATGAACATCTTCAAAAATGGCGCTTAATTCTGGGCAAAAAAGCGGATCCTGAGGCACAACTGCCTTTACAAGGGCAGCTCAAAGGGATGGATGGCGTACTGGATGCCCTCTACGATAGTGAGCGCAGGGGCGGCTTGGGCAAATCTTCTCCCAATGTCAACCGCTGGCTTGGTGATATTCGTACTTATTTTCCTTCCTCCGTCGTGCAACTTCTCCAAAAAGACGCTCTGGAACGACTCGGTCTCCACGAAATGCTGCTCGAACCAGAATTGCTCGAAACCATTGAAATGGATGTCGATCTAGTCGGAACCATCCTTTCACTCAATAAAGTACTGCCCAGCAAAACTCGCGAAACGGCGAAGGCCGTCGTTCGAAAAGTGGTAGAACGACTCGAAAAAAAATTGCGTAACCCCCTGCGCGAAGCCATCCAAGGCAGCCTAGCCCGCACCGTGCGCAACCGCCGCCCCAAGCTCAACGAAATCGACTGGAATCGCACGATTCGCCAAAATCTCAAGCATTATCAGCA
>JBCCRH010000536.1:0-2416 GCA_039208045.1 Bacteroidota bacterium
CAGATCAATAATATTTACTTCGACACGCCTAACCTGCAAGCATTTGCCGATAATGTCGCAGGTGTGGCCGATCGGAAGAAATATCGAGTACGGTGGTACGGACAAGTAGAAGAATACGTAGAACGGCCGAAGCTAGAACTCAAAGCTAAGCGCAATCAGCTCGGCTTTAAAAAGACTACCAGTATCCAGCCTTTTTCTGCCAAAGAACTACCTCAAATGGTGGCAGAGGTGAACCAGCTGATTCCTGACCTTCCCTCCCTCCGGCCGACGCTCGTCAACGCTTATCAGCGCTCGTATTTTGCGACAGCAGACCAAAAATTCCGCATCACCATCGATACCGATTTAGCCTTCGGCCACTGCAACGAGCAATTTCTACACCTGCCATTCCGAGACTTCGAGACCACTATTATAGAATTGAAATACGATGCCTCCTTCGAACTGGAACTCGACCGCATTACGCAATACCTTCCTTTTCGCTTGACGAAAAGTTCGAAGTATGTGTATGGCGTGAATAGATTGTACTACTAAAATTTCGGACAAATCACTGTCTCATCCTCATACTCCCCCAGATATGCAATCGAAATTTCAAAAGCGGTCTGTCCACTTCTGGCAGCGCTGATCTCACCCAGGGCTGCATCATAGCTTACGCCTATTAAGAAGTTATTGTATTCAAAGCCCGCCATGAAGATAATGGCATCCATAGAGAAACTCTCGTCCTCATCGCGTACGTTGCGTACCCAGCCACCGACGTGCAGGGCAGCACCAGTGATATCATTTAATAAGAAGCGCAGATTGGTGCCAGCATTGGTGGCTAAGTGAGGCCCCTGGCTGTATACAAGGGCGCGGGGCGAAAGCTGAATTCTATCTGCGATCGGAATTTGTAAGTTGATATAAGCGGTAATTTTGCGGAGTAAGGCATTATCGTTGCTATTTTCGGGATTATCTTCATCAATAAAAAAGGAAACTTGAGGTTCCAAAACATGATGCATTGCCGCTCCGATAAATACCGCCGTTTTGCGCGAAGGCGCGTAGGAGTAGTTGAGGCCTATCGCAATATCGCTGAAGGAAAAATTATTAGGAGGTAAAATCTCGCTGGTGGGGTCGGTATAACCGTTGAGGCCATTAAATTCGTCTTCAAAGGTCAGCTTATCGTAGTTGACATTACGTTGAGAGAGTCCCACCTGCGCGCCCAGCGAAAGATATTGGTCATCATTTCTACTCAGTGATTTATGGTAGGAGCCAGCCAAATGTAATTGGTTGGTAGAGAAGCCAATATTAGGCACTTGATCATTGTAGAAAATTAGTCCCACTCCTGCAGCATCCGTGCGTAGGCCGCTGCGAAATTTTAGTGGAAAGCGGACATCCACAGCACCCGACCACGTTATATACGGCTCCTCCGCTACATTGCGAGCCTGATCGCGATAAATGACCGACATCCGATAGCGCCCCTCAAAAGCGCCAGCCAAAGCAGGGTTTAGCGTAAGCGGAGAAGCAAAAAACTGGGTGAAATGCTGGTCTTGTGCCTGTAGTTCTGGGATGGTAGAACAAAGAGTAAAGAGAAGAATAATAACAGGAAAAAAGTGTTTCATAACCGGTTTGTTGAATTTCGACCCAAAATACCATTTATTTTTCCTTCACTGACAACTTTGGTGCTTGTTCGCACAAATTGTCAGCAAGCCATACTTTTGAGTCCACCAAATCAACGGTCTTTATTAGATATTTATTATTTTTGGATGGAACCCCTCAAAACGTTAACGTTTCGCTCCATTTACTTATGGCTACCTACGCAATTTGCCCATTTAGTGTTGTTCCCATTCGTTCCAATTCCTCTCATAAGAGTGAACAGGTATCGCAGCTATTATTTGGGGAGCTAGTGGAGGTGCTCGAAACTAAGGGGCGACAATGGGTAAAGGTGCGCTGCCAATGGGATAATTTTATTGGATGGATAGCCACCAACCAGCTAAAGGCCATCACACCGAGCGAATTTGAGCTATTTGAAAAACAGTATGCTTACTGCTTAGAGGTAATGCATCCCATCATGGCTGAAAATCACTACTTACCGATCACCCTAGGTGCCCAGTTGCCTAATTTTGATGGTATACGTTTTCAGCTAGAAGAGACTCAGTATACCTTTAGTGGGCTAGCTGTATTTCCTACCAATGTGGAGCAGTCTACAGACTTTTTGTTAAAAATAGCCCGTCGCTTCCTACACGCTCCGTATTTGTGGGGCGGCCGTTCGGCCTTCGGTATTGATGCGGATGGTTTGGTGCAAGTGGTATTCAAGCTGATGGGCGTCAGCTTGCCCCGCGAAGCGGCACAGCAAGTCTATATTGGGGAAGAGGTGGATTTTGTAGAGCAGAGCCGGGCAGGGGATCTTGCTTTCTTTGAGAATCGTAGCGGTAAAATCACGCACGTA